>NZ_JBANLK010000007.1:0-191317 GCF_054968425.1 Paraburkholderia sp. AV2
CCCGCTGGTTCCGGCGGGCGGCGCGCCCAAAACCCCGCGTTTGCCGCGCAAAAAACAACCCCGCGGGGGGGCAGCGAGCTATTCGGGCCACCCCGGCGTTTTTTCATGAGAGGCGGGCGCCCGTTGCGCTTTACAGACCGCCCATGCACATGTACTTCACGACGACATAGTCGTCCACGCCATAGTGCGAGCCTTCGCGGCCGAGGCCCGATTGCTTCACGCCGCCGAACGGCGCGACTTCGTTCGAGATCAGGCCGGTGTTGATACCCACCATGCCGTATTCGAGCGCCTCGGCCACACGCCATACGCGGCCGATGTCGCGGCTATAGAAGTACGCGGCGAGACCGAACTCGGTATCATTCGCCATCCTGATGACTTCCTCGTCCGACGAGAAGCGGAACAGCGGGGCGAGCGGGCCGAACGTTTCGTCGCGCGCGACCTTCATGGCAGGCGTCACGCCCGTGAGAACGGTCGGCTCGAAGAAGCCGTGGCCGAGCGCGTGGCGCTTGCCGCCCGTCGCGATCTGGGCGCCTTTCGCGAGCGCGTCTTCGATGTGCGATTCCACCTTCAGCACGGCCGCTTCGTTGATGAGCGGGCCTTGCGTCACGCCCGGCTCGGTGCCGAGGCCGACCTTCAATTGCTCGACGGCGTCGCGCAGCTTCGCGGCGAACGCGTCGTACACCTTGTCGTGCACGTAGAAGCGGTTCGTGCAGACGCAGGTCTGGCCGCTGTTACGGTACTTCGAGGCGATGGCGCCCGCGACGGCCGCGTCGAGATCGGCATCTTCGAACACGATGAACGGCGCGTTGCCGCCCAGTTCGAGCGAAACCTTCTTGACGGTCGGCGCGCACTGGCCCATCAGCAGGCGGCCAACGGGCGTCGAGCCCGTGAACGAGAGCTTGCGCACGGTGGCATTGCTGGTCATTTCGCCGCCGATGGCCTTCGGGTCGCCGGTCACGACGCTGAACACGCCGGCGGGCACGCCCGCGCGCTGCGCGAGCACGGCCATCGCCAGTGCCGAGAACGGCGTCGCTTCGGCCGGCTTCACGACGATCGGGCAGCCCGCTGCGAGCGCCGGGCCTACCTTGCGCGTGATCATCGCGGCCGGGAAGTTCCATGGCGTGATCGCGGCGCAGACGCCCACCGGCTCCTTCGTGACGACGATGCGGCGGTCGCTCGCGACTGTCGGAATCGTGTCGCCATAGATGCGCTTGCCTTCTTCGGCGAACCATTCGAGGAAGGAGGCGGCGTAGCCGATTTCGCCCTTCGCTTCCGCGAGCGGCTTGCCCTGTTCGGTGGTGAGGATCAGCGCGAGGTCGTCCGCGTGTTCGAGCATCAGATCGTGCCACTTGCGCAGGATCGTGGCGCGCTCCTTCGCGGTCTTCGCGCGCCAGGCGGGCCAGGCGGCGTTGGCGGCCGCGATGGCGCGGCGCGTTTCGGCTGCGCCCATCTTCGGCACCGTGCCGATCAGCGCGCCGGTGGCGGGATTCGTCACGTCGAATGTGGCGCCGTCTTCGGCCCCTTGCCATTCGCCGGCGAGGAAGGCCTTGTTTTGCAGCAGCGATGCGTCTTTCAGGTTCATGGTTGAACTCCCGACAGCTTGCGATTTATTTGATCAGCCATGCGAACGATGTGCGTGTGGCCAAAACGGTGGACGGCACAGCGGCGCGCGCCGGTGTACCGTCCGTTTCCTTCAGCGAGGTTTCCGTTCGACGTGCTCAGGCGGCGACGCCCACGGCTTCCTTGACCGACTCTTCGAGGATCGCGAGCGCTTCGTCGAAGACGTTGTCCTGGATCGTCAGCGGGAACAGGAAGCGCACGACGTTCGAGTACACGCCGCACACGAGCAGCAGCAGGCCGCGTTCGAGCGCCGCCGTCTGCACGCGCTTCGTGAAGTCGGCGTCCGGCTCGTTCGAACCCGGCTTGCAGAACTCGACGGCGTTCATCGCGCCCGGGCCGCGCACGTCGGCGATCTGCGGCACTTCCCCCTTCATCGCGTCGAGCCTGGCCTTGAGCTTGTCGCCCAGCTTCGTGGCGCGCTCGCAGAGCTTTTCTTCGTCGATGATGTCGAGCACCGCGTGCGCCGACGCGACGGCCAGCGGGTTGCCCGCGTACGTGCCGCCGAGGCCGCCCGGCGCCGCCGCGTCCATGACTTCGGCGCGGCCGACCACGCCCGACAGCGGCATGCCGCCGGCCAGGCTCTTGGCGATCGTCATGAGGTCCGGCGTGACGTCGTAGTGCTCCATCGCGAACAGCTTGCCGGTGCGCGCAAAGCCCGTCTGCACTTCGTCGGCGATCAGCAGGATGCCGTGCGTGTCGCAGATCTGGCGCAGGCCGCGCACGAAGTCGGCGGGTGCCTGGTAGAAACCGCCTTCGCCCTGGACCGGTTCGAAGATGATCGCGGCAACGCGCTTCGGATCGATGTCGGCCTTGAACAGCGTTTCAATGGCCTTCAGCGAGTCGGCGGTCGTGATGCCGTGGACCGAGTTGGGGTACGGAGCGTGATAGACGTCCGCCGGGAACGGCCCGAAGTTCAGCTTGTACGGCGCGACCTTGCCCGTAAGCGCCATGCCCATCATCGTGCGGCCGTGGAAGCCGCCGGCGAAGGCGATCACGCCCGGACGGCCGGTCGAGGCGCGCGCGATCTTGACGGCGTTTTCGACGGCTTCGGCGCCGGTCGTGAAGAAAGCGGCCTTCTTGGCGAAGTTGCCCGGCGCGCGCTTCGCGACCTTCTCGGCCAGCGAGACGTACGACTCGTACGGCACGATCTGGTAGGCGGTGTGCGTGAAGCGGTCGAGCTGTTCCTTGATCGCGGCAACGATCTTCGGATGACGGTGGCCCGTGTTGCACACGGCGATGCCGGCCGCGAAGTCGATGAAGCGGCGGCCTTCCACGTCCCACAGTTCGGCGTTTTCGGCGCGCGCGGCGTAGAAGTTGCACATCACGCCCACGCCGCGCGGGGTGGCGGCGTCCTTGCGGCTTACCAGTTCAGCGTTTTTCACGATTCATCTCCTTCGCAGACGATTTCTGGGTATCGGTGGTGGGTATGCAGGCCGCCGTGAGGCGGGAAGCGGGCAACAGGCGGCCGATGAAGCGACTATACTCACATTTGGCTCCAAGTTTCAGAGCCATTCAATGAAATTCTTGGGAGCCAATTCGATGCGAGCGAGTGTCCTCTCCGACTGGCTGGCCCAACGGCTCGACCATGGAAGCACTCAGCCGGTGTACCGGCAGCTCCACCGGCTGCTGCAGCAGGCCATCCTTTCGCGCGAACTGCCGGCCGGGGCGCGCGTACCCTCGTCGCGGCTGCTGGCGGCGGAGCTGGGCATCGCGCGCAATACCGTTACCCAGGTCTACGAGCAGCTCGCCCTGGAAGGCTACGTGATCTCGACGACCGGGCGCGGGACCTATGTGGCCGACACGTCGCCGGACGAGATCGTCGGGGCGAATGAACCGGGTTCCGTAGGGTTGGATCGAATAAAGGGCGCGAGTGCGATGACGGGCGGCTTGCCCGGTTTCATCCAGGCTGCGCCGGGTGTCGTTTCGCCGGCTGCCGCGCGAACGGCGGCGCCTTCCACCGGCCTTGCCGCGTCCTTCGCCGGGCCCGCTACGCAGGGCGTCACGCGTGCGTCGCGCGAAGCGGCCCGGGCGCTGTCCGCGCGCGGCGCGCGGCTGATCGCGGACGCGGGCGTCTCGAAGCGCCAGGGCGGCGCGTTCATGCCGGGCGTGCCCGACGTCTCGCGCTTCCCGTCGCGCGTCTGGACCCGCCTGCACAACAAGTACTGGCGCAGCCTGCGTCCCGATCTGCTCACCTATGCGCCGGGCGGCGGGCTCGCGCTGCTGCGCCATGTCCTGGCCGACTATCTGCGCACGGCGCGCTCGGTGCGCTGTGCGCCGGAGCAGATCATCATCACGACCGGCATTCACCAGTCGGTCGACCTGGCCGTGCGCCTGCTGACCGATTCCGGCGACGTGATCTGGACCGAGGACCCTTGCTACTGGGGCCTGCGCAGCGTGTTGCAGGTGTCGGGGCTGAACCCGCGCCCGATCGCCGTGGACGGCGAAGGCATCAACCCGTCGGCCGGGGACTTCGCCGTGCCGCCGAAGCTGATACTCGTGACGCCCTCGCATCAGTACCCGCTCGGCATGGTGATGAGCCTCGCGCGCCGCCGCATGTTGCTGGAGTACGCGCGCCAGCACCAGTGCTGGATCATCGAGGACGACTACGACAGCGAGTTTCGCTACGGCAGCCGCCCGCTCGCGTCGCTGCAGGGCCTCGACACGGCGGGGCAGGTGATCTACGTGGGGAGCTTCGGCAAGACGCTGTTTCCGGGCTTGCGCGTGGGGTATCTGGTCGCGCCGGAGGGGCTCGCGGAAAGCTTCGCGACCGCGAGCGCGGAGCTTTACCGCGAGGGCCAGTTGCTGCAGCAGGCGGTGCTGGCTGAGTTCATCGCGGAAGGGCACTTCACGTCGCATATCCGCAAGATGCGCGGGCTTTATGGGCAGCGCCGCCAGGCGCTGCTGGACGCCGCCACGAGCCGCTATGGCGACGCGCTGCCCGCGATGGGCGGCGACGCCGGCCTGCACGTGGTCATGCAATTGCCCGAGGGCTGCGACGACCGCGCCGTGGCGGAGGCGGCGCTCGCGCGCAACATTGTCGTGCGGCCTTTGTCGGGCTATTACGCGGAGCGCGCGCGTGCCGCGTCGGGTCTGCTGATCGGCTATGCGTGCGTGCCTGACGAGGAGATCGCCCCGGCGTTCGACACGCTCGGCGAAGCGATCGACGCGACGCTGCCGCTGTTCGCCTGAGCTTTGCCTGAGGTCTGCCCACGCGGCGCATCGCCGAAGCCTGTAGTCATGCGAAGGAATTCCGGCATGTGACAGGCGCGTGACGCCGCGGATCTGTCATGCGCAATGCGTCCCCAAGGCGCTATATTGTGGGCGGCGTACGTGCCGCCGCTGTTCCTTTCGACAACCCTTCCATCATTGCCCACCGAGTGCATCGATGCGCCAGGCCCTGAGCTTTCTGCCCGACAGCTTTGCCGAGTACGAGGATCTCAAGGCGATCCTCGATGCGGGCAGCCGCTGGCTCTCGATACGCAGCGCGGGCGAGGTGGAAGTGCACGGCCGCTCGTTCGAGCTCTACGCCGCGAGCATCGGATCGAAGGATCCTTGCGCGCCCGCCATCGGCTTTTTCGGCGGCATACATGGGCTGGAGCGGATCGGCTCGCAACTCGTGCTCGACTACATGCGGGCGCTCGTGGGACGGCTGGCCTGGGACGAGTTGCTCATGCAGCAGCTCGAATCGATACGGCTCGTGATGGTGCCCATCCTGAATCCGGGCGGCATGTGGCTCGCCACGCGCGCGAACCCGAACGGCGTGGACCTGATGCGCAACGCGCCGCAGGACGCCGACGAGCGCGTCCCGTTCCTCGCGGGCGGCCAGCGCGTGGGCTCGTGGCTGCCGTGGTATCGGGGCAAGCGCGGCGCACCGATGGAAGTGGAGGCGGCGGCGCTCCTGAAGATCGTGGACGAAGAGCTGGCGTCGCGCACGCTCAGCTTCGCGCTCGATTGCCATTCGGGCTATGGCTGGAGCGACAGCATCTGGTTCCCGTACGCGCGCACGCGCAAGCTCATGCGCCATCTGCCCGAGATGTACCTGCTCAAGACGATGTTCGAGCGCGCGCATCCGCATCACGGCTATGCCTTCGAACCGCAGAGCCACCAGTATCTGCTGCATGGCGATCTCTGGGACTGTGCCTACGATCGCGCACCCGCGGAGAACGTATTTCTGCCGCTCACGCTCGAACTCGGCTCGTGGCTGTGGATCAAGAAGAACCCGCGCCAGATTTTCTCGCGCCAGGGCATGTTCAATCCCGTCATGCAGCATCGCACCGCGCGCGTGCTGCGGCGCCATGCGAATCTGTTCGAATTCCTTACGCGCGCCGCGTATTCCGCGCGGTGCTGGCTGCCCGAAGGCGCGCAGCGCCAACAACTGCTGCAAAGCGCGATCGGGCATTGGTACCGGCAGCCGGGCGCATGAGCGCGGGCCCCTGGATCCTGCTGCGCGGTCTCACGCGCGAGTCGCGCCACTGGGGCGCGTTTGTGCCGATGCTCGAAGCGGCCACGGGCGGCGTGCTGCCCATCGACCTGCCGGGCAATGGCACAGCAGCGCAGGTACGCTCGCCCGCCCGGGTGGAGGCATTCGTCGACGCGGTGCGTGCCGAGATCGAGCGGCACGGCGTGCGCGCGCCGTACCGCGTGCTGGCAATGTCGCTGGGCGGCATGGTGGCGACGGCCTGGGCGCTGCGTTATCCGGGCGAAATCGAACGGCTCGTGCTCGTGAACACGAGCATGCGGCCATACAGCCGCTTCTACGAGCGCCTGCGGCCGGCTGCCTGGCCGTCGCTCGTGCGCGTGGCGCTAGACTGGCGCGATGCCGAGGGGCCGGCCGAGGCCCTGATCCATGCGCGCACCTGCGAACGTCGCGATACGCATGCTGCCGATCTCGGCGCATGGCGCGCGATCCGCGCGGGCACACCGGTTAGCCGGGCGAACGCGCTGCGCCAGTTATGGGCCGCCGCGCGCTATGCGGCGCGAGGCGTGCCGCATGGCGCAGTACTCGTGGTGTCGGCACGCGGCGATCGTCTCGTGAACCCCGTGTGCTCGGCACGGCTCGCACGCGCGTGGAACGCGCAGCACGTGGCGCATCCGTGGGCAGGACACGATCTGCCGCACGACGATCCGCAATGGCTCGTGGCTGCGCTGCTCGCGCTGGAGGAGAAAGGGTTGCCGGGCACCGCGGTGGGCGCATCGCGACCCGTTGGCTCATAATAGGGCGCGTGATTCCGCTTTACTCAATTGCCTTATCCCGCCTTATCGCGAACGACTTCCGCCTATGAACGCAAGCACTTCCCAAACCGGCGCGGCGCCGCGCCTCACGAGCCTCTCGCATGGCGGCGGCTGCGGCTGCAAGATTGCGCCGGGCGTGCTCTCCGCGCTGCTCGCGCGCAGCACGCCGCTTACGGCCGCTTTCCCGAACCTGCTGGTGGGCACCGAGACGGCGGACGACGCCGCCGTCTACAAGCTCAACGACGAGCAGGCCATCGTCGCGACCACCGACTTCTTCATGCCGATCGTCGACGATCCCTACGACTTCGGCCGCATCGCCGCCACGAATGCCCTTTCGGACGTCTATGCAATGGGCGGCAAGCCGATCCTCGCGCTCGCGCTCGTGGGCATGCCGATCAACGTGCTGCCGCATGACGTGATCGCCCAGGTGCTACGCGGCGGCGAGGACGTTTGCGCTGCCGCGGGCATTCCGGTCGCGGGCGGTCATTCGATCGACTCGGTCGAGCCCATCTACGGCCTCGCGGCGCTTGGCGTCGTGCATCCGGATCGTGTGAAGCGCAACGCGTCGGCGCGTGCGGGCGACCGGCTCGTGCTCGGCAAGCCGCTAGGCGTGGGTGTGCTCTCCGCGGCGCTCAAGAAGGACCGGCTCGACGCTGCGGGCTATCAGGCCATGGTCGCCGCCGCGACGAAGCTCAACACGCCGGGCGCGAAGCTCGCCGCGCTCGACGGCGTTCATGCGATGACCGACGTGACCGGCTTCGGCCTGCTCGGCCATACGCTGGAGATCGCGCGCGGCGCCAGACTGACCGCGCGCGTGCGCTATGCCGACCTGCCGTTCCTGCCCGGCGTCGAGGCGCTTGCTGCCGACGGCGTGTTCACGGGCGCTTCGGGCCGCAACTGGGCGTCGTACGGCGAGAGCGTGACGCTGGGCGCGAGCCTGCCGCTCGTTGCGCAGGCGCTGTTGACCGACCCGCAAACCTCGGGTGGCCTGTTGATTTCGTGCGCGCCCGACTGCGTGAACGAGGTGCTCGCGATCATGCACGCGGACGGCTTTGCCGAGGCACGCGTGATTGGCGAAATGAGCGTGGAACCGGGCCCGGCCCGCGTCGAGATCGTATGAGTGCGGAGTCGCCGAAGGCGATTTTCTATGCGCTCGCGGCGAACGCCGGTATCGCGGTTTTCAAGTACGTGGCGGCGGCGTTTACCGGCTCCGGTTCGATGTTCGCGGAGGCGATCCACTCCACCGCCGACTGCGGCAACCAGTTGCTGCTGCTCTTCGGCCTGCGGCAGTCGCGCAAGCCGCCTTCGCCGCTCCACCCGATGGGCTCGGGTCGTGCGATCAACTTCTATTCGCTGCTCGTTGCGCTGCTGCTGTTTTTCGTGGGCGGCGCGTTTTCCGTGTACGAGGGCATCCATCGCCTGATCGTACGTGAGCCGTTGCAATACGTATTTGTGGCGCTCGCCGTGCTCGGCGTTTCCGTGATCCTGGAGGCGCTTTCGCTCTACGGCGCGCTGCGCGAGATCCGGACGGGAACCCCCACGAAATCGCTATGGCGCTGGGCGCGCGAGACGCGCGAATCCGACCTGCTCGTCGTGGCGGGAGAGGACATTGCCGCGCTCGCGGGCCTCGCCATCGCCTTCGCTGCGGTGCTGCTCACCGTCATTACGGGCAACCCGGTGTGGGACGCATGCGGATCGATCGGCGTGGGCGTGCTGCTCATGCTCATCGCGTGGTTCATCGCGCGCGAGGTGAAGTCGATGATCGTCGGCGAATCGGCGAGCCCCGAAAGACGACGCGAGATCGAAGCGTTTCTGCGCGGCCGGCCCGAGATACGCAGCATCATCAACCTGATTACCCTGCAATGGGGTAAGGACGTCGTCGTGGCCGTGCAGGCCGAGATGATCGACTACGCGCAAAGCCGCGCGATGGTCGAAGCGATCAACGTGATCGAGGCGGATCTGCAGGCGCGCTTTCCCGAAGTGCGCTGGGTGTTCTTCGAGCCGGACTTCGAGGACCGCTACGACCGGCGGACCTGAGACTGCCGTGCGTCGGTCGTTGGACTTCAGTGCCGGAACGGCGTCCAGACAGCCGTCGTCGTATCCCAGTAGTCGAGTTCCGAAGACGGCGCGGTCTTCGCGACCACATGCCTGTTCGCTTCGTTATCCTGAGTAATGCCCGCCGTACGCCAGCTTTCCGCCGTGCCTATGCCCTCGGCGAAGGCAGGCGCGCTCGCGGCCAGCGCGAGCACCGAGGCGGTTGCGAGAGTGCGTTTCATGATCTGCTCCTGTAGCGAGGGCCGCGAGCCGGTTGGAAGACAACCGGCCCGCGGCGACAGGAGCTAATGTAATTAAGCGCGTCGCGGCGATAAACGGCGCAAACGCGAAATGAATTGTCGAAAATCCGGAACAATCATCGCGCGCCTTTTTGCGTGCATTAGGCGACCCACTCTGAAACCACCGGCGTTTCATGACTCGGCGCCGATTCGCGGTCCTCGGGCGTGCGCATGGTGCAGGTCTTGTCGAGCGACGCGCGGCCGGAGAGGAGCGGGCAGCGGTCGAACACCTCGGCAATCCAGTCCACGAATACGCGCACTTTCGGTGACAGATGGCGGCTGTGCGGGTAGACGGCCGAGATGGGCATGGGCAGCGGCTTGAAGCCGGGCAGCACCTCCACGAGCTCGCCCGACTTCAGATACGGCAGCACCTGGTAGCGCGCGGGCTGGATCAGGCCGAAGCCTTCGACGCCGCAGGTGACGTACGCATCCGCGTCGTTGACCGACACCATGCTCTTGAGCTTGACCTCCACTTCCTTGCCCTCGACGAGGAACGCCCAGTCGATCACGCGCCCGGTGCGGCTCGAGAAGTAGTTCACCGCGCGGTGGCCTTCCAGGTCTTCGAGCGTGTGCGGAATGCCGTGCCGTTCGAGGTAGTCGGGCGACGCGCACGAGACGCCCTCGAAGAGGCCGATGCGCCGCGCCACGAGCGAGGAATCCTGCAACGCGCCCACGCGCACCACGCAGTCCACGCCTTCCTGCAGCAGATCGACGGGGCGGTCGGAAAGCCCCAGTTGCAGATCGATATCCGGGTAGCGCGTGTGGAATTCGCACAGCGCCGGGATTACGATCAGGCGCCCGATCGAGCCGGGCATGTCGATGCGCAGTTTGCCGTGCGGCTTGCGGTTGCCGTTCTGGAACGTTTGTTCGGTCTCCTCCACGTCGGCGATGATGCGCACGCAGCGTTCGTAATACGCGGCGCCGTCCGGCGTGAGCGAGAGGCGGCGCGTGGTGCGATGCATGAGCCGCACACCGAGAAACGCTTCGAGATTCTGGATGATCGTCGTGACCGAGGCGCGCGGCATGTTGAGCGTTTCGGCTGCGCGCGTGAAGCTGTTGGTGTCGACGACACGGGTGAACACCTGCATGGCCTGAAGGCGGTCCATTGCCACTCTCCGAAAGAGTTCGGCTGCACCGCGCGCTACGGGCAAAACCGCACCGCGCGCAAAAAGAAGAGACAGATTGTTCAGGTGCGCCGAATTGTGTTGCCGGATTATAGGCATTTATTTGAAAGTCTGCCGAACCCACAATTCGCACCATTCGAATCACTATCGCGCTTTGCGCCATTTCGACATGGATGCTTTCAAGCCTGCGCCGACACTGGGGGTCGCGTCCGACGACACGGCCGACAGCGTGCACGGCAGTGTGCCGTCGGCGTTTGCCACGCCGGCTTCGGCTGCCACGGCCAACGGCACGCGTGCGCTCCTCGCGACGGACGTGACGATCGAAGGCTACGCGCAGCAGATCGGCCTGCGTCTGTACCGTCCCGAGGGCGCACAGGGCCTGCCGGTCCTGCTCTATTTTCACGGCGGCGGCTTTGTGCGCGGCACGCTCGACGATGCCGACGAAGCCGCGCGCTACCTGGCTGTGCAATTGCCCGCGCTGGTGGTTTCGGTGGACTACTCGCTTGCGCCGCAGTTTCCGTTTCCCGCCGCGCCGGAAGATGCCCATCGCGCCGCGCTGTGGATCGTCACGCGCGCCCGGGCGTTTGGCGGCAACGCGAAGCGCGTGATCACGGCGGGGCACGACGCGGGTGGTCAGATCGCGAACGTGCTCGCGTTTATCGGGCGCGATCGCGGCGACGTGCGGTTCGTCGCACAGGCGTTGTTCGCGCCGATGCTCGACCCGAGCCTCACGCGGCTCGGCGACGAGCGGCGTCTTGGCTCGGACATCACGGCGGGCGAATGCGCCGCGTGTTATCGGGCCTATCTGCCCGAGGCCTCGCAGCGCATGCATCCGTACGCGGCGCCGCTCGAATCGTCGCGGCTCGCGGGGCTGCCGCCCACGCTCATCGTCACGGCGCAGAACGACGTGCTGCACATCGAGGCGGAAAAGTACGCGAGCCGGTTGATCGACGCGGGCGTGCGCACCCAGGTGGTGCGCTATCCCAGCGTCTCGCACGCGCAGATCGCGGCGTATCCCGCCGCGCTCGGCGAAGCGGTGCGTTTCTTCAAGTGCTGCTTTGAAGCCGGTGCACAACGATAACGAACATGGATTCACTCAATTTGGAGCTCGACATGTCACTGAAATCGCATTCCCGTACGCGTATCGCGATGGCGGCGCTAGCCGTCGTCGCGGTCGCGGGGCTCGGCACCCTCGTCGCCATGCGGCTCGACGTGCATTCCGCCGTCGCGGCCGAAGCGTCGCCCGCACCCGAGGTGGACGTTGCCGCCGTGGTCCAGCGCAATGTCACCGACTGGCAGGTCTACTCCGGGCGTCTCGCCGCCGTGGAGAAGGTCGATGTCCGCCCGCAGGTATCGGGTACGATCGTTTCCGTCGACTTTCGTGACGGCGCGCTCGTCAGGAAGGGCGACACGCTCTTCGTGATCGATCCGCGTCCGTATCAGGCCGCCGTCGATCAGGCCGCCGCGCAACTGGCCGCGGCCCAGGCGCGCAGCGGTTACGCACAGAGCGACTGGGAGCGCGCGCAGCGGCTCATTGGCGACAATGCGATCGCCAAACGCGACTACGACCAGAAGCAGAACGACGCGCGCGAGGCGAGCGCGAACGTGAAGGCCGCGCAGGCAGCGCTCGAGGCCGCACAGATCAACCTGGGCTACACGCGCGTCGTGGCGCCGGTGGCGGGGCGCGTGTCGCGGGCGGAAATTACCGTGGGCAACGTGGTGTCGGCCGGCGCGGACGCGCCGCCGCTCACGACGCTGGTGTCGGTCTCGCCAATCTACGCCGAATTCGACGCCGACGAGCAGACCTATCTCGACTACATCAGCCACATGAAGGATGGTTCGAAGGTGCCGGTGGATCTGGGCCTCGCGAACGAAAGCGGCTATTCGCGCCAGGGCACGATCGAGTCGGTGGACAACCGCCTCGACACGTCTTCGGGCACGATCCGCGTGCGTGCGCGCTTCGACAATGCCGATGGTGCGCTCGTGCCGGGCCTCTACGCGCGGGTGAAGGTGAGCGGGAGCGCACCGCACCCGGCGCTGCTCGTGGACGACGCCGCAATCGGCACCGACCAGGACAAGAAGTTCGTCTATGTGCTGGACCGCGACAATCACGTGACGTACCGCCCGGTGCAGCTCGGCGGCCTGCAAGGCAATCTGCGCGAAATCGCGGGCGGCTTGCAGCAGGGCGAGCGCGTGGTGGTGAACGGCACGCAGCGCGTGCGTCCGGGCGAAGTGGTGAGCGCGCACATGGTGCCGATGAACGGCGACGCCAATGGCGATGCGCTGGCTGCCGCGCCGCAGGGCGCGTCCGCGGCGGGCGAGACCCTGCAGTCGCAGGCCGGCACGAAGCACGACAAGACCTCCTGACGCCGGGCGGCGGGGGGGCGCGCTTGCCGGCGCAGCCCGCCCGTCCCCGCATGCCATTTAGTGCTACTAAGCGTCAATTCGAAGAGCGACCCATGAACATATCGAAATTTTTCATCGACCGGCCGATCTTCGCGGGCGTACTGTCCGTGCTGATCCTGCTGGCCGGGGTGATCGCCCTGTTCCAGCTACCGATTTCCGAGTATCCCGAGGTCGTGCCGCCTTCGGTGGTGGTGCATGCGCAGTATCCGGGCGCGAACCCGAAGGTGATCGCCGAAACCGTGGCGGCGCCGCTCGAAGAGCAGATCAACGGCGTCGAGGACATGCTCTACATGCAGTCGCAGGCGAACAGCGACGGCAACCTCACGCTCACGGTCACGTTCCGTCTCGGCACCGATCCGGACAAGGCCACGCAGCTCGTGCAGAACCGCGTGAACCAGGCGCTGCCGCGCTTGCCGGAGGATGTCCAGCGTCTTGGCATCACGACGATCAAGAGCTCGCCCACGCTCACGATGGTCGTGCACCTGATCTCGCCGAACAACCAGTACGACATGACCTACCTGCGCAACTACGCGCTCCTCAACGTGAAGGATCGTCTCGCGAATATCCGGGGCGTGGGCGAGGTGCAGTTGTGGGGCTCGGGCGACTACGCCATGCGCATCTGGCTCGATCCGCAGAAGGTGGCGCAGCGCAATCTCACCGCGCAGGATGTGGTCAACGCCATTCGCGAGCAGAACGTGCAGGTGGCGGCCGGCGTGATCGGCGCCTCGCCTAGCGTGCCGGGCACGCCGCTGCAGTTGAACGTCAACGCTCAGGGCCGTCTGCGCACCGAAGGCGAGTTCGGCAACATCATCGTCAAGACGAATCCGGATGGCGGCGTCACGTATCTGCGCGACATCGCGCGCATCGAACTCGCGGCCTCCGAATACGGGCTGCGCTCGCTGCTCGACAACAAGCCCGCCGTGGCGCTCGCGATCAACCAGGCGCCGGGTGCGAACTCGCTCGCGATCTCGGACCAGGTGCGCGCGGCCATGAAGGAGCTCAAGGAGGACATGCCGGCGGGCGTGGACTACCGCATCGTCTACGACCCCACGCAGTTCGTGCGCGCGAGTATCGAGGCGGTCGTGCACACGCTGCTCGAAGCGATCGCGCTCGTGGTGATCGTCGTGATCGTGTTTCTGCAGACCTGGCGCGCGTCGATCATTCCGCTCGTCGCCGTACCGGTGTCGATCGTCGGAACGTTTTCGCTGCTGCTGGCGTTCGGCTTCTCGATCAACGCGCTCTCGCTGTTCGGCATGGTGCTCGCCATCGGGATCGTGGTGGACGATGCGATCGTCGTGGTGGAGAACGTCGAGCGCAACATAGAGCGCGGGCTATCGGCGCGCGACGCCACCTACAAGGCCATGCAGGAGGTGAGCGGCCCGATCATCGCCATCGCGCTCACGCTCGTCGCCGTGTTCGTGCCGCTCGCGTTCATGAGCGGTCTCACCGGTCAGTTCTACAAGCAGTTCGCGATGACCATCGCCATTTCCACGGTGATTTCGGCGTTCAACTCGCTCACGCTCTCGCCCGCGCTTTCCGCGCTGCTGCTGCGCGGCCACGGTGCGAAGGAGGACTGGCTTACGCGCGGGATGAATCGTGTGCTGGGCGGCTTCTTCCGGCGCTTCAACAAGGTGTTCCATCGTGGCTCGGAGGAATACGGGCGCGGCGTGAACGGCGTGCTGCGCCACAAGGGCGCGATGCTGATGGTCTACGTCGTGCTGATCGGTGCGACCGTGCTGATGGCGCGCGTCGTGCCGGGGGGCTTCGTGCCCGCGCAGGACAAGGAGTATCTGATCGCGTTCGCGCAATTGCCGAACGGCGCGTCGCTCGATCGCACCGAAAACGTGATTCGCGACATGAGCGCCATCGCGCTCAAGCAGCCGGGTGTCGAAAGTGCCGTCGCGTTCCCGGGGCTCTCGGTGAACGGCTTCACGAACAGTTCGAGCGCGGGCATCGTGTTCGTCACGCTCAAGCCGTTCAAGGAGCGCCATGGCGAGGCACTGTCGGCGGGGGCGATCGCGGGCGCGCTGAACCAGCAGTACGCGCAGATCAAGGACTCCTTCATAGCGGTATTCCCGCCGCCGCCGGTGCTTGGTCTCGGCACGCTGGGCGGCTTCAAGATGCAGTTGGAGGACCACGGCGCCGTGGGCTACGAAGCGCTCAACCGCGCGACGCAGGACTTCATCAAGCGCGCCGCGACGACGCCGGAGCTTGGCCCGACGTTTTCGAGCTACCAGATCAACGTGCCGCAGCTCAACGTCGATCTGGACCGCACAAAGGCGAAGCAACTGGGTGTTTCGGTAACGGACGTGTTCGACACGATGCAGATCTATCTGGGCTCGCTCTACGTGAACGACTTCAACCGCTTCGGCCGCGTGTACCAGGTGCGCGTGCAGGCGGACGCGCCGTTCCGCCAGAACGCCGACGACATTCTGCAACTGAAGACGCGCAATGCCGCGGGCGAGATGGTGCCGCTCTCGTCGCTTGTGACGGTGACGCCTACGTACGGCCCCGAAATGGTGGTGCGCTACAACGGCTACACCGCCGCCGACGTCAACGGCGGCCCGGCGCCCGGCTACTCGTCGGGCCAGGCGCAGGCGGCGGCGGAACGCATCGCGGCCGAAGTGCTGCCGCGCGGCGTGAAGTTCGAATGGACCGACCTGACGTACCAGCAGATTCTCGCGGGCAACTCGGGCATCTGGGTGTTTCCGATCAGCGTGCTGCTCGTGTTTCTCGTGCTGGCCGCGCTCTACGAGAGCCTCACGCTGCCGCTCGCGGTGATCCTGATCGTGCCGATGAGCGTGCTGTGCGCGCTGACCGGTGTGTGGCTCACCCAGGGCGACAACAACATCTTCACGCAGATCGGTCTGATGGTGCTGGTGGGTCTCGCTTCGAAGAACGCCATCCTGATCGTGGAGTTCGCGCGCGAACTGGAGCACGACGGCCACTCGCCGCTCTCGGCCGCCATCGAGGCGAGCCGCCTGCGTCTGCGGCCGATCCTGATGACGTCGATCGCGTTCATCATGGGCGTCGTGCCGCTCGTGCTTTCGACAGGCGCGGGCTCGGAAATGCGGCATGCAATGGGTATCGCGGTGTTCTTCGGGATGCTCGGCGTGACCGCATTCGGCTTGCTGCTTACGCCGGTGTTTTATGTCGTACTGCGTACGATTGCGGGCGGCAAGATTCATGTCGCGCAGAAGGACAGCGCGCGCGCGGCGCTGCCGACCGTCGACGCTTGAGGGAGAAAAAGAACATGATGAATTACTCGCATTCAGGCAGCGCGACGTGGCTGCGCCGCACGCGTCTGGCCGCCGGCGTGGCGCTCTTCGCGTGGCTCGCGGCGTGTTCGGTCGAGCCGCCTTATCACGTACCGGACGCCGCTGTTCCGGCGGCGTTCAAGGAAGCGCAGCAACCCCCCGCGGGCCCGCACGACGTGGGCACGTGGACACCCGCGCAACCGGCCGACGGCGCGCACCGCGGCCAATGGTGGACCGTATTCGACGATCCCACGCTGAACGCCCTGGAAGAGCAGGCCCAGGCCGCGAACCAGGATCTCAAGGCCGCGGCGGCGCGCGTGCAGCAGGCGCGCGCGGTGACGCAGGCGGCGCGGGCGTCGTGGTTCCCGTCGATCGATGCGGGCTTCGGGCCGACTTATGAGCGTCTCTCGCCGGCCTCGCAGTATCTGCCGCAGAACGCCGACGTGCCCGCGCAGACGCTCTGGCGCGCACAGGGGACGGTCTCGTACGAGGCGGACCTGTTCGGCCGCGTGAGCTCGAACGTGAACGCCGCGCGAGCGGACGCGCAGCAGAGCGAGGCGCTGTTCCTTTCGGTACAGTTGGCCTTGCAGGCCGATGTCGCGCAGAACTACTTCCAGTTGCGCCAGTTCGATTCGGACGTCGATCTGTACCGCCGCACGGTCTCGCTGCGCGAGGATGCGCTCGCGCTCGTCCAGCGGCGCTTCAAGGAAGGCGACATCAGCGAGCTCGACGTTGCGCAGGCGCGCAACGAACTGGCGAGCGCGCGTGCGGATGCCGTGGGCGTCGCGCGCCAGCGCGCCGCTTCGGAACACAGCCTTGCGATTCTGCTGGGTAAGGCGCCGGCCGACTTCACGTTCCCCGAAACGCCGCTCGCGTCCGTCAACGTGCGCGTGCCGCCGGGCCTGCCCTCGACGCTGCTGGAGCGTCGCCCCGACATCGCCGCCGCCGAGCGTTCGATGGCCGCGGCCAATGCGCGCGTCGGGCTCGCGAAATCGGCGTTCTTTCCCAAGCTCGATATCACCGGCCAGTTCGGCTACGAGTCGGCGACGCTCGGCGACCTCTTCATGTGGTCGAGCCGCGCGTTCCTGCTCGGACCGTTCGCCGGTACGGCGCTCACGCTGCCGCTCTTCGACGGCGGCCGCCGCAAGGCCAATCTTGCTCAGGCGCGCGGAAAGTACGACGAGGATGTCGCGCAGTATCGCCAGCAGGTGCTCGTGGCGTTCCGCGAAGTGGAGGACAACCTCTCCGACCTGCGCCTGCTCGACGACCAGATTCACGAGCAGGACGAGGCCGTGAACGCCTCCGAGCGCTCGGCGCATCTCTCGAAGACGCAGTACGAAGAAGGCGAGGTGAGCTATCTGAACGTGATCGACAGCGAGCGTTCGGTGCTGGTCGCGCAACTGCAGGCGAGCCACCTGCAGGGCGACCAGGCGGTGGCGACGGTCAACCTGATCCGCGCGCTGGGCGGCGGCTGGGGCGACATCAAGGCCGACGATCCCAAGCGCGACGGCGGCGCACCGCCTCCCGCACCGCTGGCGTCGCGCCAGGGCTGAAGCGCTTGTACACTTGAGGGACCGATCGCGCGGCGCGTGCCGCGCGGCTTCTTTTCCTCGAGGATCGAACCGTTGGAGTTCCGCCTACCCACCACCGCGACGGCGCCGTTTTGCCCGTCGGAAGTGCAGGGCAGCGTCGCCGTTTCGTCGGCCGCGCCATTCTGGAAGAAGTTCTGGCAGTTCGCGGGCCCCGGCCTGCTGGTTTCCATCGGCTACATGGATCCCGGCAACTGGGCCACCGACATCGAGGCCGGCTCGCGCTATGGCTACAGCCTGCTGTTCGTCGTGGTGCTGTCGAGCCTCGCGGCCATCGCGCTGCAGTGTCTCTCGATGCGGCTTGGCATCGTGACCGGGCACGATCTGGCCGAGCTCTCCCGCACGCGCTACTCGAAACCCGTCGCGATGGGGCAGTGGGTGCTCGCGGAGCTTTCGATCATCGCGTGCGATCTCGCCGAAGTGCTGGGCGGCGCGCTTGCGTTTCATCTGCTGCTGGGCTGCTCGCTGATGGCGGGCGTGGCGCTCACCGCGTTCGACACGCTCATCGTGCTCGGCTTGAAGGGCAAGAACTTCCGCACGCTCGAAGCGATCATGGCCGGGCTCATCGCGACCATCGGCGTGGGCTACGTGATCGAGCTCGCGCTCGTGAAGCCGCACTGGCCCTCGGTGTTCGCGGGCGTGGTGCCGTCGTGGCACGCGATCTCGACGCAGGAGCCGCTTTATCTGGCGATCGGCATCCTCGGCGCCACGGTCATGCCGCACAACCTCTATCTGCATTCGTCGATCGTGCAGACGCGCGCCGTGAAGCGCGACCCCGCGAGCATCGCGCAGGCCATCGGCCTTTCGCGTCTCGACACCATCGCTTCGCTCGTCGTCGCGCTGCTCATCAACGCCGCCATCCTGATTCTCGCCGCGGCCGCCTTCAATGCCACGGGCCACAACCAGGTGACCGAGATCGAAGACGCCTACAAGCTGCTCGCGCCCATTGTCGGCACGGGCGCGGCGGCGGTGCTTTTCGCGGTCACGCTGCTCGCGTCGGGCCAGAGTTCGACGTTCACGGGCACGGTAGCCGGACAGGTCATCATGGAAGGCTTCCTGCAGATGAAGATTCCGTGCTACCAGCGCCGGCTCATCACGCGCGTGCTCGCGCTGATCCCGGCGTTCGCGGGCGTGGCGCTGCTCGGCAACGGGGCGGTGGGCAAGCTGCTCGTCGCAAGCCAGGTGGTGTTGAGTCTGCAACTGCCGTTCGCGCTCTGGCCGCTCATCCGCATGACCGACGACCGCGCGCTGATGGGCGCGTTCGCCAACCGGCTGCCCACGCGCATCCTGGCGTGGGTGCTCTTCGTCGTGATCACGGTCGCGAACCTGTGGCTCGTCTGGCAGACGTTCAGTGGAAATTGAAGCGGCGGGATGGAAACAGCGGGATTGAAGCGGGCGGAAAGGCAACCAGCAGCGGAAGGGAAAGCGCTTTACCGTCCGGCGGAGTGGGTACGCCGGACGGCTTCGCGTCTTGGTCTCACGTCCGGGTGATCCCGGATCTGCTCTCCTCGCTAGGCAGCCTCGGCGATGCCATCCGGCGTTACGACTTCCGGAAGGTCGCTTTCGGTCTGCGTTGCGCCCCGTCGCGCCGCAGCGGCCTTTTTCGTCTTGCCGGCGCGCGAAGGCGGCTGGCATGCGCCGCACACGACGTTGTGCTGCAGGTCGTGGCGGTGCGCGACGAATTTGCCGCCGCAGCGGCAGCAAGGCGTCAGCTGCAGAATATCGGCATCGAAAAACCGCACCAGGGTCCAGGCACGCGTGAGGTCCAGCACGGGCTCGACCTCGCTGTGGCGGCAGTGTTCCACGTACAGCCGGAACCCCTTGGTAAGCGCGTCGAGATGCGAGCAACGCGCTTCGTTCTTGAGGAACAGGTACGTGTTGTAGAACAGCGAAGCGTGAATGTTCGCCAGCCACGTCATGTACCAGTCCGCCGAGAACGGCAGCATCCCCTTCGGCGGCGATACGCCGCGAATCTCGCGATAGAGGCGGATCATGCGGTCGCGCGACAGGGAAAGCTCGCTTTCGAGCACCTGCATGCGCGCGCCCAGCTCGATCAACGCGATCGCGCGGAAAACTTCCTGGGCGTCTTCGGTGAGGCTGCGCCGCGTGGTCATGACGTCGTCCTCAGGCGAATTGGCCGGCGGGTTGTCCTGCAAGCAGGATGGCCGCGTGAGTGGTCGCCACGTCGGTATGCTTCGTGGTCTGCGTAAGCGCGGACAACATCGCATGATCGTCGAAGCGGAAAAAACAAAGGAGCTGGTCGGAAGCGGCCAACCTGACGATCTGCGCGAGCGACAGTCCGCCAAGCAGATCGGCCAGTTCCGACGACAGGCCCAGCCGGAACATGCCGACGGGCTTGTCCTCACGCAACATGCGTTGCGCAAGCATCAGGTACGACAAATTAATTTCGCGGATAGATTCCAGCGTCTCGCTGCTACGGTCCATTTCTCTCTTCCGAAGCCCCGAATTATTAACCCCCCGGCGTTTTCCGCCGTTGTATTTGTCTGGTCTGTTTGCCGGCCCTCGCTCGTGTGTGTTCGGCGGAGCCTGACTGTTTGATACAAGGTGTTACAACTCGTAACACCTTGGGCCGAATTGTATGAGGGCTTATCTCGGAAATCAATCCCTGTCATAAAAAAATAATGAGGGAGCCATGTGCAATTTCGGTAATTTTTTCTTGTACTTGTTCTGCATCAAATTGCGGCTTCTCACAAACCCAAATTGGGCCGGGATTCGGCGCGAAACCTTGTCAATTGGTGGAGTTTAGGGGTACTCGATGCATGCGCAACGAATTGCGCCGCGCTGGATCCGGGCGCATGACGTAAATAAACTTTTTGAAAGGATTTACGAGGTGAGGTAAGAAATGCCGGATGCAGAATTAATAAGTCGGAAGATTTAAATGTAACTGGAGATCCGACCCTCTGATACAGATTCCCCGCGATGGGGACCGGCTCAGGCGGCGTCGTGGAAGGCTAGCCCCAAAGTGTGACGCTGCCCTGCGCGAATCCGGCTCACGCCGTGGCGCAACGTTGCGCGTGCCGCGCCACGCACGCCTTGCAGCGGGCGATGGTGGACTGCGAACAGCACGGCGTCTCCCTTTTCGAGCGGCACCACTTCCACGCGCGACTGGCGCCGCGCCCGCTGCTCGGTCAAGACGAACTCGCCGCCGCTGAAGTCGGCGCCCGGCGTGCTCAGCAGGACCGTTGCCTGGACCGGGAAGACGTGCTCGCCGTAGAGATCCTGATGCAGGCAGTTGTAATCGCCGGGGCCGTATCGCAGCAGCAGCGGCGTGGGGCGCTGCTGGCCCGCCGCGCGGCAGCGCTCGGCGAACCCGGCGTGGGTTGGCGGAAAGCGGGTGTCGAACCCGAGCCAGTCGGCCCAGCGGTTGGCCAATGCGACGAGGCGCGCGTACAGCAGGCCGCGCAATTCGGCTACCGGATCGGGCAGCGGGTAGGCGAAGTACTTGTACTCGCCGCGGCCAAAACCGTAGCGCGCCATGACGATCCGGCTGCGAAACGGCGCCTCGCGGTCGTAGAGCGCGGCTAGCGCGTCGCACTCCGTGTCGTCCAGCAGCTTGGGGATCAGCGTGTAGCCGCGTTCGGTGAGTTCCTCTTCCATGACGTCCCAGGGCAGGGCGTCGAGGCGCGACGCAAGGGTGGGGTCCGGCTGGACGGGCGGGCGCAGGGCGGCGAGAGACATGTCGGCTCCGGGGCAGGGTGGGTAAGGCGGCATGGCGCTAGTGTCGCGCTCACGCCGTGCTGCGCGCACTCCGGGTCTTGCTCTGCCATTCGCGGGACGGGCCTGCCCGGCTCATCGCTCAGCCGGATGTCGATGCGCGCAGCGCCGCGGCGGTTTGCGGATCGGCCGGAAAGAACGCCTCGATGGCGAGTTCCGAAAGCGTGATATCGACGGGGGTGCCGAACACGGTCGTCGTGCTGTAGAACGACAGGTCGCCCAGCGATGTGCGCACGCGCAGCGGCACGGCAATATGGTGGCCGGGCGCTTCGGCGGCGTCCTGCGGGTCCGGTGTGCCGGGAGGCGGCGGGTAGGCCGCCAGTTCGTCGTGGAGCGACACTAGCGCCGGGTCGGCGCTCGCGTCGATCTGGCGTTGCAGCCGCGTGAGCAGATGGGCGCGCCACGCCTGCCAGTTGAGGATGCGCGGCGCAATGCCCTCGGGGTGCAGCGAGAGGCGCAGCGCATTCGCGGGCGCGGCGAGCAGTGCCGGGGAGGCATGGCCGATCAGCGGCGCGAGCGCGCGATTGCTGGCCACGATGTTCCAGTGACGGTCCACGGCCACGGCCGGATAGGGTTCGTGCCCATGCAGCACCAGCTCTACCGCCTCGCGGGCCGCCGCCAGTTGCGGATCGTCGAGCCCGCGCTCGCGGTAGAGCGGCGCATAGCCTGCCGCGATCAGGAGCGCGTTGCGTTCGCGCAGCGGCACGTCGAGCCGCTCGGCGAGATGCATGACCATCTCGCGGCTCGGCTGCGAGCGGCCCGACTCCACGAAGCTCAGGTGGCGGGCCGAAATGCCGGCTTCGACGGCGAGCAGCAACTGGCTCATGCGCCGGCGCTGGCGCCAGTCGCGCAACAGATCGCCGACACTGCGGCGGCCGAGGGCCGCGGACGGCGCCGCGACGAAAGGGGCGAGCGTGTTCATGTCGTGGATTCCAGGTGCGCAATGCCCGCGCGGCGAGGAGGGATAAGGCCAAATATGGCGCGTGCAAATCGCCTAGAATATAACTCTCGATGTGTGTGGCGGCGTGGCGAGGAGAGATTGCCATGAGGGAAACCGTAGCTGCTTATCTGCTGGGCCCAGTCGTGATGCTGGTGGTGTGCGTCGCCATGTGGGCCGTGGCGCGCCGTACGCGGGGCGAGCTCGAGGAGCGCTTTGCCCGGTGGATCGACGCCCATCGCGGCCATGGCATGCGCCACAAGCATTGAGCGTGCCAGGCCGAGACCTTGAGCACGAGGCGGCGAAGCGCAACGCGCGGTCAGCCGCAATGTCTCGCCCATTTCCCCGGTTACTGTGGCTCCTGGCGGTTTTGCCGCGTGCGCAAAATACCTGGGAGTACGAATGATTGCGCAGGCAGTCATGACCACGACGGCCGACGGCCTGTTGACTGGATTGGAGCCGATTGGCATGGCAGCGGGCATCGCGCCGGCGCTTTCGCCCGCGCGGCCCATCGGCGCGCGGGCGCATGCGTGAAGGGATGTGGCGGGAATTGTCTGCGGTGGGCGGGAACTGCGCGCGGATGCGAAGGTCATTCCGTCATCGCATACCGGAGCCCTTCATGACACGACCCGCTGATTCCCTGATCGTCTTCATCGCCCGTCTCGCGCTCTCGATCCTGTTTCTCTGGGGCGGCTGCATGAAGCTGCTGGGTTATGCGGGCTTCGTGGCATGGCTGCATACGAGGGGCGTGCCCTATGCGGCTTTTGCCGCGCCGGTGGCCGTGGCGGTCGAACTGATCGGCGGCTTCGCGATCGTGTTTGGCGTGCGCACGCGTGCAGTGGCTTTCCTGCTGGCCGTGTACGCTATTGCCACTGCGGTCGTCGGCCACGACTTCTGGAACATTACCGACGCTGCATTGCAGCAGGATGCTGCCGTGCACTTCTGGAAGAACGTGGCGATTGCGGGCGGCCTGCTGCTGCTGGGCGTGACGGGGGCGGGACGCGCTTCCGTCGACGGCCTGCGCGCGCCGCGGGGCTCGCTGCGCGGCTGAGGCCGCCGGCGCCGGACTTCCACAGAGCGAACAAGGAGCGGGCCTTGATACAGAACTTCGACTTCAACGTGAACGGCAAGACCGAGCAGCTATGCGCGAGTCTTGCCGAAGACGGCTCGAATCGCGTGCTGATTAGCTACGCGGCTACGGCGAGGACGCTCGTGATCCTCGACGCCTCCGGCCTGCTCGGAGCGCTCAAGGCCGAACTCGAGGAGCCCGACCGTTTGATTGCCCATGCCATCCGCAAGGCCGAGAACGAGGGGCTGATCGAACGCGCGGTGGCGAGCGGAGAAATTCAGGAAGCGTCGCTTTAGGCCTCGTTTCGGCGATTCGGTACGAGTCGGCGCGCGCTGCTCCGATTTCGCTTCGCCGCTATCCATCGAGCCGCGACGTTTCGAGCCGCGGCGTTTTCTCCATCCGCGCCGGCGGATGCGCTGCCTCGGCTCTCACGAACCACGCCAGCCCCGCCGCGGCCAGCAGCAGCGCCGTCGAGACGAGCGTTTCGGCGTGCAGGCCGGCCACGACCTGGACGGCTCCGCCGCTGCCCGTCAGGGCGCCGAATGCCGCCACCCCCACCGCGCCGCCTGCCTGCCGCGCCGTGTTGAGGAATGCCGAGGCCGTGCCCGCGCGGGCCGGCTCGACGCTCGCGAGCACGGCGGTCGTCATGGCAGGCACGGCCAACCCCATCCCTAAGGGAATCAGCAGACACGCCGCCATCAGGGCGGCGAGCGCCGTCGTCGCGCCGATGAGGCCAAGCAGGGCATAGCCGCTGCCCGCCACGAGTGCGCCGACGATCATGGGCGCACGCGTGCCGAAGCGCGCGACGGCGTGGCCGCTGGCGATGTTCGAGAGCAGGAACCCGGCGGTGAGCGGCACGAATGCGAGCCCGGCCTGCAACGGCGTTTCGCCGCGCGCGTGCTGCAGGTAGAGCGCGAGCACGAAGACGGTGCCGTAGTAGGTGAGATTCACGCAGACGCCGAACAGCACGGCCGCGCTGAACGTGCGGTGGCGCAGCATGCCGAGCGGCAGCATGGGATCGGCGATGCGCGATTCGAGGAAGACGAACGCGCAGCCGGCGAGGAGCGCCAGGGCAAAGCCTCCCGCCACGGCCGGATGCGCGAAGCCGAGCGGCCGCCATTCGATGACCGCGCCCGTGAAGGCCGTGAGCGCGACGACGGCAAGCAGCTGGCCGCGGACGTCGAGGCTGCGCGGGGGCGCGCTGCGTTGCGGTTGTGGATCGGCGGCGTTGGCTGCGAGGGTCCGTCGCGGTGCGGGAATCCACGCCAGCGTTGCGGCGAGCCCGGCCGCGCAGAGCGGGAGATTGACCAGAAAGATGCTGCGCCAGCCGAACGCCGCGATCAGCAGCCCGCCCGCGACTGGCCCCGCCGCGATCGAAATCGCTCCCGCCGCCGTCCAGAAGCCCACGGCGCGGGCACGCAGCGAGCGGTCGTGGCGGCATGCCTCGTTGAGGAGCGCCAGCGAGTTCGGCAGCATCATGGCGGCGCCCGCGCCCTGCACGGCGCGGGCTGCGATCAGCATGGCCGGCTGGGCGGCGAGACCGCATGCGAGCGAGGCGAACGCGAACACCACGAGCCCGGCGGCGTACAGGCGCCGCGCGCCGTAGCGGTCGCCCAGCACGCCGCCGGAGAGCATTAGCACGGCGAAGGCGAGCGTATAGGCGTCGACGATCCACTGCAGGCGGGCGACGCTCGCGTGGAGATCGGCCGCGAGCCGCGCGAGCGCGATGTTGACGATGGTCACGTCGAGTTGCGTGACGACGAAGCCCACGCTGACGGTCGCGACAATACGCGCGAGCGCGGGCGTGAAGCGGACGAGAGGGCGGTGGTCGAGTTTCATGCGTCCTATGTTAGGACCCGGGTTGGCCGCGACGTTTCAGCGCGACGTGAAGCGTCGAATTCGGCGCGGGTCGGACCCGGCTGGCGATTCCGACTTTAGGAATCGTCTTATGGGCGCGTTTTGCACATCTCCACAGAATTGTGCCAACACCCATCCAACATCCCATACCGACCAACTCGACCCATACGGGGGCTCACTTATGCGGATCGCGATACTGCAGCGCGATGCGGCTCAACGGAGCCAGATCGAGCGCGTGCTCGCCCAGGGCGGTCACACCTGCCTGCCCTTCAGCGACGGCTTTGCGCTGACCAAAGCGCTTGCCGCGTCGACGGTCGACATGCTGGTGCTCGACTGGCAGGGCTCGCGGCTATCCGGCGCCGAAGTGCTCAGGACCGTGCGCGCGGTGAACGGCAGCCATATTCCGGTGCTGTTCGCGTCGGAGGACGCTTCGGACGACAGTATCGTGCGAGCCTTTTCCGTGGGCGCCGACGACTATGTCAGCCTGCCGGTTTGCGCGCCGGTGTTCGGGGCGCGCGTCAATGCGCTGCTGCGTCGCGCGTTTCCCGACCGTTTCGAGCATGCCTCGTTCGACGCGGGGCCCTACCACTTCGACATGCGGCACCAGTCGGTCACGGTAAACGGCAAGACGGTGCTGCTTTCCGGCACCCAGTACCGGCTCGCGTCGCTGTTCTTTGCCAACGTCGGCCGGCTGCTGTCACGCGACCATATTTATGCGATGGTCTGGGGCCGCGAGCTGCAGACCTTGACACGCACGATCGACAGCCATGTGTCCCGTCTGCGCGTGCTGCTGGAAATCGACGACGAGAGCGGCTACCGGTTGCAGCCCGTCTACAAGAGCGGCTACCGGCTGTTGCGCCTGCACGGCGGAGGGCGATCGCTCGCACGCGCCGCGGCCTGCGTTGCCGCATGAGCGCCGCAGATGCCACAGGCATAAAAAAGCCGGCGGTGCGTCTTGCGCACCGCCGGCTTTCTTTGGGATTCGGGCGGGGACGTCAGCGGGCGAGGCCCAGTCCCTGCAGCACGGCGTTGCCTTCCTGGGTCAGGCGGATCTGCGCGGCGCCCGCGGCTTCGGTTGGTACCGTTTCCACCAGCCCGGCTTCCTGAAGCGTCGGGATTTCCGGCTTGGCGTGCGCGTCGATCGGCGCGTGCAAGAGCAGCAGCAGCGTAGCCAGTTCGTGGTGGCTCAAAAGCCGGCGCAGCATCGTGCGTTTTGCGGGCTTCGCCGCAACGGCGCTCACGTTGTTCAATGCGTCCTGCTTCGTCGATTCGAGCCTGCTCACGGGCACCTCCTGCTGCGTTTCTCTTCTGGTCAGCGGATGATGCGGACCAAGACTTAAGCGATTCTTAAAACGGCCTCTCGAAAATGTGTCGCCGTGCTACACGACGTTACAGCGCGTGCCCGGATGTAACGCGCCGCCCTCTCAGGGGGCGCAGGTCTTGCTGGCGGCCTCGATCCAGAGATTGGACGCGTGGCGCTTGCCGGCGTAGAAGCGGTACGTCGTGGCCCCGTTGTCGGCGCGGATCTTGATTACGTTCGAGTCGCCGAAGTCGAGCATCTGGCCCTCCGGCAACGGCGTGGTCTGGAAGCTTGCGCCGTGCCGCGACGCCTCGACCGTCAGACAGGCGATCACGTCCTGGACCGACCGGTTGGTCGTCGTATCGATCACGGGCTGACCGGAATCCGGATTGCTCTGGAACCAGGCACAGGCGCCCAGTGCGAGCGAAAGGGCAAGCGGCAAGACAAGCTTCTTCATATCTCTCCTGTGGAAATGCGCGCGGCATGTCGCGTGGGGCTCGGGTGGCCCGAAAGGTGGCCGGAAAGCAGCCCGAAATTATATCGGCAGCATGCGGCGTGCCGGGTTCTGCCGCGTCCGGGTTTTTCGCTCCGACAGGTTGTGCGGGCACGAGTGTTGCGGCCTCGCGACTGTCAGATTGCGGGTGAGCAAGCAGTCACACAACTTCTTACTTTGCGAGATAGACTATCTGAGAGGTGCCGTTCCGTGATCTGGCGAGACGTCAGGGAGAATACACATGAACCGCCCGTCGATCCGCTTTCCTCTTCGTACTGTCGGCGCGGGCTCGCTTTTGCGATGGGTCAAGTGGGGATTCGTTGTCGGGTTCCTCATGGCCGTCGTCATCATTGCGCGCCTGATTCAGATCGAAATCGACACATCGCGTCTGCAGGCGCGATATCTCTCCGAACTCACGCGCGACATCGGCTACACGGTCGAGAGCGGCCCGAGCCAGCGCATCCGTTTTCCCACTACCCATGGCCCTTATGACGTGCGGCTCGGCTACGCCGAACTGCCCGCATTCGAGCAGCGTCTCGATGCCCGCGGCTTTGTTGTCGCGGAGCAGGCGCGTGATTCGGAGCGCATGCTTTCGCTGGCCGACGAAGGTCTCTTTCTCCCCTATGAAGAAAAGGATCAGGCGGGCGTCGTGCTGCGCGATGCCGACGGCACCATGCTGTTCCATACGCGCTACCCGCAGCGCGCGTACGAGAACTTCGCTGCCGTGCCGCCGCTCGTGCGCGATTCCCTGACGTTCATCGAAGACAAATACCTGCTCGCCGAAGATCAGCCGAACCGCAATCCGGCCATCGACTGGGGCCGCTTCAGTCACGCGCTCGTCGACCAGGGCGCGCGTCTCGTGAACCGTCATCAGCACATGCCGGGCGGCAGCACGCTCGCCACGCAGATCGAAAAATTCCGCCACTCGGACGGCGGCCGTACGGCGACGCCGCCCGAGAAGCTGAGGCAGATCGCGTCGGCTTCGGTGCGCGCCTACCTGAACGGCCCGCAGACCATGCCGGCGCGCCAGCAGATTCTCGTCCACTACCTGAATTCGGTGCCGCTTTCGGCGAAGCCGGGCGTCGGCGAGGTGAACGGTCTCGGCGACGGTCTCGCCGCCTGGTATGGCCGTGACTTCCGCGACGTCAATCGCATCCTGAGCCAGCCGGTCACGGCCGCCACGCTCGACGAGCAGGCGCTCGCGTTCCGCCAGGTGCTCTCGCTCCTGATCGCGCAGCGCGCGCCGTCGTACTTCCTGCAGCACGACAACGCCGCGCTCGCGAAGCTCACGGATAGCTATCTGCGTCTGCTGGCGAGCGGCGGCGTGATCACGCCCGCGCTGCGCGACGCCGCACTCGCGACGCAACTGACGTTCGACACTTCGCCGCCGCCGCCCATGAATGCGACGGCGTCGTATGCCGACCGCAAGGCCGTGCTCACGTTGCGCACGCAACTGATGCAGACGCTCGGCCTGAAGACGCTCTACGACGTCGACCGCCTCGACCTCACCGCCACCGCGACGCTCGACGACGGCGTGCAGCAAGCCGTGAGCCAGCGTTTGGCCGACGCGACGACGAAGGACGGCGCGCGGGCGGCGGGGCTCGTCGGCTTCGAGATGCTGCAGCCCTGGGACGACCCGTCGAAGATCGCGTACAGCTTCACGCTGTTCGAGCGGCGCAACGGCGAGGATCTCGTGCGCGTGCAGACGGATAGCGTGAACCAGCCGTTCGACATCAATTCGGGTGCGCGTCTGAATCTGGGCTCGACGGCGAAGCTGCGCACGCTGATCACCTACCTGCAGATCGTGAGCGACCTGCACGCGAAGTACGGCTCGCTCGACAAGAAGGCGTTGAGCGCGATCCAGCCCGATCCGAGCGACGCGCTCTCGCTCTGGGCGCTCGACTATCTGTCGAAGACGGACGACCGCTCGCTGCAGGCGATGCTCGAAGCGGCGGTGCAGCGCAAGTATTCGGCGAATCCGGGCGAGACGTTCTATACGGGCGGCGGTGCGCAGACCTTCAACAACTTCGAGTCGAGCGACAACGCGCAGATTCTCACGGTGCAGCGTGCATTCCAGCATTCGGTGAACCTGGTGTTCGTGCGGCTGATGCGCGATATCGTCCACTACGAGATGATCCAGACGTCGGGGCCGCCTTCGCAATGGCTCGATGATCCAAACGTGCGCCGCGCCTACCTCACGCGTTTCGCCGACGGCGAGAGCCAGGTGTACATGAAGCGCTTCTACACGCGCTACCAGGGCATGAGCATCGACGACGCCGTCGCGACCCTGTTGCAGCACACGCGCAAGGGTCCTGCGCGCATCGCGACGGTGCTGCGCAGTACCGTGCCGGACGGATCGCAGGCGTGGTTCAACGCGCAGATGCGCGCGCAACTGAAGGGCACGAAGTTCCAGTGGCTCGCCGACGATGACCTCGCGAAGTACTACGAAAAGTACGCGATTGACCGTTTCAACCTCAACGACCGCGGCTATATTGCGGGCGTGCATCCGCTGGAACTGTGGCTCGTGAACTATCTGCGCGAGCATCCCGACGCGACGCTCCCGCAGGTCCAGCAGGACAGCAGGGACGTGCGGCTCTACACGTACAGCTGGCTCTTCAAGACCCGCTACTACGCGACACAGAACCGCCGCATCCGCCGCATGATCGAACTGCACGCCTATGACGCGATCGGCAAGTCGTGGCGCGAGCTCGGCTATCCGTTCGACAACATCACGCCGTCGTACGGAGCGGCCATCGGTGCGTCGGGCGACCGGCCCGCGGCGCTGGCCCAGTTGATCGGCCTCGTGGCGAGCGACGGGCAGAAGCTGCCGACGCATAGCTTCGAATCGCTCGACTTCGCGCGCGGCACGCCTTACGAAACGCGCTTCGTGCACGCGGACGTGAAGCCGCAGCCGCTGATCTCGCCGGAAATCACGCAAGTCGTGCGCGAGCTGCTGGACTCAGTGGTGCAAGGAGGCACGGCGAAGCGTCTTGCCGACGGCATGACCTTCGCCGACGGGCATACGCTGCCCGTGTACGGCAAGACCGGCACCGGCGACCAGCGCTTCAATGTCTATGCGTCGGGCGCGCGGCTGATCGAGTCGCGCAAGGTGAACCGCTGCGCGACGTTCGTGTTCGTGATCGGCGACCGCTTCTACGGCACGATCACGGCCTGGGTCCACGAGCCGTATGCGGCGCGCTATACGTTCACGAGCGCGATGGCGGTGCAATTGCTCAAGTCGATGGCGCCGGCGCTGCAGCCTTTGCTCGACCAGCAGGCTGCGCCGGCGTCGGCCGGCGCGGCGCAGTCCACGGCGAGCGTGGTAAAGGGCGGGGCAAAGAGCGGGCCGATGCAGGTGACGCTGTCTGGCTCGCAGCCGGTTACGCTGCGTCAGATATCCTGGCAGGTGATCTCGGGCGATGCGGACCGGTAGTTACGCGCGCGCTGGATAGCGGGCGAAAGAGAGGCGCCGAAGGGCGCCTCTCTTGCATTGCGAAACTCAGTACGCGCCGGCAGGCGGCGGGGGCGGCGAGCCCGGGGGCGGAGGCGGCAGATAGCGCTGCGCTTGCTGCGGCGGTTGTGTCGTCACCATACGGCCCTGAACGGGAATACGGTTGCCGTTCGCATACATGCACTGCATATACGCGTAGTCGTAGCGGCGTTGCACGTCGTAGGCCGAGCCCTGGGCGCCGCCCATGCCAACCGCGCTGCCGGCGAGCAGGCCCGCGCCCGCGCCGATCGCCGCGCCCTGGCCGCCGCCGAACGCCGCGCCCGCGGCGGCGCCGAGCGCCGTGCCCAGCACGGCGCTGCCGACCGCGCTATTGGTCGCCGCCTGGTTGCTGCCTTCGCCGCCCACCTGCTGGTAGGCGAAGCCGCGGCAGTTGGCGTCGTCGGCGCGGAACTGGTCGAAGGTCTTGCCGCTGCCCGGCAGCGCCATCACGCTCGGCCCCTGCGGAACGACGGCACACGCGCTCAGCAAACCCGCCGTGGCGAGGAGCGCAAGATAAGTGGTCTTCATGTGCAGCTCGATATCGTCAAAAGGTTCAGTTTCCGGGTGCTGTTTGCGCGGGAACCGCGCGCCAGCCCGACGAGCACTGCTTCACGTAGGGATAGTAGGTTTTGGTGGCGTCGCAGTAGTACCACGTGTCGTCGCCGCCGCCGCCGCCCGGCCCGCCCGGGTCTTGCGAATAGGACGGGTCGGGCGCGCCTCCCTGAGGCTGGCCCTGCTCGACATAGTCCGGCGCTTGGGGCGGCGGTGCGACCACCACGGGTGCCGGTGCGTAGTAGTACGGCATGGGAGCGACAGGGTAATACCATGGGCCGCCGACGCCGACATAGACGCCGACATGCGACGCATGCGCTGCGCCGCTCGCGCACGCGATGGCAGTCGCGGCGGCCCCGAGTAACAGTTTCGACCTTCTCACAACGATCTCTCCAGAACGACAGGCGATGTGCGGACGCACACGCCATTCGATTATCGAACGCTATGACAACCCCGGTGCCAATGCAATTACCTGAATCGCACTGTTTTTTCGAGTTGTTACAAGAAGCGGGCGGGCCGGTTCGATTTCGGGTGATTGGGGCCGTATCGGCACGCAACCTCGCGCATTGTGGCGTAATCGGCGGCTATGGGGCGTTCTGAAAGGAAATGGCCGGTAACACTCCGGGGCCGGAGCGGTGCGCCGTCACATTTTTACGAACCGTGAAAATTTCTTGGCTCAGGCTTCGAGCGCGAGTGTCGCGAACGTGGCGAGCCAGTGTTCGCCCATGTAGTCGCCCGCCACGTGATCGAGCGCGGCGTCCAGGTGCGTCTGCGCCGCTTCGCGCAGCACGGCGGCGCGTGCATCGCCCTCGGGCAGCGCGCGCGCCAGCGTGCGCTGGCACCATGCGCGGCTCAGGTTGAGGCCGTCGAGGTGGGCGATCTTGCCGTCGGTGCGGTCGGTGACGGTGGCGGGCGTAAAGAGCGCCGCGGGCGCTCGCACAGCGAGGTCGGGCAGGAAGCCGCCGAACCATTCGACGAATGCGTCGCGGGGCAACACGCGGCTCATCAACACGGCTTCCATCAGCGCGGGCGAGAGGAACTCGTCGCCCGACGGCTCCCACGCCTGGCATCCCGCATCCGCTTCGTGCCAGCGCCGCGCCGTGTCCGCGATGCGCTTCGCGAGCGTGTCGCGCCCCGTCTGGCGTGCGAAATCGAGCGCGAGCGTCAACGCGAATGCGGTGTTGAAGTGCGTGCCCACGCGCAGCGGGTACGTCGCCTTCGGCAGAAATGCCTCGAAACGTTCGACGAAGGCCTCCGTGAGCGGCGCGAGCGCGCGTGCCCAGCGCGCGGCCTCGGGCGTCGACATCGCGTCGAGCTGGCCCGCGAGCGCCAGCAGCCAGCCCCAGCCGTACGGGCGCTCGAAGCCATGGTTGTGCGGCAGGTCCAGATACGCGCGTTCGCCCGCCATCTTCTCCTGAGTGAAATGCTCGTCGATCACGGCGACGATGCGCGGCGCTTCGGGCAGGTCCGGAAAACGCGCGAGCAGACGCGAAACGAGCCAGTAGCCGTGCACGCAGGAATGCCAGTCGTAGCTGCCATAGAACACCGGGTGCAAGGCGCGCGGCTCCTGCACGTCCTGCGGGCCGGCGAGCGAGTGCGTGAGCTTGTTCGGATATTCGCGCGTGAGATGCGCGAGGGCGAGCGAGGCGAAGCGGGAGGCGTGAGCGGCGGTGAGCGTATCGGACATGGCGGAACGTGACGGCGGAAACGGAGCCGTCAGCGTACCGCAGATTCCGCCGGGGGCGCCTGGCCGGAGGCGCGGTCAGTCTTGCGGGCCGTGCGCTCGCGCTCGAGCTTGCGCACGGCGTCGCCCACCTCCTGACTGAACTGCGCGAGCGCCGCCAGTTCGAGATCCGGCGGCTGCAGCGCGGGCCACAGCACGTCGACGAGCCGCTGTGCCGTAGCGTCGATGTCGGTCCGCCGGCGGCCCAACGTTGCGTCCCAGAGCACGTGCTCCATCGGCCCGAATACGAGCGATCGCAGGAGCCGCAGCGGCATGTCGGTGCGGATCTGGCCGCTTTCCTGGCCGCGCGCCAGCACACGCATGAGGGGCGCCGTGTAGCGGCGCTGCATTTCGACCAGCGCTTCGCTGAGGTCGTGATGGCGCGTGCGGCCCTCGGAAAGCACGAGCTCGCAGATGCCGGTGCCGCTTTCGAGCATCAGCCGCAGATGCATGCGCACGATGAATGCAAACTGCTGGCGCACGGTGCCGTCCAGCGGCATGCCGGCCTCGATCGCCTCGATCGATTCGTCGTACCAGTCGCCGATCACGCGCGCGCACAACTCCCGCTTGCCGCGGAAATAGCTGAACACCGTCGCCTCGGAAATACCGAGCCGCTGCGCGATTTCCGCCGTGGTCGCGCGCTCGTAGCCCTTTTCGGAGAACACGTCGCGGCCTGCCTGAAGGATCTCCTTCACGCGCTGCTGGGACTTGCGTCCCGCGGGTTGCCGGCGGGAGGCGGGCAGGGCGGCTCGGGTGGCGGCTGGCATTCTGAGTCTGGATCAGTTATCAGGTTTCGATACGTTCATTATCGGTGAAATCTCACACTGATAATCAGGCAATATAGGCGATTCAGGAAATTTGAGCCTTACTCAACATTCCCTATTGACGTATACGTAAATGTGGCGTGAAATGGGCGTCGATGGGGCGAAGGACCTCGCCCGCGCCTGTTTGGAGGAGACACTCATGAGCAACGTACCCGGACTGCAGTTTCCCCTTGGCGAAGAAGTCGAGATGCTGCGCGACAGCCTTGCCACGTTCGCGGCGAGGGAGATCGCGCCGCGCGCGGCCGAAATCGACCGTACCGACCAGTTCCCCATGGACCTGTGGCGCAAGTTCGGCGACCTGGGCGTGCTGGGCATGACGGTTTCGGAGGAGTACGGCGGCGCGAACATGGGCTATACGGCACACATGGTCGCGATGGAGGAGATCTCGCGCGCTTCGGCGTCGGTCGGTCTTTCTTATGGCGCGCACTCCAACCTCTGCGTGAACCAGATCCACCGCAACGGCACCGAGGCGCAGAAGCGCAAGTACCTGCCGAAGCTCGTTTCCGGCGAGCACGTGGGCGCGCTCGCGATGAGCGAGCCGAACGCCGGCTCGGACGTGGTCAGCATGAAGCTGCGCGCCGAAAAGAAGGGCAACCGCTACGTGCTGAACGGCACGAAGATGTGGATCACGAACGGTCCGGACTGCGACACGCTGGTCGTCTATGCGAAGACCGATCCCGAAGCGGGGGCCCGCGGCATGACGGCGTTCCTTGTCGAGAAGGGCATGAAGGGCTTCTCCGTGGCGCAGAAGCTCGACAAGCTCGGCATGCGCGGCTCGCATACGGGCGAACTCGTGTTCCAGGACGTCGAGGTGCCCGAAGAGAATATCCTCGGCCAGCTCAACGGCGGCGTGAAGGTGCTGATGAGCGGCCTCGACTACGAGCGCGCCGTGCTCGCGGGCGGTCCCACCGGCATCATGGCTGCCGTGATGGACGCGGTGGTGCCGTATATCCACGACCGCAAGCAGTTCGGCCAGGCTATCGGCGAGTTCCAGCTCATCCAGGGCAAGATGGCCGACCTCTACACCACGTTCCAGGCGTGTCGCGCGTATCTTTACGCCGTGGGCCGCCAGCTCGACACGCTCGGCAAGGAGCACGTGCGCCAGGTGCGCAAGGACTGCGCGGGCGTGATTCTCTACACCGCCGAAAAGGCGACGTGGATGGCCGGGGAGGCGATCCAGATCCTCGGCGGCAATGGCTATATCAACGAGTATCCCGTGGGCCGGCTCTGGCGCGACGCGAAGCTCTACGAAATCGGCGCGGGCACGAGCGAGATCCGGCGCATGCTGATTGGCCGCGAGCTGTTCGCGGAAACGATGTAACTGCGCCGTCCGTCACGGTCAAGAAAGAAGGAAGCACGCGATGCCGATCATCGAATCGAAGCTGAACCCGCGCTCGGACGACTTCAAGGCCAACGCCGCCGCGCTGGAAGCCCTGGTCGCGGACCTGCGCGAGAAGATCCAGAAGCTTTCGCTGGGCGGCGGCGAGGCCGCGCGCGACAAGCACGTCTCGCGCGGCAAGCTGCTGCCGCGCGATCGCATCGCACAACTGCTCGACCCCGGCACGCCATTTCTCGAATTCTCGCAGCTCGCGGCCTATGGCATGTACAACGACGATGCGCCGGGCGCAGGCGTCATCACCGGCATTGGCCGCATTGCGGGCCAGGAATGCGTGATCGTCTGCAACGACGCGACCGTGAAGGGCGGCACGTACTACCCGGTGACGGTCAAGAAGCACGTGCGCGCGCAGGAGATCGCGCAGGAAAACCGCCTGCCGTGCGTCTATCTCGTCGACTCGGGCGGCGCGAACCTGCCTAACCAGGACGACGTGTTTCCGGACCGCGATCACTTCGGCCGCATCTTCTACAACCAGGCGAACCTCTCTTCGCAGGACATTCCGCAGATCGCCGTGGTGATGGGCTCGTGCACGGCGGGCGGCGCGTACGTGCCCGCCATGAGCGACGAGTCGATCATCGTGAAGAACCAGGGGACGATTTTCCTGGGGGGGCCGCCGCTCGTGAAGGCGGCGACCGGTGAGGAGGTGAGCGCCGAAGACCTGGGTGGCGGCGATGTTCACACGCGTCTTTCGGGCGTGGCCGATCATCTCGCGCAGAACGACCCGCATGCGCTCGCAATCGCGCGCAGCATCGTCGGCAACCTGAACCGCGTGAAGACGCCACCCGTCGCGCTGCGCGAGCCGCTGCCGCCGCGTTACGACGCGAAGAGTCTCTACGGCGTGATTCCTGTCGATACGAGGAAGCCCTTCGATGTGCGTGAAGTGATTGCGCGCATTGTCGACGACTCGGCATTCGACGAATTCAAGTCGCGCTACGGCACGACGCTCGTCACGGGCTTCGCGCATATCTGGGGGCATCCGGTCGGGATCGTCGCGAACAACGGCATCCTGTTCTCGGAGTCGGCGCTCAAGGGCACGCATTTCATCGAGCTTTGCTGCCAGCGCAAGATTCCGCTCGTGTTCCTGCAGAACATCACCGGTTTCATGGTGGGCCGCAAGTACGAGAACGAAGGCATTGCGCGCAACGGCGCGAAGATGGTGACGGCCGTGGCGACGGCGAAGGTGCCGAAGTTCACGGTGATCATCGGCGGCTCGTTTGGCGCGGGCAACTACGGCATGTGCGGTCGCGCTTACTCGCCGCGCTTCCTGTGGATGTGGCCGAATGCGCGCATTTCGGTGATGGGCGGCGAGCAGGCCGCGTCGGTCCTCGCCACGGTGCGTCGCGACGGTATCGAGGGCAAGGGCGGCACATGGAGCGCAGAGGAAGAGGAAGCGTTCAAGCAGCCGATCCGCGATCAGTACGAGCGCCAGGGCCATCCCTATTACGCGAGCGCACGTCTGTGGGACGACGGCGTGATCGACCCCGCGCAGACGCGCGACGTGCTCGGTCTTGGCCTGTCCGCGGCGATGAACGCGCCGATCGAGGACACGCGCTTCGGCGTGTTCCGCATGTAAGGTGGTAAATGAGCGCGAACCTCACGAGGAGACCCTGACGATGCAATACGAAACGCTGCTGGTCGAGGTGGCGGGTCACGTGGCGACCGTCACGCTGAACCGCCCGGACGTGCGCAACGCGTTCAACGAAACCATGATCGCCGATCTGACGGCGGCGTTCGTCGCGCTCGGCGCGCGCGACGACGTGCGCGCCGTCGTGCTGGCTGGTAACGGCAAGGCGTTTTGCGCGGGCGCGGATCTGAACTGGATGCGCAAGATGGCGGGCTACTCCGACGAGGAAAATCGCGCCGATGCGATGCGTCTCGCGCAGATGCTTTCCGCCATCTATCGCTGCCCGAAGCCGGTGGTCGCGCACGTGCACGGCGATGCCTACGCGGGCGGCATGGGTCTCGTCTGCGCGGCCGATATCGTGGTCGCCGCGCAAACGGCGAACTTCTGTCTTTCGGAGGCGCGCCTCGGCCTGATGCCCGCCACCATCGCGCCCTACGTGATCCGTGCGCTCGGCGAGCAGGCGTCGCGCCGCTACTTCGTGACGGCGGAAGCATTCGATTGCGCGACTGCCCAACGGCTTGGCCTCGTGAGCGAAGCGGTCGCCGCGGAGGGGCTCGACGCCGCTGTGCAGCGCATCGTCGAAACGCTCGTGGCGAACAGCCCGAACGCCGTGCGCGAGTGCAAGCAGCTCGTGCAGGACATTGCCGGACAGACGATCGACGAGGCGCTCATCGCGGATACGGCAAACCGCATCGCGCGCATCCGCGCGAGCGAGGAAGGCCGCGACGGCGTGTCCTCGTTCCTCGAAAAGCGCGCGCCGCGCTGGCGTGCGCAGCCGTCCGCCCAATAGCGAGAAAAACATGTTCAACAAGATCCTGATCGCCAACCGGGGCGAGATTGCGTGCCGCGTCGCGGCGACCTGCCGCCGGCTCGGCGTGAAGAGCGTGACCGTTTTTTCGGACGCCGACGCGAACGCGAAGCACGTCGCCGCTTGCGACGAAGCCGTGCATATCGGCGAAGCCGCCGCGGCGCAGAGCTATCTGCGCATCGAGCGCATCATTGCGGCGGCGCGTGCGACGGGCGCAGAGGCGATTCATCCCGGTTACGGATTTCTTTCGGAAAACGAAGATTTCGCGCGCGCATGCGACGAAGCGGGCATCGTGTTCATCGGGCCGCCGGTCGAGGCGATTGCCGCAATGGGCTCGAAGGCGGCGGCCAAGGCGCTGATGCACGCGGCGGCGGTGCCGCTCGTGCCCGGCTACCACGGCGACGATCAGGACGCCGCGCTCCTGCAGCGCGAGGCCGACGCCATGGGCTACCCGGTGCTGCTCAAGGCGAGCGCGGGCGGCGGCGGCAAGGGCATGCGCGTGGTGGAGCGCAGCGAGGACTTCGCGGCGGCGCTGGCGTCGTGCAAGCGCGAAGCGGCGAGCAGTTTCGGCAACGACCGCGTGCTGATAGAAAAGTATCTGACGCGGCCGCGCCACGTCGAAGTGCAGGTGTTTGCGGACCGGCACGGCGGTGCCGTGTATCTGTTCGACCGCGACTGCTCGGTGCAGCGGCGCCACCAGAAGGTGCTGGAAGAGGCGCCGGCGCCGGGGCTCGACGAAAGCGTGCGGCGCGCGATGGGCGAGGCCGCGGTGGCGGCGGCGCGCGCCGTGCAGTACGTGGGCGCGGGCACGGTCGAGTTCATCATGACGGGCGCGGACTTCTACTTCATGGAGATGAACACGCGCCTGCAGGTCGAGCACCCGGTGACGGAGATGGTCACGGGCCTCGATCTAGTCGAGTGGCAATTGCGCGTGGCGGCTGGCGAGCCGCTGCCGCTCGAACAGTCGCAGCTCGTCGTCAAGGGCCATGCGCTCGAAGCGCGGATCTACGCCGAGAACCCCTCGCGCGGCTTCCTGCCTTCCACGGGCACGCTCAAGCATCTGCGCATGCCGGAAGGCGTGGAATTCACGATCGGTACGGCGCTCCAGCGCGCGCCGGTGCGCATCGACAGTGGCGTGCGCGAAGGCGACACGATCACGCCGTTCTACGACCCCATGATCGCAAAGCTGATCGTGCACGGCGCGACGCGCGAGGACGCGCTGGCACGCATGCAACGCGCGCTGGAAGCGTGCGAGGTGGTCGGGCCGCATACGAATGTCGAGTTTCTGCACCGACTCGTGACGTGCGAGCCGTTCGCTGGCGCCGACCTCGATACCGGTCTGATCGAGCGTCATCACGACGCCCTGTTCGCACCGCGCCACAAGCCGCTTCGCGAGGCGCTCGCGCTGGCCTGCGCCGCGCTGCTCGCGCGCGAGGCGGATCGTGCCCGCGACGTATCGCCGTGGACCGCGCTGTCGCACTGGCGCTTGAACGGCGGCTACACGCAGTCGCACACCTGGCGCGACGTCGAGACCGATACGGCGTTTTCGACGACGTACGTGCAGGACGGCAACACACGGAGGCTCGCGTGCCCGGGCGGGCTGGAGTCCTGGACGTGGTGGCGCGGCGCGGGCGCCGACGAATACGGTACGACAATCGGCAATACGCGTGTAACGGGGCGCGTATTCATCGACGGCGACGTGTTCCATGTGTTCTGTCTCGGCACGGCAGTGGTGCTCGAATGGCAGAACCTGCTGGCCCACGCGGCCGATACGGAGCACGGCGAAGGCCGCCTCACCGCGCCGATGCCCGGCAAGGTGATCGCGGTGCTGGTCGAGCCTGGCGCGGTGGTGGAGAAGGGCGCGCCGCTCATCGTCATGGAGGCGATGAAGATGGAGCACACGATCGGCGCGCCTTCCGCGGGGAAAGTGACCGAAGTGTTGTACGGCGTGGGCGACCAGGTGGCCGACGGCGCGCAACTGCTGGTGCTCGAAGCCGGCTAACCTTCTTATCCCGCGTCTTTCGGCACGGGCGGCGCGAATCGCAGTGCCATCGCGATGCGATTCCACGCATTGATGTTCGCGACGGCGGCAGTGAGAAATGCCATTTGCGTGCCCGGGAACTGACGCTCGACTTGTGCGTAGAGCGCATCGCTCACGCCTTCGTGGGGCTTCGCGGTCAGCGCTTCGGTCCAGGCCAGCGCCGCGCGTTCGCGCTCGGTGTAATGCTCCGGCACTTCGTGCCACGTGGCGACCAGATCGAGTTTTACGCGGGGCACCTGAGCATCGCGGGCGATATTCAGGTGGTACTGTAGGCAGAACGCGCAGCCGTTGATCTGGGAAGCGCGAACCTTGAGCAGTTCGGTGAGCGGCTTTTCGAGCCCGGCCGCATCCACGGCCTTGCTCATCGCCACCAGCCCGGCGACGACCGGGGCGGCATCGCGCGAAAACGCTTCATACGTGATGCGATTGGACATGACGGATTCCTCCAGAGTGTCCGGTGATAATATCAGAGCACGAACATATTATTCGAACACTGACATCATGCGCAATAAAACGAAGCGTATACAAGATATCGAGACTCGGAACACACCGGACATTCCTGCGCCCGGCGAGGGCAAGCGCGGCGAGTCCGGATACATCGGCTATCTGCTGCGGCAGGCCGGGGCGGCGCACCGGTTGCGCATGGAGCGCGCGCTTGCCGATCTCGGCGTGACGCCGCCTCAGTTCGTGGTATTGACGATGCTCGCGGCCTATCCGGGCATTTCGGGCGCCGATGTCGCACGGCTGGCGGCGCTCACGCCGCAAACGGTCAGCGTGATCGTGGCGAACCTCGAGCGCAGCGGCGCCATCGAGCGGCGGCCGCATGCCGTGCACGGACGGATTCAGCAGATCGACGTAACGGCGCAGGGCGAGGCGCTGCTCAAGCAATGCCGCACGCGCGTGCGCAGGGTGGAGGCTGGCATGGTCGAGGGCTTCGCGCCGGCCGAAGAACGCGTGATTCGCCGCTGGCTCGCGAACGTCGCGCGCGAAGCGTGAGCATTACTGCGCGTGGGCAAGACTGCAGGCGTGATCGAGCAGGCCTTCGGCGGTGCCGGTGCCGCCCTCCACGTCGCGTCCGCTGTTGACGATGAGCCAGCCATCGCGTGCGGCGTCGGGGCCGGCGCCCGTCACGAGAATCGTCTGGGCGCCCATCGTCTGTTGCGCTCCGAGACCGCGCTCGACCACGCGGAACGGATTATCGCTATCGCGCAGGCTCGTCACACGCGTCACGCGATAGCGGCTGCCGTCCAGCGTGATCCAGCTCCACTGGCCCGGCGGATCGCTGCGATGCGGTGCCAGGGCATTGGCGATATCGGTGCGCATGCAGTCCACATGAATGTGCAACTGGTTCTGCGAACGCTGTGCCGACGAGTTGATTTCGAGCCCAAGCTGGTTGGCGGCGAGCGTCGTGCCGAGTTTCGCGTCGACATACCGGCCCGCATCCCATGCGCCCACCCAGTATTCCGGCGCGCCGCCGTAGAGGATCCCGGGGCTTTCGATGCCCGGCACGCGATCGGTTGGGATCAGCAGATATTGCGCGCGGCCCGCGATGTCCTTGAGCACCGCGTAGCGCTTCTGGAAGTCGACCGTGGTGCAAGGCGCGGGCGTGCCCTGGTCGCGCTGATTCGGCACGCACTGGCCGCCCACCACTTTCCAGAGGCCATTCGGGTCGAACGTGGAAAGGTGGACGCAGCCGCTCAAGGCGACGAGTGCGGTGGCGCTGGCAGCGAGGAGGGCAGTCCGGAGCAGGGCGGTAAGGCGCATCGGCGTGTTGGCGTGTCGCAAGGGAGGCGTCGGGGCAGCGTCGTGCGGGGATGCGCCGCGCGGGTGGGCTGCAGCGGGCAGTTTAGCCGAACGCGCGCGGCAGCCGTATGAACGACAGGTCGCGCTGGCCGGATCGACCGCGCGACGGGCGCTTGCCTATTTACGTCGAGGATGAAAAGTGAGCGGTTGCTCGCTCGCGGCGCCATCGGTCCCGGCCTCATCCGTTGGTCCGCACGTTCCACACGTCCCGCACCCATCGCCGCAATTCCCCGTCGCGCCCTTGGGCTGGACGAACCGCCCAAGCCGACGAGCAAGCGCCGCGCGCTGAGGCCGCAGCAGCGACGCGGCCCACGCCGCCTGCACGCGCGCCGCCATTTTCGGCGCGAGCCTGCGCAGCGTGTAGAGCGCGCTCGCCGTCACGAGCACCGCGATCACCGCATACTGCGCGACGAGCCCGGCGCTCATGCGAGGTGCCTCGCGATCTGATACGTGACGAACGCGGCCACATAAGCCACGACGAACATATAGCCGAAGGAAATCGTCACGGCGCGCCACGAACGCGTCTCGCGGCGGATTACCGCGAGCGTCGACATGCATTGCGGCGCGAACGCGAACCACACCATCAGCGAAAGCGCACTCGCGAGCGAGAAGTTATGGGCGAGCGTGTTGCCGAGGCTAAGGACATCGGCGTCGCCCGTCGCCACGGAATAGACCGTGGCGAGCGCGGCCACGGCCGTTTCGCGCGCAGCGAATGCCGGAATCAGCGCCAGGCTGATCTGCCAGTTGAATCCGAGCGGTGCGAACGGATATTGCAGCGCGCGGCCGATATAGCCCGCGAACGTGTAGTCGATGGCCGGGCCCGTTGCGCCCGTGGGCGGGGACGGGAACGTGGAGATGAACCACATCAGCACGGTCAGCGCGAGGATGATGCCCGTGAGCCGCTTGAGAAAGATCGCGCCGCGCTCCCACAGGCCGATCGCGACGTCGCGCGGGCGCGGCAGGCGATACGAGGGCAGTTCCATGAGCAGGGCGTGCTCGCTGCGGTCGCGCCGCACATGCTTCATTACCCAGCCTACGGCCATTGCGCCCACAATCCCGGCGACGTAGAGCGCGAACAGCACGAGCCCCTGCAGGTTGAACACGCCGAGGATCATGCGGTGCGGAATGAACGCGCCGATCAGCAGCGCATAGACGGGCAGGCGCGCCGAGCAGGTCATGAGCGGCGCGACGAGCATCGTGGCGAGACGGTCGCGAGGATCGGCGATGCTGCGCGTGCCCATCACGCCAGGAATCGCGCAGGCGAAGCTCGAAAGCAGCGGAATGAACGAGCGTCCGGTCAGCCCCACGGACACCATCATGCGATCGAGCAGAAAGGCCGCGCGCGGCAGGTAGCCCGACTCCTCCAGCACGAGGATGAAGAAGAACAGCACGAGAATCTCGGGCAGGAAGCCGAGCACGGTGCCCACGCCGCCGAATAGCGCGTCGGTGACGAGGCTTTTCAGCGGCCCGTCGGGCAGCACGTTGCCGGCCAGCGTGCCGAGCGCGGTGAAGCCGTCGCCGATCGCGTCGGTGAGCGGCTTGCCGAGCGAATAGACGGCCTGGAACACGAGGAACATCACGAGCGCGAGGATCACCGGGCCGAAGACCGGGTGCAGCGTCCAGCGGTCGATCGCGTCGTCGCGCGCGTCGGTGGCGTGCGGCATCGTCACCGCCGCCGCGAGGATAGCGCGCACGGTCTCGTGCAGGTCGCCGCCTGCGCCCGGATCGGCAACTTCCTGGCTGGCGGCGGCCGCCACGGTCGCGGCCGCTGTCGTGGTGTCGGTACGGTCGATCAGTTCGATCAGCGCCTGCGCGCCGCCGCGCTGCACGGCCACCGTCTCGACCACGGGCACGCCAAGACGGCGCGAAAGCTCCGGCACGTTCACGACGACGCCGCGGCGTTTCGCAGCGTCCATCATGTTCAGCGCAAGCACGACCGGCCGGCCGAGGCGTTTGACTTCCAGCACGAAGCGCAGGTGCAGGCGCAGATTCGTTGCGTCCGCAACGCAAACCACGAGATCGGGCACCGCTTCGCCTGGATAGCGGCCGAGCAGCACGTCGTGCGTGACGCGTTCGTCGGGGCTCGTGGAGGCGAAGCTATAGGCGCCGGGCAGGTCGAGCAGGCGGATCTTGCGGCCCGAGGGGGTGACGAAGCGGCCCTCCTTGCGCTCGACGGTGACGCCCGCGTAATTGGCCACCTTCTGGCGCGCGCCGGTGAGCAGGTTGAAGAGCGCGGTCTTGCCGCAGTTGGGATTGCCGACGAGGGCGATACGCAGCGGCGCCTGGCTCACGATGCCCACCCCTCCAGAACGCTCACGCGCTGGGCTTCTGCGCGGCGCAGCGCGAAACGCGTCGAGCCGATCTGCACGAGCAGGGGGTCGGCGCTCCAGGGCGCGCGGGCGACCACGCGCACGGGCTCGCCGGGTACGAAACCCAGGTCGCGTAGACGTTGGGCGATGGGGTCGCGCTCATGCGCGTCTTCGATGCGCTCGACGTAGGCAGTCGCGTCTTTCGACAGGTCGCTCAGAAGCATGGGGCAAGGTACGAATTGGAATGCGAACCGTTCTCATTATACGGAAAGGCGCGGGATCATGTTGCGTCGGCAAGCGCCCAAATGCCGCAGCGCTGCGTGAGATCAACAGGCCGGATCCCCATCCTGTTGCCGATTCCGTTGCGAACCGCTACGTTCATGCAACGGATCGTCGTCGGCCATCAACTGTTATTCTCAACGCGTCTGGCAGGCTCGCATGGCTCCAACGGCAACGATATTCTGTACGGCGTCTTAAGGAGAACAGAAATGGCTGAGACCAAAAAAGCGGCAAAGGTGAAAGAAGCAGGCGGCAAGGCCGATGCCGGAGAGCGGCTGAGCGACAAGGCGTACATGAAGGAGCTGCGCCCCTTGCAGGTCGAACTGGTCAAGCTGCAGGAATGGGTCGAGCATACCGGGGCCAAAGTCTGCATCGTGATGGAAGGTCGCGACGGCGCAGGCAAGGGCGGTACGATCAACGCGATCACCGAGCGCGTGAGTCCTCGCGTCTTTCGAGTGGTTGCGCTGCCGAAGCCGACCGATCGCGAGAAGAGCCAGATGTATTTCCAGCGCTATCTGCCGCACCTGCCCGCCGCGGGCGAGGTCATGATCTTCGATCGTAGCTGGTACAACCGCGCGGGCGTCGAGCGCGTCATGGGCTTCTGCACGGAAGAGCAGGTGGAGGAGTTCATGGCGACCACGCCGCTCATCGAGCGGGCCATGATCCATTCGGGCATCATCCTCCTCAAGTATTGGCTCGAAGTCAGTCCCGACGAGCAGACCCGGCGCCTCGAAGACCGCATCGAAGACGGGCGCAAGGTCTGGAAACTCTCGCCCATGGATCTCGAGTCGTATCGCCGCTGGGACGACTATTCGCGGGCGCGCGACGACATGTTCAAGAGGACCGACACGGACTTTGCGCCGTGGCATATCGCGCACTCGGACGACAAGAACCGGGTCCGGCTCAATGTCATCAGCCATCTGCTCAGCAAGATTCCCTACGAGCCCGTGCCGCGCGACAAGGTGAAACTGCCGAAACGGCAGAAGAGCGCTTATAGCGGGACCGACTACACGGCCCACGTCGTGCCCGAGAAGTATTGACGGCACGCTCCGGCGTTGGGGGCGCGCCGCGCCTCAGATCACCGGCGCGGGCAGCGTACCCAGAATCTGTTCGAACGCGAGCCCGATCGCCAGCAGCCGCCGGTCGCTGCCAAGCGGGCCGTCGAGTTCGAGCCCCACCGGCAGCCGTCCATACGCGAGGCCGGCGGGCAGCGCGAGGCCCGGAATCCCGGCGTTGCTGCCCGGATCGGTATTGCGCAGGTAGGCGCCCATTTCGTCGACAGGCGCCGCGCCGTCGATCGAAACGCGCGACGAACCGTTGAGTTCGTCGATGGGCACCGCGGCAAGCCGCGTGGTGGGGAACAGCAGCGCGTCGAGGCCGCAGGCCGAGAAGGTCTGCGCGTAAAGCTGCTGCAGGCGCGGGCGCCAGATCGTGAGCGCCGTCTGATAGTCGCCGCCTCGTGCGTCGGCGAGAATCGCGTCGTAGGCCGCGCGCACGTCTGGGCTCGCGATGCGCGCGGCCACGTCGGCCACGTTTTGCACCGGCGCCTGGTTCGTCACGAGCCACGCGTGCAGGTCCTCGATCGGCTCGTGCAGGGCGATGGCAAGACTCACCCGATCGTTGATCGACAGCAGCTCGTTCATCTCGACGGGCACGAGCGTCACGCCCGCCGCTTCGAGCTTCGCCGCGGCTTCGCGCAGGGCGTCTTCCAGCGCGATTTCGAGTCCCTCCCAGAGCGGCGCCGGCAGCCCGATGCGCAGGTTCGAGACCGAGGCCTGCGCCAGCGGGCCGTGTCCCGTGATGACACTGTCGAGCAGCGCGACGTCGGCGACGGTGCGCGCCATCGGTCCGACCGTGTCGCGCGTGTGGCTGATCGGAACGACGGCTTGCGGGTCGTGATAGCGCCGGTGCGTGCCGCCGTCGCCCACCGAGGGGCGCAGTCCCACGATGCCGCACAGCGCGGCGGGGATGCGCGTGGAGCCGCCGGTGTCGGTGCCGAGCCCCGCGGGTGCGATGCGCGCGGCGATCGCGGCGGCGGTGCCGCCCGACGAGCCGCCGGGGATGCGTTCGGGATCGTAAGGATTGCGAACGGGCCCGGCGCTCGGGTTCAGGTTCGTGCTCGTGATGCCGAACGCCAGTTCGTGCATGTTGGCCTTGCCGAGCAGGACAGCGCCCGCGTCGACGAGCCGCTGTACCGAAGGCGCGTGCCGCGCCGGCAGGAAGCCTTCGAGCGCGGGCGTGCCGGCGGCCGTCTGCAGGCCGCGTGTGTTGATGTTGTCCTTCACGACGACGGGCAGCCCCGCGAGCGGCAGGCGTGCCCGCTCGTTCGGTCCCAGCGCGTCGATGCGGCGCGCCGCGGCGAGCGCACCCTCGACGTCGAGCACGGTGAGCGCGTTCAGATTCGAGAGCGCGTGAGCGCGCGCGAGCAGCGTCGCCGTGTAATCGGCAGCCTTGAGCTTGCCGGCCCGGATCGCCTCGACGGCTTGCGTCGAGGTGAGTTCGACCTGCTTGTCGACAGACCATGTCATGCGGTCGTTCTCCTTGAGCGGCGGCGGGGCCAGCGCTCAGCGCTTCATGAAGCGCAGCGCGAATCGCGCGAGCGCGGGCACGAACATCGGGCGCAGCAGGCGCGAATCGTAGCCGCTCATCCGTTCGTCGTTTTCTTTCAGGCACAGCTCCAGCATCTCGCGCGGCCCGAGCGCGGCGCCAATCGTCTCGCGGTTCGCGGGCAGGAAGTTCGAGTCGTGCGCGACACCGTCCGCGTCGATGCCGCGTGCGATCGCAAGCCGCTCCCAGACGAGCAGGAACGAGATCACCGCTACGCGCACAGCATGCCATGGCCGGCGCCACCACGGCATGTTCTTGCGGTACCAGGCAACCCAGTTTGCGAAGAACAGGATGTGACGGGCTTCTTCCTGGATCACGGGCTCGAAGGTTTCCACCAGTTCGGCCGGGAAGTAGCCCGAGCGCTCTGCCGCGCGGAACAGGCCGAACGCGAAGAAGCTGTCGATGCACTCGCTATAGCCCGTGAACATCCACGCCCATTCGGGCTTCGGCGGGGCGGGGTAGGCGGGTTCGGGCGCGAGGGCGATGCCGTAGGCCCGCACCAGGTGCGAGAGCACGACCTTGTGGCGCGCTTCCTCGTCGGCGTCCATCTGCAGCGCTTCGCGCAACAATGGCTCGCGCACGGTATCGGCATAGGTCTTCACGCGGATCGACGCGCGGCCCTCGGTCTGCACGGCCATGTCCCAGATGGGGAGCGAGGTGAGGCGCTGGAGCGCGTCGGGCGCGAGTCTCGGCCAGTCGAGCACGGCGGGGCGATACGGATCGTGCGTATCGAGCAGCATTTTGCAGAACATCTTGCGATGCTCTTCCGATCCGATCCTGACGGGCCCTGGCGCGTCATAGGTCCAGCGTCGCAGCGCGGCGTCCTGGTCGGCGGCGAAGGAGCCGTCTTCGTCCTGATGCGTCAGGGTTTCGGACATGGAGCGTGATCGGTGGCGGTGATGTGGCTCCTATTCTGTCACAACGGTAAGGAAACCTGGCGCGATCACGCGCAGCGGCGTTGTTCGTCGATCCACATGCGCGCCCAGCGGAATGCGTAGGCGAGTGCGTGCTCTTCGTCGAAGAAGTAGTCGAGCGCGTCGAACGAGTGCGTCTGGCCCGGCTGCGTGCCGATGGTCAGGTTGGCGGCGAAGAGGCCGTTCGGCTGTTGCTGAGCCGCCGTGGCGACTTCGTAGCCCTTGTAGCGGATGAGTGCGTTCATGGCGTTGTGCGTTGTGATCTCTGCGGGTCTGGCCTGGTCTGGCGATGGCGCGCAACGCAGGAGGCGCAGGCACGGGGCTAGCGTAGGCGCCGGCACGTGCGGACGGAACCAATCTTTCGTCGCAAGCAAATCACCAGTGGCCTGGAACGGTCAGCAGGAGAATCGGGATGAGGCGAGTTGCGAGTCCGGCTTCAATGTGGACCCGCCATGCGGAGGCTGTCTGTGGGATGGCGCACGAGCAGGACCGCCCGGCGTCTGGCGACTCAGACCGCGAGGCTGAGCCGTTTTTCGTTGCGCGCTTCGTTTGCCGCGCCGCTTGTTGCCGCGCTTGTTGCACTGTTTGCCGCCGCGCCCGTCGCGACGCGATGCGCATTGAAGGCCAGCGCGAATTGCGCGGCCTGCAGGCCGACTGTCGAGAGCTGCTCGACGATCTTGGGATCCGAGCAATGCTGCGCGCTCTCGAAGCGCGTTTCGAGCGTGTTGATCCCCGCGCCGAACGGCGTTGGCCAGCCGCGCAGCGCATGCACGATCGAGCGCAGCGAGGTCAGCACCGAGCCCGCGGCTTGCCAGCCGTAGGCGGTCACGATGCAGCCCACGGCGCGGCCGTCGAGGTAGGGGCGCGCGTCGGCGCGCAGTTCTTCGAGCGTGTCGAGCGCATTCTTCACGAGACCCGATACGCCGCCGTGGTAGCCGGGTGTCGCGATGATGACGGCGTCGGCCGCGCGGACTGCTTCGATCAGTTCGAGCTGCTCGTCGGTGCGCGTCTCGTTTTCGGGCGCATAGTGCGGCAGGCTGTGCAGGAAGGCGCCGCCGAAGAGGCGGGTGCGTGCGCCGGCATGCTCGGCGCCGCGCAAGGCGAAGCCGAGCGCGCGCTCAGTCGATGAAGCGGCGCGCGTCGTGCCGCCGATGCCGACGACGAGCGGACGGCGCGGGGTATCGGAAAGGCTCAAGGACATCTCCCTGGATGGCATGAACGGGCTCTGGATGCGAGGCACGCGGGCCGGCGCGCCTCTAGCCCGGATAACAAAGGCCGATGCGCCATCTTAGTCAGCGCGCCGGGCGCCACGAACCGACTTTTTGTTCTAACGATATATCCGGACGGGTATGCGCTGCCCCATGAGCTGCTTTGCAGCGGGGCTCGCCATATGGATATGCGAAAACATTGGTTGGGCCGTGCGAGGGTGAGTGGCTAAGATCAAACCGTCTCCTCCATGACATCTCCTTGACATGGGATTCGGCCCCGCACCGCATGGTGACCGGGGCCGTTTTTTTCGCGAGACGATTTTGGCGCGGCCGCGCCCGGATTACTGCGCGCCGGGCTTGAGCGCCGTGGGATGGGAAGACTGGGCGGGTACCCGGTAGCTCACCTGGAGCACGTTGCCGTCGGGGCCGATCTGCGGCGGGATTTCCGGCATCCGGTTTTCGTGCGGTGCCGTGTTGCCGGGCGTGACCGGAACGACGGGCGCGCTCGCGCGCACGGCCGGTTCGGCGACCTTGCGCGTGGTGAGGCTATCGGCCGAGGCAAGCTTGTGTTTCGTGCCGTGGTGCGAATGAGCGGTCTTGCCTGGCGTACCGGGGTGCGCCCCGGGCGCGCGCGCTTCTGGCGGATTCCAGATTTCGATGTAGTGCTCCCCCGCGAGCGCGGAGGATGCGAGGACGCACAGCAAGGTCCCCGTCATGATGAATCGCACGTCGTCTTCTCCGTGTTGATGACCTGTCCGGAACGGCGCGGCGGGCAAGTTGCACGCGTGGCCGCAGCCCGATGGCAGGCTGCACGCACTGTACATCCGTACAGCCGCTAATGCAAACGTTTGGAGGGGGCGGGCGAGGTGGTGTTGCGCGGAGGTATCGCGGGCGCGGTGTGAGGGGATGCTGTGGGCCGGGACGGTTCTCGTCACTGTCCCGCAGACGGAATCCCGTGCGATGCTTGACCGGGTTGGTCAGGCGTTCTGGCCCTCGATGGCGGGGCCGTGCAGGCCGAGCCAGCGCCCATAGCTGCGCGGCGAAAAGGCGAGCGTGAGCACGATCATTGCCGCGATGGAAACGGCGAGCATCAGCCACGCGGCGGTGAAGCTGCCGGTCAGATCACGGACGCGGCCTGCCACGATCGGCGCGAGGGCGGCGATCACGAAGCCCACACCCTGCACGAACGCGACGAGCCGCGCGGCGACGCGGTGATCGGCGCTATGGTCGAGCGCGGTGACGAGCGTGACCGAGAACGTGCCGCCGAGCCCCGCACCCGCCGCGGCGACCCACAGGAGGGGCGCCGCCTCGGGCCGCGTGGCGAGCCCGACCACGCCGACGAACTGGGCGCAGAGCCCGGCGATGAGCCACGGCCGCCGGTCGGTGAAGGTGGCTGCCGCAACCGGCAGCAGCAGGGCGCTGATGGCCTGGAAGACGGTCATGGCGGCGAGCAGCGAACCGCTCGCGGCGACGCTGGCTCCATGCTGCTGGTAGTACGCGGGCAGCCACGCGACGAGACTCGTGTAGCCGCCGTTGACGAGGCCGAAATGCAGGCCGAGGCTCCACGCGCGGCGCTTGCGCCAGAGCGGGACGTGGGGCGTTGCGGGCGCACCGGTGGAGGTGCTTGACGCCGCGGTCTCGCTGCGCGAACGGCGATTGAGCGCCCCCCAGATTGCTAGCGCGGCGAGCGCGGGGAGGGCCCATACGGCGAGCGCCGCGTGCCAGGAGGCCCACAGGCGCGCCACCCAGGGGCTGAGGCTCGCGCCGAGGCCGCCGCCGCCCATGATCGACGCCGAAAACAGTCCCATCGCGAGCGGCACGCGCTGCGCGAAGCGCTGTTTCATGACGGCGGGCAAGAGCGCCTGGATGACGGCGACGCCGGCTCCGGCAACGGCGGCGGAGAGCATGAGCGTGGCGCCGCCCGACGTGACGGCGCGCGCGCCGCAGGCCAGCGCGATGGCGGCAAGCCCGAGTGCGACGCCGCGCGCTTCGCCGATGCGCCGCGCGAGCCAGCCGGTGCCGAACGCGCCGAGCCCCATCGCGACGACCGGCAGGCTGGTGAGCAGCGATGCGCCGGAGAAGCTGAGCCCGGTTGCGCCGCGGATGGTCGTCATGAGCGGGCTGAGCGAGGTGAGCAGCGGGCGCAGATTGAGGCCGATCGCGACGATGGTCGCGTACCAGGCGAAGGGGGTCGCCGCGCTGGCGGTGGATGCGGAGGCGGAACGAGACGTCACGTGGTCAACCTTTGTAAAGCATTTTGGTTAACCATAATAGCAAAATATGGTTAACCTGTTTGCTATGCCCGGCATAGGCGGAATGATCGATGAGGGGCCATGGCGCAGGTTTCGCGGCTGCGCGTGCGTCGCTACAATGCGAGCCTGAACCCGCTACCGCGTATTGCTTCATGGTCACCCGATCCCGTCCAGCCGCCCCCTCACCCGTTCCCGAAACCGACGAGCCCGCCGACGTCGAGGCGCTCGTCTACACGTCGATCTCGTCGGCCTTGTTGCAGGGCAGGCTGGCGCCGGGGCAGCAATTGGTCGAGCGCGAACTCGCCGCCGCCCTCGGGTGCACGCGCGGCGCGCTGCGCAAGGTGCTTGCGCGGCTCGGCCACGAAGGCAAGCTCGTGCTGGAGCCCAATCGCGGGGCATTCGTGCCGTCGCCTTCGGAGGAAGACGTGCACGCCGTTTATCGCGCGCGGCAGGTGGTGGAGGCCGGTGTTGTCGTGAGCCTGTGCGGGGCGCTGGATGCGACGGCGCGGCGGCGCCTCGCCGCGCACGTGCGCAGCGAGAGAAAGGCCTATAAGGAAGCGCGCGTGGACGAGGCCGTGCGGCTGGCCGGCCAGTTTCACCTGCTGTTGACCGAGCTTGCGGGCGGCGCGGCGCTCGTCGGCGTACTCGCGCCGCTCGTTGCGAAGACCGAGCTGTACAAGGCGTTGTTCGATCCGTCGAAAGCGTCGCTGTGCGCGCCCGAGGAACACGAGCAGATCATCGCCGCGCTGGAGGACGGCGAGCCGGGCACGGCGCTCGATGCCATGCGCCGGCATCTTGCCGAGCTGGAAGCGCGGGTGCTTGAGCAGGTGCGCCTGCGCGCCGGCCGCGACCTGAAGGCCGTGTTCGCGCCTCGTTGACCGCTGTCGATCCATCGGCTAGTGCGCCGCGCCATGTCCGGCTCGCGCCTTCGGGCCGTTCTGCCCACCCGGCGATCGTTGCTAAACTAGCGCGATTGCGCGAGGACCGCTTGCGCCATCCAGGAGGGGAACGCCATGGTGCGATATCGGCATTACAAGGGCGGCATATACGAACTGGTTTGCGAGGCGACGCTCGAAGCCGATCCGTCGGTCACGATGATCGTGTATCGCGCGGCGAACGGCACGATCTGGACACGGCCCGCTTCGGTCTTCTTCGAACTCGTCGAGCATGAAGGCTCGCTCGTACCTCGTTTTGCACCCGTCAACTGATCCCCGAACCTCATCGGCAAGGAATAACCAGATATGCGTCTCCTGATTGCGCTCATCGTGCCCTGGCTGCTGTTCTTTACGATCGGCCGTCCGGTCGCGGGCATTGTCTGCCTGATCCTGCAGATCACGCTGATCGGCTGGATTCCCGCCGCCATCTGGGCCGTCTATGCGCTGAGCCAGTTTCGCACCGACCAGAAGATCGACGCTGCGCTCGGCAAGCGTTGATAACCGCCATCCCGATGAAAGCAGCCGTTACACGCCTAACGACAATTCACAATTCAGCGAGAACTTAATACCGCGCCTCTTTTCTTACAGAAAAGAAAGGAGGGCGTGCGATGTTCAGGTTTATTCTCGCGGCGGGCGCGGCTGCGCTGCTGGGCGGATGTGCGGTGGCGCCGGGTTATGGTTATGGCTACGGTTACGGCCAGCCCTATGCTTCCGGCTACTACGACTCTGCGCCGGCTTATGTGCCGGGTTATGCGCCGGCCTACGGCGGCGTCAATATCGGCATCTGGAATGGCGGTGGTGGCTACGACCGCCATGGCGACGGCTGGCATGGCCGGGGCGAGGGCTATGGTGGCCCGCGGTGGTCGGGCGGACATGATGGTGACCACGGCGGTGGCGGGCACGGTGGTGGTGGCGGGCACGGCGGCGGGGGGCACGGAGGGGGCGGACACGGCGGCGGTTCACATTGAACGCCGCCCAAAAGCAATCAGGCCCGCCTCTCTTGCGAGAAAAGCGGGCCCGATGCGTCTGACCGCGTGCAGGCGCACGCGTCAGGCGGAATTACTGGCCGGACTGCGACGTGCCGTTCGTCGACGGACCGTAAGCCGTTGCGGCGTTTTGCGCATTGACCTTGGCTTCGGCAGCCTGGATGTTTTCCGGGTAGTGCATCCAGTCGTTCGGATCGTAGCCGGCGGCGCGCAACTGCGTGAGCTGGGCCTTCACTTCGGCGCGGGTAACCGGTTGTTGCTGCTGTTCCTGGGCAAACGAGGCTACCGGGACTGCGAGAACGGCGGCCACCAGGGCTGCCTTGAGAAGCGACTTCATGACGTACCTCCAATATCTTGTCTGGGGGGCGTGCGCTTAAGCGTCGCGCCCATGACGGCAATGTAGGCGTTTGCATGGTTAGGGTAAATACCTAAAAAACGAATTCACTATTCTCCTGGGAACAACAATCGTGCGCCCTATTGTTCATACGAAACAGTAATCGATGCGCCTCGTGCCGGCCACGGCGAGCACTGGCGGGGTTTGCCGGAGAGCGGGCGATTGTTGCCGATTTCGCGCAGAGTGGGCGACTGGCCGGCAGGCGGGGTTGACGATAAAAGGGCTGGAAGAAGATCGAGGTTTGCCGGTCACGCTACAGAGGCGTCGGGTGCGTCGAGCACCAGGTCGGTTAGTGCGACCGCCACACACGTCAGCACATAGCCCTCGGCCTTCTCTTCCCGGCTTAGCCCCGGCCATTCGATCGTGAAGCGCACTTCGCCGCTAGTCACGCGGCACAGGCAGGTGCGGCAAGTGCCATTGCGGCACATGCGCGGTAAACGAATGCCGGCGAAGCCCGCCGCCTCCAGCAGCGTGAGTTCCGGCGGCGCTTCGAACGTCACGCCGAGCGGTTCGACGAGCACGTGCGGCACCCGAGGATCGGCACTCACGAGATCGATACTCCCAGGAGGTGCCCCGCGCCCGCGGTGAATGCCGCGGCGACGAGCCCGATCGCGATCTGCCGGAACGCCGAAAACGCTGCGCTGCGGCCATTGAAGAGCGACGTGAAGACGCCTACGGCCGCGAGGCCAAGGGCGCTCAGCAGCACGGACTGCACGATGGCGGCCTCGCCGTGCGCCCAGAGGAATGCCGCCGTGGGAAAGGCGGCGCCGAGCGCAAAGAGGCAGAACGACACTGCCGCCGCCGACCACGGATTGCCGCCGAGTTCCTTCGGGTCGATGCCGAGTTCTTCGCGCGCAAGCGTATCGAGCGCCTGGTCGCGGTCGCGCATGATCTGGGCAGCGACGCGCCGCGCTTCGTCGGCCTCGATGCCCTTGGCCTGATAGATCAGCGCGAGTTCGTGGCGTTCGGCATCCGGGGTGTGTTCCAGTTCGTCGGCTTCCTTCGCGAGCTGGGTGCGCGCGAGCTCGCGTGCGTTCGTGACCGAAAGCCATTCGCCGAGCGCCATCGAGCAGGCGCCCGCCACGAGTCCCGCAAGGCCCGTGAGCAGGATCGCGCGGTTGGCGCTGCCCGCGCCGGCCACGCCCATGATCAGGCAGAAGTTCGAGACGAGGCCGTCGTTGGCGCCCAGCACGGCCGCGCGCAGATCGTTGCCCGAGGCCGCGCCCTTGTGCCACGACTCCGCGGCGGCGATCTGCTCGCCTCGGGATTGGCCGCGCCCGGCTTTGGCCGCCACGATCGCCTCGACGATCGCCGCGTGCTGCTGCTCCTGGGCGGAGAGCTTTTCGGCGCCGGGTTCGTGCGCGTAGCGGTCGCGGTCCGCGTTTTCCGTGGCGGCGACGGTAGGCAGCACGAGCGACGAGCCGAAGAAGCGTGTGAGTGCCTGCAGAAGCCTTGTTTTCGCGCTGCGCCGGTGCGGCCGCAGGCGAACCCCGTTTGCCGCGAGCTTTTCGCGCCAGACGTTCGCGTGCTCGCGCTCGGAGGCGGCGAGTTCCGCGAAGACCTGGCTGCGCCCGGCATCGCGCTCGGCGTGGGCGAGCGTGTCGTAGACGGCGGCGCTGTCGAGTTCGTCGGCGAGATGGCGACGGTAGCGTTTGAGTTCCTGGGCAGTGGCCATGAGGCGCGGACGTGGCGGCGGTCCGCCAAGCTTAACCTGGCCCGCACCCGGCGGGCTCGCGTGGGATCAGCGTTGCCGCCGCAGATGCCGGTAGACCGTGTTGCGCGCGAGCCCCAGTTCGCGCGCGGCTGCGGAGACGTTGCCGCGATGCCGCGCGAGCGCCTCTTCGACGAGCGCAGCCTGACAGTCTTCGAGCCGCGAGGGACGCGGCGCATCCGGCGTGCCGGACACGTGCGCAGTGACTTCGGCGGGGGACGCCGCGCAGTCGGATAGCAGGTCTTCGGGCAGATGGTCGAGATCGATGGCGGCTTCGCCTTCGGCCAGGATCGCCGCGGTGCGCAGCACGTTGGCAAGCTGGCGCAGGTTGCCCGGCCAGCGGCAGCGTCCGAACAGGGCGTGCACGGCAGGCGTGAGCCGCGCCGGCGCGTCGCGCACTTCGCGCCGCACCGTTTCGAGCATGCGTTCGACGAGCGTGTCGAGATCGCTGCGTTCGGCGAGCGGCGGCAGCGTCACGGCGAGCCCGTTGATGCGGTAGTAGAGGTCCTCGCGGAAGGTGCCTTCGGCGATCATCGCGCGCAGATCGCGGTGCGTCGCGCAGACGACGCGCAGGTCCACCGGCACCGCGCGGGTCCCGCCGAGCGGCACGACCGCGCGCTCCTGGAGCACGCGCATGAGCCGCACCTGCTGGGCGAGCGGCATGTCGCCGATTTCGTCGAGAAAGAGCGTGCCGCCGTCCGCCTGCACGATCTTGCCGGGATTGCCGCGCCGCTTTGCGCCTGTGAAAGCGCCGTCTTCGTAGCCGAAGAGTTCGGCTTCGATCAGCGAGTCGGGCAGGGCCGCGCAGTTGAGCGCGACGAAGGGGGCGTCGCGGCGCGGCGAATCACGATGCAGCGCCCGCGCGAGCCATTCCTTGCCCGTGCCGGTGCGGCCGAGCACGAGCACGGGGATATCGCGGCCGCGCACGCGCGCTACGCGCTGCAGGACGGCGTGCATGCGCGCGTCGCCCGTGTCGAGGTCGGCGAGCGTGGGTTGCGGCGGTCCATTCGGCGCCGCTTTCGCCGCGGCTTTTTCCACGGTTTCGGGATGCTGCGGTGCGATCTCGGCGCGCGGCGCCCATGTTCCGAAGGCCGCGCCGGGCACGCCGCGCGCGAGTACGCGCACCCCGCCCGGCAGCGTGAGCGTGACGAGATCGCCATTGGCGCGCATCAACTGCTGCATGAAAGCCGGGAAGGCAATGCCGAACAGCGCCGCGAAGTCGCGCCGCTGCAGATCGGCAAGCGGTGCGCCGAACTGGAACAGTGCGCTGCGGTTCGCACAGAGGAGCGTCCCGGCGGGAGAGAAGGCCGCCAATCCTTCGTAGAGCGTACCAATGAACTCGGCCCGGGCGTGGAACTGCAGCTTCACGGCATCGGCGAAATCCGTGTTGAAAAGCTGGTTCTCGATCATCTGCGCCGACATGCGCACGAGCGCCAGCGTGTGCTTGTTGAAGCCGCGCGGATCGCCGCTCACGTCGAGGGCGCCGATCGTGCGTCCGTAGGGATCGGCGATGGGTGCGCAAGAGCAGGTGAGGATGTGGTTCGCGTGCAGGAAATGCTCGTCGGCGTGGATGGTGGTCGGCTGGCCGTCGACGAGCGCCGTGCCGATCGCGTTCGTGCCGCGATCCTGCTCCGACCACGATACGCCCGGCCGCAACGCCACGCGCCGCGCCTTCGCGACGAAGTCGATATCGCCGAGACTGTGCAGGATCACGCCGTTGCGGTTGGTCAGCAGCACCATGCTCTGCGTATCGACGATCTGCGCGTGCAGCGCATCCATGACGGGGCGCGCGTGATGATAGAGCGTGTGGTTGGCCTCGACGAGATCGCGCAGCGCCGCCGCGCGCAGCGGCTCGAAATCGGGCGCTTCGGCGGCGCGCAGCCCGAGGGCGCGCGAGCGCGCATGAGCTTGCGCGATGGCGTCCGTGCGGGCCGCATCGTGCGGCGTGACGGGGCGTCGGGTCACTCGTGTCTCCGGTTGTTCTGGGCGGTGCGCGAAGCGCGCCGCTGCGTTGCAGCACGGCGCGCTTCGCCAGACTCGCGTCGCTCCATGGTACAGGATTGTCGTGACGGTGTTGGCGCGCGCATTTTCGTCTTGCCTTTGCCGAAGCGGGTGCCAGGATGAAAGCGTGGGGGCAGTGCATCGGTTGGTTCTGCGCCTGCGGGCGGCGGCCGCCAGGCCGCCGCCGGCTCCGTCTTGCGGAGTGCATCATGGTGCAAAGCGAATTCAGGATCCTCGTGGCAACGCTCGCCACTTTCGTCTCGCTCTTCGGCGTGGCGCTCACGATTCACGGACTCTTTTTCGACCGGAACGACCTCGTGCTGTACGGCGCGGCGACGATTGGAGCCGGCGTCTTCGCGTTCGTGATGATGTTGACGCTGCATCCGAAGGATATCGAAGCAGGGCGGCACCGCGAAACGTGAGGGCGGCGCGCCAGGGCAGGAAGCCGCCGCACCGGCGGGCAGGCATTTGCGCGCTTGAAGCTGACCCGATGCTGACCCGAAGCCGACCTGAGGGCAGCCTGGCGCGTATTTTCCCCGATGCGACAACGCCGGCCTTGCGGCTTGCCGGAAGTCGTCTAAAGTGAATCCCATCAACCGTCGCAAACGAATCAGGCCGGGCAGTGCACGCGGCGGTTGACGCGTTGTTCCGCGCGCGCGCCAGGGAGGGGCACAGGCAGCGCGGCCCGTTCACCCTCAACCCCGAAGGCCAGACCATGCAGATCCTGTTTCCAGATGAAGTCCCCGAGTATTCGGGGCCCGAATTGACCCTGGCGTTTCCGGCGATGATCGATGGAGAGAGGGTGGAGTGCACCATCACGGCCGCGGCGCTGGAGGATCACTTTGGCGCGGCTTCGACGCGTGCCGAAGACATGCTCGACGCATTCGACCATCATCGCGACCGGATCGAAGCAGTCGCGCGCCGGCTGCTTTCCGAGACGCGGGCGCAATGCCTCGTGTTGCGCAGCGGTTATGTCCGCTTCGTGCAGGCGCACGCCGTGGTGTCCTGAGTCAGACCATACGCCGCAGCGTGTTGTCGCGCAGCACGACATGGTGGCCGATGGCCGCGAGCGCGTGCACGCCGATCACCCAATAGAACGCATTGCCGATCAATACGTGCGCGCCATGGATAAACTTGCGCGCGACCGGATCGGCGCCCACCAGCGTGATGTCCAGATCGAGGCCCGCGAGCGTGACCGGATGTCCGCCCGTGTTGATCATCAGGATGCCGAGCAGCGGCTGCACGAAGATGAACAGATAGAGTGCGAGGTGCACGAGCCGCGAGAGGAACGCGAGCAGGCGATTCGCGTCGATGTCGGCGGGGGCGCCGTGCCACAGGCGCCACAGCAGCCGCAGGATCGCGAGCGAAAGCACGAGCGTTCCGGCCCAGAAATGCACGTTGCTCCAGAACACGCGGCTGTCCGTCCCCTTGGGACCGCGCACTTCGATCGCGAGATAGGCGAGCGCGACGAGCAGGAAGATGGCCCAGTGGAAGAAGATGGCGGGCTTCGAGTAGCGGTCGGCGGCGGGGTAGGTGGCCAAAGGGGGCTCCAGTAAGCGGGGAACGTCGGATATGGCTGCCTATGATAAGGAGGTCGCGGCTGGCACGGCAGTTTGACGGCCGGACAGCTTGACGTGGCGCCGTATCTTCGGAGAAGCCCGCCCTTGGGCGCTTATTCGCTGCCGAGATAGAAGAAGCGGAACAGGAACACGGCCGCGATGATCCACACGATCGCCTTGACCTGGCGCGCGCGTCCCGTCAGCAGCTTCAGGCCCGCGTACGAGATGAAGCCGAACGCCACGCCGTTGGCGATCGAGTACGTGAACGGCATGGTCAGCGCGGTGAGCGCGGCCGGCACGGCTTCGGTGGCGTCGTCCCAGTCGAGCCCGGCGATCTCGCGCATCATCAGGCACGAGACGTAGAGCAGCGCGGGCGCGGTCGCGTAGCCGGGCACCACGCCCGCGAGCGGCGCGACGAACAGGCATGCGAGGAACAGAACGGCCACGGTCAGCGCGGTGAAGCCGGTGCGCCCGCCCGCCTGCACGCCCGAGGCGCTTTCGATGTAGGCCGTCGTCGACGAGGTGCCGAGGATCGAGCCCGCGAGAATCGCGGTGCTGTCCGCGAGCAGCGCGCGGTTCAGGCGGTGCATCTTGCCGTGCACGAGGAGGCCGGCGCGGTTGGCCACGCCCATCAGCGTGCCGGTGGCGTCGAACAGTTCGACGAGGAAGAACACGAGGACCACGTTCAGCACGCCGGTCGAGAGCGCGGCTTTGATGTCGAGGTGCGCGAAGGTCGGCGCGATCGACGGCGGCGCCGAGAAGATGCCGTGGAACTGGTTGCCGCCGAAGAAGAACGAGAGGACGGTGACGCCCACGATGCCGATCAGGATGGCGCCGCGCACCTTCAGCACGTCGAGCGTGACGATCGCGAAGAAGCCGATGATCGCGAGGATCGTGTGCGGGTCGCCCAGGTTGCCGAGCGTGACGAGCGTGGCCGGGTTGCCGACGATCACGCCTGCCGTCTTGAGCGAAATGATCGCGAGAAAGAGCCCGATGCCGGCCGTGATCGCCACGCGGATCGAATGCGGGATGCCGTTGATGATCGCCTCGCGCACGCGCAGCAGCGTGACGATGAAGAACAGGCACCCGGAGATGAACACGGCGCCCAGCGCCGCTTCCCACGTGAAGCCCATGCCCTTGACCACCGCGTAGGCGAAGTAGGCGTTCAGGCCCATGCCGGGCGCGAGCGCGATCGGGTAGTTCGCGTAGAGGCCCATGATGATCGAGGCGAGCGCCGAAACGAGGCAGGTCGCGACGAACACCGCATCCTTCGGCATGCCGGCGTCGCCGAGGATGGCCGGGTTCACGAAGATGATGTAGGCCATCGTGAGGAAGGTGGTGAAGCCGGCGAGCAGTTCGGTGCGCAGGTCGGTGCCTGCTTCTTCGAAACCGAAATAGCGTTTGATGGCGTCCATGAGGATCGGGCCTTTGAGTTGTCGAGCGGATTGCGTTGTTGTGGAGAGCGGCGCCGGCCGGGGTATCGCGACTGCCGGAAGCACGCGGCTACGGGCGGGATTGTAATCAAGCTTCCCGGCAAAGTGCCGAAATGCCGCAGCCGGCGTGGAGTGGGTGCAACAGGGGGGCGGTGGGATCGGGCGGCGGACCGCACCGTTTGTGCGGATGCACAAGAAGGGGACGCCGGCCCGGAAGGCAGACCGGTGCATCCGTAAGGATTCATGCTTTCGGGCGCGCCGGCGCGGGCCGCAGGCTCACGCCGGCGAGAAGGGGGCGGACCTGAGCGGCCCGCGCGTCATTTGGGTTGTCCCATGGCGCCCGCGCGCTCGGCGCGGCGCTCTGCCACGATGGCGCCCGCACGCTGGGCGTTCTCGGGGTAGTCGATCCAGTCGAGCGGATCGTAGCCCGCGGCGCGCCATTCGGCCAGGTCGGCGCGGACCTGGGCGCGGGTCATCGGAGCGGAGGGATTGTAGGGCTGGGCGAGGGCCGAGGCCGACGCCAGCGAACAGCCGGCCACGAGCAGGCCGAGCGTGATGCGCGGGAGGGAAATCATGGCGATGCCTTTCGTACCAGGAATTACCCTAATAAGTATAGGTCGTATCTCAATAAACGAAAGGTAAAGGGGCACGTGTTGGCGCGTGGCGCACTCAGTTGCGCTGGCCTGTTTCGCGCCGTCTTGCCAGCCGGTAATCGGCCGGCCGCATGCCGGTCCACTTGCGGAACGCGCGGTGGAAGGCGCTCGGCTCGGCGAATCCCACGGCCGCCGCGACGTCGGCCACCGACCGCGCCGGATCTTCGAGCGCTGCGATCGCCAGTTCGCAGCGCAAGGCGTCCTTGATCGACTGGCAACTGTGGCCCTCCTGCCTGAGGCGGCGCCGCAAGGTGGCCGGCGCCACGTTGAGCCGGTGTGCGATGACGTCGGCATCGGGCCAGGCGGTGGCGGGCAGCGCGCGCAGCGTCCGGCGCACGCGCGCCGCGAACGAGCCGGGATTGCGATACTTCACAACGAAGTTGCCGGGCGCATTGCGCAGGAAGGTGCGCACCGACGCGCTCGTCTGGATCACCGGCAACTCGAGGAAGCCCGGCGCGAGATCGACGTAGGACGCATCCTGACCGAAGGTCATGTCGTCGCAGAACATCAGGCGGTACTCGTCGACGGCGGCCGGCGCTGTACAGCGAAAGCGCGCCGCGAGAAGCGGGATGCGCTGCCCCACGAGCCAGCACACGAGCCCGTACACGAGGATGAACCAGGTTGCGTAGGCGAACAGCGTTGGCGTGGGTGTGCCTTCGCGGTGAGCGAAAACGATCCGCACGCGCGTGGCGTCGATCTCCAGGTGGCCGGCCAGGTCGTCGAGCACGAGCCGCATGAAGCCCGCCGCGCGCTGCAGCGCGTGCCGTCCCGTACGGGCGGTGAGCGCCGTGCGCGTCATGGCGGCGAAGCTGCCGCTCTTCATGGCGTGGGAGTCCTGGCCGAAGAATTCGTCGTCGAGCGCACGGGCGATGCCGGACCACAGCGCGCCGTACTGCGCCGCGCTCACGCGGGTGCGCGGCGACGTTAGCGCGGCTCGCGCGATGCCCGCGGCCTCGATTACCGGGCCGACATCGAGCCCGCGCGAACGCGCGAGCGCAAGCGTCTCGTTCACGAGGCTCATCGCGATGGTGCCTTTTTCGCTCAGGCGGGTCGATTTATCGTGCTGCAAAAAATGCGCTCCGGGAAGCGTTGCCGAGCCTGATATGGTAAATCCGATCAGTGAGTTTGAGCGCGGCGGACATGGAAGGCTGGGGCCGGGATGCCTACACTTTTCGCAAGTCTTGCGGCAAAGGCCGCAGGGCGCGACAGTGGATGACAGGACGTGCGGCGCGCAGCATGCGGCGTTGCAGCACGCCGGCCGCAGGGAAGAGACCGCAACGAGTTGCAGGGTCGACAGAAGGGGACACAGATGGACGATTTCTACACCGAGGATCAGCGCATGATCCGCGATGCCGCGCGCGACTTCGCGACCGAGCGCCTCGCGCCCAATGCGGCGCAATGGGACCGCGACGGCAAGCTGCCCGACGAGGTGGTGAAGCAGATGGGCGAGCTGGGCTTCCTCGGCATGATCGTGCCGCAGGAGCTGGGCGGCGCCTACACCGACTACGTGGCCTACGCGCTCGCGATGGAGGAGATCGCGGCGGGCTGCGCTTCGTGTGCGACGCTCGTGAGCGTGCACAACTCGGTGGGGTGCGGGCCGATCCTGCAGTACGGCAGCGACGCGCAGAAAGATCGCTATCTGCGCAAGCTGGCGGCCGGAGAACTGATCGGCGCGTTCTGCCTGACCGAGCCGCAGGCGGGCTCCGAGGCGAACAACCTGCGCACGCGCGCGGAACTGCGCGACGGCCAGTGGGTGCTCAACGGCAACAAGCAGTTCGTGACCAACGGCGCGCGCGCCGACGTGGCGATCGTGTTCGCCGTCACCGATCCGGACGCGGGCAAGCACGGCCTTTCCGCCTTTATCGTGCCGACCGATACGCCGGGCTTCAACGTCGGGCCGCCCGAGAAGAAGATGGGGATTCGCGCCTCGGACACCTGCCCGATCGCGCTCGTCGATTGCGCGATTCCGGAGGCGAACCTGCTGGGCCAGCGCGGCGAGGGACTGCGGATCGCGCTGTCGAATCTGGAGGGCGGGCGCATCGGCATTGCGGCGCAGGCGCTGGGCATCGCGCGCGCGGCCTTCGATGCGGCGCGCGCCTACGCGCACGAACGCGTACAGTTCGGCGAGCCGCTCATCCGGCACCAGAGCGTGGCGAACATGCTGGCGGACATGCATACGCGCATCAACGCCGCGCGCCATCTCGTACATCATGCGGCGCGGCTGCGTACGCTTGGCAAGCCGTGTCTTTCCGAGGCTTCGCAGGCGAAGCTCTATGCCTCCGAGATGGCCGAGGAAGTGTGCTCGCATGCCATCCAGATTCATGGCGGGTATGGCTTTCTCAACGATTACCCCGTGGAGCGCCACTACCGCGACGCACGCATTACGCAGATCTATGAAGGCACGAGCGAAGTGCAGCGCATGGTGATTGCGCGGCAGCTTTGAATGAAAAGGATAGCGAAGTAAAAGAAAGACGCAGACAGAGCGCGCACGAGCGCCGACCGCCATACAGGAGACGACGATGACCGGGTATTCCCCTTCCGCGCGGGCCTTCCTCGACGCCCGCGACCTGCTGTTGCGCCATCGCACCGACTACGCGCGAGCGTATGAGGCATTCGCGTGGCCGAAGCTCGACACCTTCAACTGGGCCCTCGACTACTTCGACGTGATGGCGCACGGCAACGACAACCCGGCGCTCTGGATCGTGGACGATCCGGCGGGCGGTGGCCTGCGCCTCTCGTTCGCCCAGATGTCCGGGCGTTCGTCGCGCATGGCGAACTTCCTGCGCGAGCAGGGCGTGAAGCGTGGCGACCGTCTGCTCCTGATGCTGCCCAATCGCGTCGAACTGTGGGACGTGATGCTGGCGGCGATGAAGCTGGGTGCCGTGGTGCTGCCCGCCACGACGCAGCTCTCGCCCGACGACGTGCGCGAGCGCGTGGAGACGGGCGGGGCGCGCTACGTCGTCGTCGACGCAGCCGAACTCGCCAAGTTCGATACCCTCGACGCCGGCGTGAAGCGCATCGCGGTAGGGGAAGCGCGCGAAGGCTGGATCGATCTCGCGCGCGCCTATGACGCGAGCGCCGACTTCGTGCCCGATGGGCCCACGCGCGCGAGCGATACGCTGCTGCTCTACTTCACTTCGGGCACGACCTCGAAGCCCAAGCTCGTCGAGCACACGCACGAGAGCTACCCGGTCGGCCATCTTTCGACGATGTACTGGATCGGCCTGATGCCCGGCGACGTGCACTGGAACATCAGCTCGCCGGGCTGGGCCAAGCACGCGTGGAGCTGCTTCTTCGCGCCGTGGAACGCGCAGGCCTGCGTGTTCGTCTACAACTACGCGCGCTTCGTGCCGAAGGACACGCTGAACGCTATCGTGCAGTTCGGCGTGACCACGCTGTGCGCGCCGCCCACGGTGTGGCGCATGCTCGTGCAGGAGCCGCTTGCCGCGTATCCGGTGAAGCTGCGCGAGATTGTCGGCGCGGGCGAACCGCTCAATCCGGAGGTCATCGAGCGCGTGCGCCATGCGTGGAATATCACGATCCGCGACGGCTACGGCCAGACCGAAACTACCTGCCAGATGGGCAATTCGCCGGGCCAGCCCGTGGTGCCGGGGTCGATGGGCCGACCGCTGCCGGGCTACCGCGTCGAACTCGTCGATACCGACGACCAGCCTGCGAGCGAAGGCGAAATCGCTTTGTCTCTGGCGCAGCGGCCGCTCGGCCTGATGAAAGGCTACGCGAACAATCCGAAAGCGACCGAGTATGCGATGCGCAACGGCTACTACCACACGTCCGACGTCGCGATGCTGCGCGACGACGGCTATTACGTCTACGTAGGTCGGGCGGACGACGTGTTCAAATCGTCCGATTATCGGCTGAGCCCCTTCGAGCTGGAGAGCGTGCTGATCGAGCACGAGGCGATTGCCGAGGCCGCCGTGGTGCCGAGCCCGGACGAGCTGCGGCTTTCGGTGCCGAAGGCCTATGTGATCGTGCGTCAGGGCTACGAGGCCGGTCCCGAATTGGCGCGCGAGGTGTTTCGCTACTCGCGCGAAACGCTCGCGCCGTACAAGCGCATTCGCCGTCTTCAGTTTAGCGAACTGCCGAAGACCATCTCCGGCAAGATTCGCCGCGTCGAACTGCGCCGGCGCGAGATGGAACGCCCGGCCGACATGGCGCGCTTGCCCGACGAATATTGGGAAGAGGATTTCCCCGAGCTGCGTTAATCCGCGCCCGTCAATTGAAATGGAGAACCAGGTAATGAATGCAACACCCGCTTCTGCACGGGCACCCCAGGCATCCGGGGAAGCCGGGACCGAAGTGCTGTTTCGCGTCGTCAACCGCGTCGCGATCGTCACGCTGAACCGTCCCGCCGCGCTCAATGCGCTCTCGCACGGCATGGTGCGCACCCTGGCCGCGCTGCTCGAACGCGTGCGTGCCGACGACGGCATCGTCGCCCTGGTGCTCAACGGGGCGGGGCCGAAAGGCTTCTGCGCAGGCGGCGACGTGCGCGCCATCTACCAGCAGGCCCGGCGCGAGGAGCGGCTTGGCGACGACGGCTGGCAGCAGTTCTTCATCGACGAATACCGGCTCGACCATGCGCTGCATACGTTCCCGAAGCCGGTCGTCGCGTTGCTCGACGGCGTGACGATGGGCGGCGGCATGGGTCTCGGCCAGGGGGCCGCGCTGCGGGTTGCGACCTCGCGCACGAAGATCGCGATGCCGGAGACGCGCATCGGCCTCTTGCCCGATGTGGGCGCGACGCATTTTCTTTCGGTAATGCCGGTGGAAACGGAGCTCTACGTAGGGCTGACCGGTATCGCGCTTTCCGGTGCGGATGCGGTCCATTGCGGACTCGCGGATATCTGCGTGCCCGGCGAATGGCTCGACGGCTTCGAAACGCGGCTCGCGCAGGCGCTGTTGGAAGGCGATGTGGAGGCCGCGCTGCGGCGCGTGTTCGACGCGCCCTGTCACGATGCGCAGGCGGGCGCGCTGGAGCCGAACGCGCCATGGATCGCGCAGTACTTCGAGCGGAGCAGGACGGCGGAGCAGATCGTAGAAGCCTTGCGAGCCGACCTCGCCAACGAGACCGGGGCGCCGGAGCCGCAACAGGCATGGCGCCGCGCAACGCTCGACGCGCTCACGCACTATTCGCCGACCATGCTCGAAGTGACGCGCGAGGCGTTGCTGCGCGGCCGGCAGATGACGCTGGCCGAAAGCTTCCGCATGGAGCTCGGCATCGTGGCGCGGGCAATCGAGGAGGGGGACTTCTGCGAGGGCGTGCGCGCGCATCTCGTCGACAAGGATCGCACGCCGCGCTGGGCGCCCGCCACGCTGGCCGAACTGCGGCCCGAACGCGTGCGGCACTTCCTCACGTCGCCGTGGCGCAGCGACGAGCATCCACTGGCGGGGCTCGGCGCCTGACCCGATGCTTCCCTGGCGGTGCGGTGTTCAGGGCTGCGACGTGCTGCTCTCGGTCACGGCCGAGGGCGTAGCATGCACCTCGAACGGCTCTCCCGTCGCGAAGAACGTGCCGCCCGCCACGTAATGGCAGGTGCGCAGGTCGGGCGCGGCGTCGAAGTGCCAGCGGTTGTTCGAGTACACCCGGCGGTCCGCATACGCGGCCACGACTTCGGCCAGGATGAGGTCGTGGCGCCGGCTCTCGTCGGGAATCACCTTGCACTCCATCCAGGCCGTGCACGCGGCCAGCATCGGCACGTCGATCTTCTGGCCGCGGAACGTTTCCAGCTTGAACGCCGCGAACTTGTCGAGCTCGACGCCGTTGCTCGTGCCCACCGCGAGCGTCTGCTGCGCGAATGCCACGCCAGGCAACTGCAGGCCGAACACCCCGCTTTCTTCGACCAGCTTGCGCGTGAGCGTGCGGCTGTCGATCACGACCACGACCTTCGGCGGATCGAAGTCGAGCGGCATGGCCCACGAGGCGGCCATCACGTTCGAGCGTCCGCCGTGCTGGCTCGTGATGATCGTGACGGGGCCGTGGTTGAGCAGGCGCGTGCAGCGGGCGAGATCGACGTTCTCGCGGAAAGAGTTGGTGGTCATGGAGCAGTCCTCGTGTTCGGTGGTTGCGCGCAGGGCGCGCGGCGTGCTGGCGTCATGATACGAGGCAGGGAGCGGCAGCGCCCGGGGCGGCCCGTAGTCGGGCCCTCGACCGGACCTCGGCGGTCCTCAATCCGACGCTTCACGCGCCTCCGGTTCCCCGGGCGCTTCGAGACGCCGTGCGCGTTGTGCCTCGCCCATTTGCTTCGCAGGCCTATGCGACGTTGCCATGAGCCGCAGCGTGGCCACCGACCCGGCGACGGCGAGCAGCATGGGAATGGCCAGGTCGTGGTTGACGTGCGTGAATTCGAGGATCAGCACGGTGGCCGTGACCGGCATCTGCATCGACGCCGCGAGAAAGGCCGCCGCGCCGACGATCGCGAACGCGCCCGCTGCGAGGCCGGGCCACACGTGATTCGTCAGGCCGGCGATCGCGATGGCGAGCAGCGCGCCGATCGCCAGTCCCGGCGTCAGCAGCCCGCCCTTCGCACCCGCGCGCAGGCTCGTGGTCGTGATAATCAGTTTCAGCGCGAGCAGTGTGGCGGCGAGGCCGATGCCGAGATCGTCGTTGAAGCTGAGGCCCGCCGGGCCCTTGCCGTTGCCGAGCAATTGCGGAAACCGGATCGCGAGCAGTCCGATCGCCACGAAGTTCGCGAGCGAGTAGAGCGGCAGGCGCCAGTCTTTCGGGGAAGCGTCGCGCGCGCGGCCCGTCATGCGCGTGAAGCCGTGAGCGGCCGCGCCGAAGAGCGGCCCGCACAGCGCGGAAAATACGAGGAGCTGCGCGTTGATCGTATAGAAGGGCACGTGATACTGCTGTGCGTCGCCCAGCCCGATCCAGGCGACGACGGCCGCGATGGCCGAGGTCGTGAGCGCCGGTATCGCCACCGACCAGCCGAAGGTGCCAAGCAGCACTTCGAGCACGAACATGGCCCCGCCTAACGGCACGTTATAGACCGCTGCGAGGCCCGCGCCCGCACCGCACGCGATCATCACACGGCGTTCGGCGCCGGTGAGCCCGGTGCGCTTCGAAAGCCAGGTCGCCCATGCCGCGCCGATCTCGCGCGGCGCCACCTCGCGCCCGAGCGGGGAACCGAGCGCGACGGTGACGATCTGCAACACCGCGTGCACGGTCGTGGCCGCGAGCGGCATGCGCGCGCCGCCTGGCTTGATGGCGGCGCTGATGCTCACGAGCGGCCGCCCGTAGCGATAGAGTGCCCACCAGCCGAAGCCGCCGATCAGCCCGCAGACCGTGAGCACCGCCACGCGCCGCGCGGGCGTGGTGCCGGTTACGCCCTGCAGGAAGCTCTCGCTGCTGATGACGTGCGCCTGGCTGTAGCCGTAGGCGACGTGCTGGATTGCGTGCAGCAGCATCGCGAGCAGCATGCCGCCGATGCCCGCGCCGATGCCGGTCAGCACGGTCACCACCGCGAGCGTGAGAAGCGGGCTGCGCGCGGGTGGACGGTCGGCTTCGGGGCGGGTCTTCGGCATGGCGGCGAATCCGGCGATGGAGAAGCCAGGGCGTGGCGTGTTACAGGTAGCTGCAAACGTAGTCGAGTGTCTCGATCACGTCGATGTCGAAGCGGCTTTTGCCTGGCACGGAGAACGACTCGCCCGCGCCGTAAGTCTGCCACTCGCTGCTGCCTTCGAGGCGGATGCGGCACTTGCCGGCCTGCACTTCCATCAGCTCGGGCGCGTCCGTGCCGAAGTTGAGCGGGCCGGGCAGGATCACGCCGAGCGTCTTGCGGCTGCCGTCGGCGAAGAGGACGGTGTGCGAGACGCACTTGCCGTCGAAGTAGACGTTGGCGCGTTTGATAACGGAAACCTGGTCGAATTGCGTTGCGGCCGTCATGGCGGTCTTCCTCTGGGTCGTCGTGAATGAAATCCTGGGCGCCGGGCCTCCCTCCGGGTGTTCGCGCGGCGCGAGCCCGACATCATACCGGCAGCGCGGCACGCCGGGAATGAACAAGGGGCGCCCGCGGCGCCCCTGGTCTCATGCATTCCCGACACGTCCGGCCGGAGGCTTATTCCGGCTTGACCGTCACCGAGGCTTCGGTGGTCAGCAGCATGAACGTGAAGCTTTCCTGCAGATAGAGCCGCACGCTCTTGTCGTCGTGGCTCAGATAGCCGATCGAAAGGTCCTGCCCCAGGTGGAGCGCGAAGTCGCCGCCGCGCGTGCTGAGAATGCTGCCGCCTTCGATCGCCGGCGCCCAGATGATCTCGCCGTTCACGAGCCGGCGGATGTGTTCCAGGATGGGGTAGCCCTGGTCGCTGGCCTCGCTCACGGCCGTGTAGGCGTCCGAGCCGAGCAGCACCGCGTACGGGCCGTCCACGCCCTGCAGGCGCAGTTCCGCGAGCGCCTTCGCGATCACGGCGGGGTAATCGGCGATGTCGGCAGGCAGCGTCAGCACGGGGTTCGACGAGCCCTCGCGGATGCCGGCGATCTGTGCGGCCGTGTAGCCGTCGAAAATCGCGCGGTCTTCCGCGAAGGCGAGGCGCGTGGCCGCATCCTTGGCCGGTTGCCAGTCGGAGTCTTCCGCGCCGCGCTCGACGTCGTCGATGGCGTCGCGCGAGAGTTCGAACGGCACGCGCAGTTCGACCAGCGCCTTCACTTCGCGCTGGCGGGCGCGTATGCCCTCCAGCGGCGCTTCAATGCCGTTCTGGTGGCCGGTGCCGACGCCTGCGAGATCGGCGCCGCCGGGGCCGTCCACGTCCACGACGCGGCGGCCCGCGAGCGAACGCTTGAAGGTGCGCGCGACTTCTTCTTCGATTTGCGACCAGGCCGCCGAGGAGATGGGCGCCAGATCGCGATGGAGATTATTCATGACGAGGGGTTCCTTTGAGGGATCCGATGGCGAGCGAACCGTCGCCGGACGGTGCTGCGGCGGCGGATTCGGGGTTGATTTCGTCAGGCGCATTTGGCGCGCCCGGTGTGACGCCCGGCGCGGCGCCGGGTTCGCGTTCGGCCAGCGCTTCCAGCAGCGGTTCGGACGGCACGAAGAAGAGCGAGCCCGTCACGGCGTGGCTGAAGTCCAGCAGGCGGTCGTAGTTGCCGGGCGGGTTGCCGACGAACATGTTCTCCAGCATCTGCTCGATGGGCTGCGGCGAGCGCGCGTAGCCGATGAAGAACGTGCCGAATTCGCCCTGGCCCGGCCGCCCGAACGGCATGTTGTCGCGCAGGATCTTGATTTCGTTGCCCTGCGCGTCTTCGAGCGTCGTGAGCGAGCTGTGCGACCAGCTCGGCTTCACGCCCGGTTCGAGCTCGATGTCCTGCAGCTTCGTGCGCCCGATGATGTGCTCCTGCGCCTCCACCGGCAGCGCGTTCCAGCCTTTCATGTCGTGCAGGTACTTTTGCACCAGCACGTAGCTGCCGCCCGCGAAGTCGGGGTCGGCCCCGCCGATCACCGTGAAGTGCGTGGCTTCGTCGCCCTCCGGGTTCTCGGTGCCGTCCACGAAGCCGATCATCGCGCGCATGTCGAAGTTGCGAAAGCCGTGCACTTCGTCCACCGTCGTCGCGGCGCCTTCGAGGCGGGTCATCAACTGCGTGGCCAGTTCGAAGCAGAGATCGGTCTGGTCGGCGCGGATATGGATCAGGATGTCGCCGGGCGTGGCTACCGCGAGGCGTTCGCCGCTGCCGAACTCGCGGAACGGATGCAGCTCGGCCGGGCGCGGCTCGCCGAAGAGCTTGTCCCAGGCGGCGGAGCCGAAACCCACCACGCAACTGAGATTACCCTTCGGCACGCGCTTGCCGACGGCGCGCGCGAGGTTTGCGACGTCGGCGCACCAGGCGCGCACCTGGGCGCGGCTCGCGGCGTCGTCGTTCACCGTCGCGACGATGAAGAACGCGCTCTTCGTGACGGAGGTGGAGACGGCCTGGGGATCGGGCGGGGCGGAAGACGGCGTCATGGTCTGAGGTATCGTCTGGCGGGGAGTGGTAAAAGGGTGAAACATGATGAGCGCATAGTTTAGCCAACTGGCGCAATCCGCGTTTGCAGGTCGAGCGGGGTGCGTGCGAGCATGACCGGGAGCTTCTTCGAGGAGACGCATGATGTGGGACCACACCGAGCATGAAGGCTTCGAGATCTGGGTGCTGCCGATTCCCGCGTTCGGGCCGCGCTCGCCGGAACCGCTGTTCCATTACAGCGGCTATATCTGCCGGCATGGTGCGGATGCGCATCTGGACGGGCAGAGCATCCGCTTTCACGACATGATGCGCAATTACACCGGCGCGGACGCGGCGCTCGACGCGGCCTACGCCGACGCCCGTCGGCGCATCGACCGCTTTCATGCCAAGGGGAACTGGGCGTAGGCCGCACGCCGGTTCGCGCGCGATGCTGCACTGCGGCAGGCGCGCCTGGCGGGTATGGCGCGGTCGCTAGCGGTTGCCGGACACGACCAGCATCACCGGCCGCCCCTCGCAACCCACTGCGCCCGGCACGTGCAGTACGCGCCATGGCGCGCTCTTGCCGGGCGTCGCGAGCGGGGGCGCGATGCTGCCCTCCCCGGGAGCGGCCGTGAGGATGTTGAACGGCCAGGAAGCGCGCCGCAGTTGCTCGTGGATCAGCGAGCCCGTCCAGATCGGCACCGTGCTGTCGCTGCTGTTGCCACTGCCTCCATTGCCTCCGCTCCCGGCTTTCAGCGCATAACCGGTCGGCCAGAAACGCAGCACGTCACGCCGCCCGTCCGCCTGCCCAGGACCGCCCGACACCGGTTCGCGCGCGAACACGAGCGGCGAAGGCACGCCGTTGTTCAGCCTCGGCAGCAGCGGCAGCGTCATCACGTCCACGTGCGGCGCCACGAGCGCGAGCACGTTGCGCATGGAGAACTGCGCGCCCTCGCTCCAGCCCGCGTCGCGCAGCGCGGCGCGCAGATCGTCCGCGCTCGCGGCCCACTGCAGCGTCGTGGGCTCGCGGCGCTCGCCTTTCATGTCGAAGCGGTAGCACGCGAAGTTTCGCCACAGCCTGTCGCTCCAGTCCATCTGCGAGATGACGATGGGCGGCGCGGTCCCGACGGGGGCGGCGCTGCGCGGCGGCTCGCCCTTTTGCAGCACGAACGCCGTGGCGAGCACGGCCAGCACGATCGGCGGCACGAAATTGCGCTGCGGCGGCCGCTCCGGATAGCGCCAGAGCGACATCAGCACGACGACCGCGACCCAGATCGAGGCGAGCGCGGCGCCGCCGATCGCGTCGGAGAACAGGAAGCGGTCGAAATAGAGCCCGGCGAAAGTCACGGCGACGATGATGCCGTTGCCGAGCGCCGCGACGAGCGCCGCTTCCGCCATGCTCGCGCGGCGCACGAGCAGGAACATGAGGAAGCCATAGACGATCACCATCGACGCCACGCGGTCGCTCGGGAACACATAGGTCTCGACGTTCCTGACGGCGAGCGGCGCGTGATGCACGCCAAGCCGGATGGCGAGGATCACCAGTTGCGAAAACGTCGCCGCGATCATCCAGTACGCGATGGTGCGCCAGCGCCGTTCGAGCGTCATCCAGATCGTCACGGTCACGACCAGCGCGGTGAGCGTCAGGCCGCTGCCGAGCGTTTCCACGCGCGCGAGCGCGGCGTCGGCCCAGATGGTGTGGATCGAACGCATGAAGAGGCGCACGGACTGATCCACCTGGACGAGCGGATCGCCGTGCAGCACGTTGTCGAGCACGTACGAGAAGACGGCCGCGCCGAGCGGCACGAGCCCCGTGACCACGACGAGGGCGCCTAGCGCCGGCTGCTCGGGGTCGAGCAGGCGCGCGAGCCGCCGCGCCGCCGCACCCTCGTGGCCCTGGGCCCAGTGCGCGACGCTGCGGCGCGAGGCGCTGGCCCACGCGTCGAAATGCAGCAGCAGAATCCGCACGAACCGCCAGATGAGCCAGAGCGCGCAAGCGAGGATCAGTGCGATCACAACGAGGCGGAACGACACGGCACCGGCGATCTGCAGCGACGCGCCGAACACCACGCCCGGCAGGATGTGCGCCGGGGCCCAGATGAGCGCCGAGACGATGTTCATCACGAGGAAGCGCATGGGCGCCATGCCCGCCATGCCGGCGACGATGGGCACGACGGCGCGCAGCGGCGCGATGAAGCGCGCGAGGATCACGCTGCGCGCGCCGTGCTGCGAGAAGTACGCCTTCGCCTTGGCGAAGATGGCCGGATAGTGCGAGAACGGCCACATCTGGGCGAGCGACTCGCGGTAGCGGTGGCCGATCCAGAAGCTCAGGGCGTCGCCGGCCACGGCGCCCGCAATGGCCGCGACGAAGAGCCAGCCGAGGTTCAGCGTGCCGGTGCCCGCGAACGCACCCGCAATGAACATGGCCGTGCTGCCCGGAATGAACGTGCCGATGAGCGCGAGCGATTCCAGGAAGGCGGCCACGAAGACGAACGCGAGCGTCCACCCCGCATGCGCGGCGAGGAGGTGCAGCAGGTGAGCGTAGGCGTGCTCCATCGACGGGGCGGACTGGGTGGCGGGGAGTGGCGCGAGCCGATTGTCGGCATCGCGCATCATGGGCAATATACCCGGCCGCCGCTCCGAGCGTGCGATTGGGTGACGGATCGCACGGTCCTGGCGGAGCGCTGTTATGGCAAGGAAACGCGGCGCATGCGGAGGACATGCGCCGCGGAGCGTTCAGGCGACGCCGAGGCGCCGCGAAATCAGATGACGCCTTTGTCTTTCAGGCCGGCAAGCGCTTCGCCGGAAAGCCCCAGGACCGACTGCAATACCTCGCGCGTGCCTTCGCCGAGCTGCGGCGGCGCGCGCCGCACGGGCATGCGCTCGCCGTCGAAGCGCCACGGCGGCGAGAGTACCGGCGTCGTGCCGCTGGCCGTATGCGGATGCGGCTGCTCGGTCACGAGGCCCGCGTCGGTCGCGCGTTTCGACAGCAGCGCCTCGCGCAGTCCGGCCACTTCGCCGCACGGAATGCCGGCGCGCGCGAGCCGTTCGAGCAGCAGCGCGCGCGGGCGACTGCGGAGTTCGCGCGTGAGCTCGGGCACCAGCACCTCGCGATGCTGGGCGCGCAGGAGGTTGGTCTTGAAACGTTCGTCGTCGGCCAGATCGAGGCGCTCGATGACTTCGCGGCAGAATCGCTCGAACTGCTTGTTGTTGCCCACCGTGATCACGATCGGGCCGTCCGCTGCATCGAAGACGCCATACGGCATGATCGACGGATGCGCGTTGCCGTAGCGCGGCGGGTCCTCGCCCATCACGAGCGCTTCGAGGCCGTAGTAGGCCGTGATCATGAGGCCGCAGTCGAACAGCGCCATCTCGATGTGGCGCCCGCGGCCGGTGCGTTCGCGCTCGAAGAGCGCCGCGAGCAGCGCCTGCGCCGAATACATGCCCGTGAACAGATCGACCACCGCGACGCCGAACTTCAGCGGCGGCTGGTCTGCCTCCCCGTTCAGCGCCATCAGGCCCGCTTCGCCCTGCACGACGAGGTCGTAGCCGGGCCGCGCGGCTTCGGGGCCGGTGCGGTCGTAGCCGGCGATCGAGCAATAGATGAGGCGCGGATTCTCCGCGCTCAACTGCTCGTAGCCGAGGTTGAGCTTTTCCGCGCCGCCGAACTTGAAGTTCTGGACCACGATGTCGCAGGTCTTCGCGAGGTCCTGCGCAATGCGCTGGCCTTCGGGCGTCTGCAGGTCGAGCGTGACCGAACGCTTGTTGCGGTTCACGCTGTTGAAGTACGCCGTCTCGGTCTTGCCGATGCGCAACCCCCAGTCGCGCGTGTCGTCGCCGCGGCCGGGGTGTTCGACCTTGATGACTTCGGCGCCGAGGTCGCCGAGCGTCATCGCGCACCATGGGCCCGCGAGGACACGCGAAAGATCGAGTACGCGCACGCCCGCGAGCGGCAAGGTCCTGTTTTCGGTCTGCATGGGCAAGTGTTCCTGGTTCGTTGGCGGGCGTGCGGTTTGCCGGATTTTGCGTCGGCGCGTCGCGTTACGTTTCGCTTGCGCCACCGTCCGATGCCAGCGCGATATAGCGTGCGAGGTGATGATCTTCGTCGCCCAGTTGATGATCGATCATCACGAGACGTTTCGCGTAGTGCGAAAGCGGCAGCTCCCACGTCATGCCGATACCGCCGTGTAGCTGGATCGATTCCTCGGCCACGCGCGCGCCCGTGCGTCCGATCGTGTACTTCGCGGCCGAGAGCGCGCGCTCGCGTTCGCTGCGCGGCGCATCGACGGCCGCCGCCGCATTGATGACCGCGGAGCGCGCCTGCTCGATTTCGAGCAGCACGTCGGCCATGCGATGCTGCAGCGCCTGGAAGCTGCCGATGGGCACGCCGAACTGCTTGCGCGTGCGCAGATATTCGAGCGTGTAGTCGCGCGCCACATCCATCGCGCCCAGGCTTTCCGCCGCGAGCGCGAGAAGGCCAAAACCTGTTGCATGCTCCAGCGTTGCGAAGCCGCTGCCCTCGGCGCCCACGATCGCTTCGGCATCCACCTGCACATCATTCAGCGAGACTTCGGCCGCGCGGCCGCCGTCGATCTTCCCGTAGCCGCGCACGCTTACGCCGGGCGCATTGCGCGGCACGAGGAAGAGCGAGATGCCCGCTTCGTCGAATCCACCACCGGGTTGACCCACTGCGGTGCGCGCGGAAACGAGCAGCAGATCGGCGTGTTCCGCATGCTGCACGACGCCCTTCGCGCCGTTCAGCACCCAGCCGCTGCCGCGCTTTTCGGCATGCGTGGTCACGCGCGCCGCTTCGTAATGCGAACCCGGTTCGTCGTGCGCGAAGGCGGCGAGCCGCGAGCCGTCGATGAACGCGGCGATGTGTGCCTGCTGCGCTTCGCTGCCCGCGTGCGCGAGCGCGCGGCCGACGATCAGCGTGTCGAGGAACGGTTCGACCACGAGCCCCCGGCCAAGCGATTCGAATACGACCGCGATGTCGAAGCCCGCGCCGCCGAAGCCGCCCTGCGCCTCGGGAAAGAGCGCGCCGATCACGCCGAGTTCGGCGAAGCGGCGCCACATGTCGATGCTGAAGCCCTCCGCGGAGCGCGCGATTTTATCGCGCGCGTCGAAACCGTACTGCTCGGCGATGAAACGGTTGAGCGTGTCCGTGAGCATCCGGCGGTCTTCGGTGTGCTGGAAGTTCATGGCCGGACCTCTTAAAGACCGAGAATCATCTTCGAGATGATGTTCTTCTGGATTTCGTTGGAGCCGCCGAAGATCGACAGCTTGCGGTTGTTGAAATACTGCGCCGCGGCGCTCGCAGCCTCGTCGGGACCGATGGCCTCGCCGTCGAAGCCTTCTTCCAGCGCTTCCTCGACGAACGGCGCCGCGTACGGCCCCATCGCGCGGCGCAGCAGCGACGAGATTTCCTGGCGGATCTCCGTGCCGCGAATCTTCAGCATCGAGCTTTCCGCGCCCGGCACGCCGCCGCCTGCCACGGCGGCGATCACGCGCAGGTTCGTCGTCTTCATGTTCTCCAGATCGATCTCGACTCTGGCCATGCGCGCCGCGAACTGCGGATCGTCGGCGAGCGGCTTGCCGTTGCGCGTGACCTTCCGTGCCGCGCGCTTCAGGCGCGCGAGCGCCGCCACCGAAAAGCCCACGCCCGCGATGTTCGTGCGCTCGTAGGTGAGCAGATACTTGGCATAGGTCCAGCCCTTGTTCTCCTCGCCCACCAGGTTCGCCGCCGGCACGCGCACGTCGGTGAAGAACACTTCGTTTACCTCATGTTCGCCGTCGAGCGTGACGATGGGGCGTACCTCGATGCCCGGCGTGTTCATGTCGATCAGCAGGAAGCTGATGCCTTCCTGCTTGCGCACGTCGGTGGCCGTGCGCACGAGGCAGAAGATCATGTTCGCGTAGTGGCCGAGCGTGGTCCACGTCTTCTGGCCGTTCACGATGTAGTGGTCGCCCTGGCGCTGGGCTGTGGTGCGCACCGAGGCCAGGTCGGAGCCCGCGCCCGGTTCCGAATAGCCCTGGCACCACCAGTCGGCGCCGTTCAGGATGCGCGGCAGCCAGTAGCGCTTCTGTTCCTCGCTGCCGTACTTGATGAGCACGGGCCCGAGCATGTTCACGCCGAACGGCACGATGCGCGGCGCGCCCGCAATCGCGCATTCGTTCTCGAAGATGAACTTCTGCACCGCGGTCCAGCCGGGGCCGCCATACTCCTTCGGCCAGTGGTTCGCGAGCCAGCCCTTTTCGTTGAGCGTTGCGTGCCAGGTGGCCATGTCGTCGCGCGTGAGGTGGCGGCCGTTGCGCACCTTGTCGGCAATGCGCTGCGGCAGGCGCTCGCGCAGGAAGTCCAGCACCTCGGTGCGGAAGGCTTCTTCTTCCGCCGTGAATTTCAGGTCCATGCTTGCTTCACTCCATCAAGAGCGCGTGTGAGTGTTGGCTCACGCCGACTCGTTCAGGCTCGCGAAATTCGCGCCGCGTTCCACCAGCTCGACGAGGAGCGGCGAGGGGCGCCAGAACAGCGGGTCTTCCTTCGCGAACTCGCGGATGTCGGCGAGCACGTTCGCGAGGCCCACCATGTCGGCGTACTTCATGGGGCCGCCGCGGTAGCGCGGGAAGCCATAGCCGTAGAGGAAGGTCACGTCCACGTCGAGCGGGCGCAGCGCGATCTTCTCGTGCACAACGTTCGCCCCTTCGTTGATCATCGCGGCCATGTAGCGGCGCATGATTTCCTCGTCGGTGAAGCTGCGCGGCTGGATGCCCGCGCGCTCGCGCTCGGCGGCGATGATCGCTTCGACTTCCGGGTCGGGTGTACCGGTGCGCGCACCGTCGGGGTAGAGATAGTAGCCGCGGCCCGTCTTCTGTCCGAACCAGCCGCGCTCGCAGATGCGGTCGGCGATCTGCACGTAGCGCGCCTTCGGATCGCGCGTGGCGGCGCGGCGCTTGCGCGTGGCCCAGCCGATGTCGCCGCCCGCGAGATCGCTGACCTGGTACGGGCCCATCGGATAGCCGAAATTGCGCACGGCCTTGTCGATCTGATACGGCGAGGCGCCATCCTCCATCATGTGGTCGGCGGCGGCGCGGTACACGGCGAGCACGCGGTTGCCGATGAAGCCGTCGCACACGCCCGCGCGCACGGGCACCTTGCGCAGCTTCTTCGCGAGCTCGAAGGCCGTGGCCACGACGTCCGCCGATACCTGCTTCGGCACCACCACTTCCAGCAGCTTCATGATGTTCGCGGGCGAGAAGAAGTGCAGGCCCACGACGTCCTGCGGACGCGAGATGCTGGCTGCGATGGCGTCGATGTCGAGATACGAGGTGTTCGTGGCGATCACGGCGCCCGGTTTGCAGACGCGGTCGAGTTCGGCAAACACGGCCTTCTTCACGTCCATGTCTTCGAACACGGCCTCGATCACGAGATCGGCCTTGGCGAGCGCATCGTAAGAGGTGCTGCCCGAGAAGCGCGCGAGAATCTGCGCCTTCGCTTCGGGCGTCATGCGGCCCTTGGCGATGAGACCGTCGTAGACCTTTTCGACGTGGGCGCGGCCGCGCGCGAGCGAGGCGTCGTCGCGCTCGATCATCGTCACGGGCAGACCCGCGTCGAGCACCGCCACCGCGATGCCGGCGCCCATCGTGCCGCCGCCCACCACGCCCACGCTATCGAGCGCGCGCGGCGTCGAAGTCTTCGTTTCCGGCGCCTTCTGCACTTCGCGTTCGGCAAAGAACGCGTGGACGAGGCCCGCGCGCTGCGGGCTCTCCAGGCATTCGAGGAACTGCTTGCGCTCGAAGCGCTGGCCTTCGTCGAACGATTCGTTCAGGGCGGCTTCCACGCACTCGACGATCTTCATCGGCGAGAACAGGCCGCGCGACTTCTTCGCGGTGTCGGCGCGCGCGGTGTCGATGGCGGCCTGGGCGGCTTCGCGGTTCGCGAGGCCCTGCGCGTCGCGTGTGCGGCGCACCGGCGCGTGCGCGGCGAGCAGCTCCTGGGCGTAGGCGAGGCCTTCGGCGAGCACGTCGTCGCTCGCGCCAAGACGATCCACGAGGTCCAGTTTGAGCGCTTCCTGTGCGCCGGCGTGGCGGCCGCTCAGCATCAGCGAGAGCGCGGCCTCCGCGCCGATCAGGCGCGGCGTGCGCTGCGTGCCGCCCGCACCGGGCAGGAGGCCGAGCTGCACTTCGGGCAGGCCCAGCTTTGCGCCCGCCACGGCGAGGCGGTAATGCGCGGCGAGCGCCACCTCCAGCCCGCCGCCGAGCGCCGCGCCGTGGATCGCGGCGATCACCGGCTTGCGGCAGGCCTCGATGCGGTTGCAGACGTCGGGCAGCGCGGGCGGTTGAGGCGGCTTGCCGAACTCGCGAATGTCCGCACCGGCGATGAAGTTGCGCCCCGCGCCGACGATCAGGATGGCCTGCACGGCGTCATTCGCCTCGGCGTGCTCGATGGCGGCGGCGAGGCCGCGGCGCACCTCGACGCCCAGGGCGTTGACGGGAGGATTGTCGACCGTGACCAGCAGAACTTTGCCGCGTAGTTCGTGAGTGACCGGGGAAGCAGCAGGGGAAGCCGGGGGGAAGGCGGTGTCGGATGCCATGGTCTTGTCTCCAGAAGTCGATCCGGGCGGCGCAAGGGGGCATGCCCGATTATCGGATGTGCGTTCGATTTTGGGCTCGCCAAGGTTCATTGACAATCACATTGTCTGTTGACAGACTGTCAAAATATCCTTGACAGTGAGCCGGCCGTGGACGTCAATGCGCTAACCCTGCTGGTGGAGATTCTCGACGCGGGGAATCTTAGCGAGGCTGCGCGGCGCCTGAAGATGAGCCGCGCGAACGTCAGCTACCACCTCAATCACCTCGAAAAGTCGATCGGGCTGCAACTCGTGAGGCGCACCACGCGCCGCGTGGAGGCTACCGAGATCGGGCTGAAGCTCTACGAGCATGGGCGCGCGATCCAGAACGCGCTGCTGGCCGCGCGCGAATCGGTCTCGACGCTCGGCCAGAGCCTGCAGGGGCGCGTGCGGCTATCGGTGCCGAGCGGCTATGGGCAGCTCGTGATGTCCGACTGGCTGATCGAGTTCAAGCGGCTCTATCCGGGCATCGTGCTCGACGTGATGTTCGAAAACCGTGTGGAAGACCTGTTGCGCGACGAAGTCGACATTGCCGTGCGCGTGATGTCGGAACCGCCGCAGAACCTCGTGGCGCGCGACATGGGGTCGGTGCGCTACGTGGCTTGCGCCTCGGCGCAATGGGCGCGCGAGAACGGCATGCCGCAGCGGCTGGAAGACCTGGGTACGGCACCGGTCATTACTGCCGCCGTGGTCGGTAAGCAACTGCGGCTGGCGGGGTATCTGGGCGAGGAACGTCATGAGGTCCTGCTCGAGCCGGCTATCATTTCGGAGAACTTTCTTTTTCTGCGCCAGTCGATTCTGGCGGGGCTTGGAGTGGGGATCGTGCCGGACTATGTGGTTCAGGACGATCTGCGTCGCGGGGAGGTTGTTACGTCGCTTGATGCGTGGCGGCTCAGCATTTTCGGCACGCACATGTATATGCTCTACATGCCGAATCGGCATCGTACGCGGGCAGCGTCCACTTTTATCGAGTTCGTGCTGGCCGAGGCGCACAAGGCGGGGAGAGGGGTGGCGGTGGCCTGATCAGGCATCCGGTGTGTCGTCGGCCGCCTCGCAAGCCCCCGTCACCGGCGGCCTTCCGCGCGTACCCGCCGTGAGCGCCACGCGCTGCTGAATCCCCGCCTTCGCAAGCATATGCGCGCTGATCGGCGCGGTAAGAAACAGAAAAGCCGGAATCAGCAGTTCATGCAGGCTCGCATAGTTATTGTGCGCGCTGAAGTAGACCACCGACGCGAGCACGACGCCCCCCACGCCGAGCGTCGTCGATTTGGTCGGGCCGTGCAGGCGCATGAAGAAGTCGGGCAGGCGCGCGAGCCCGATCGCACCGATCAGCATGAAGAGGCTACCCACGAGCAACAGCACGCTGACGATCGCTTCGACGACGGTTTGCATGGCGTGCCTCCCGTCAGTTCAGTTCGATGATGTCGCCGCGCTGCAGATACTTCGTCAGCGCGACGGTGCCGATGAAACCCATCACCGCGATCAGCAGCGCCGTCTCGAAGAATACGGTGGAGCGCAGGCTGATGCCGTAGACCACGATCAGTGCGATGGCGTTGATGTTGAGCGTGTCGAGCGCGACGATGCGGTCGGGCAGCGACGGCCCGCGCACGAGGCGCACGAGCGTGAGCAGGAACGCGAGGCCGAGTATCGCGAACGAGACCGGAATGGCGATGGCTAGCATGCGAAGATCTCCATCAGCGGGGCTTCATAACGGGTCTTGATCTGGGCGACGAGCGCGGCTTCGTCGTCGAGATCGAGGACGTGCACGATGAGGCGCGTGCGGTCGTCCGAGAGTTCGGCGCACAGCGTGCCGGGCGAAAGCGACACGATGCTGATGAGCGCCGTGAGCGCGATTTCGTGCGTGCTGTCGAGCGGCACTTCGATGAACGCGGGGCGCAGCTTCTGCGTGGGGCCGAGCACGAGCAGCGCCACCTCGACGTTCGCGACGACGATGTCGCAGAGCACGTGCAGCGCGAGCCGTGCGAGCAGCCACGGGTGGCCGAATCGCACGGGCCGCATCCAGAGCCCCGCGCCGACCGCGAACGAAATCGCACAGCCCAGCACTGCGCCGAGCAGGACGTTGCCGGGCGAGGCATCGTTCATCAGCAGCAGCCAGCAGACGAGCAGGACGATGCTGAGCCAGGGATGGGGAAAGAGCCGTTTCAGCATGGTCAGTTCCCGTTGCCTTGCGGAGCCACCGCCGCTGGTGTTACATCGGGAAGGACGGCATGCACGTACGCGGCGCGATCGAGCAACTGCGTGGCGGTGGCGTCCAGATAGCGCTTGAGCGGGCCCGCGCCGAGCGTGGCGGCCACGACGCAGGCGAGCAGCAGCGCGCACGCTCCAAGCTTGGCGCGCGTACCGCGCGGTGCTACTGGCGCCGCCGCCGCATACGCCCGCGAAGCGGGCGCGGCCCACAGCAGGCGCGTACCGGTGCGGCTCAGAGCGACGATCAGGAGCAGGCTCGAAAGCAGCACGGCGGGCCACAGCGTGGCGGCTTTGTCGATGGGCGTGGCGGCCAGCACCATCGCCTTGCCGAGGAAGCCCGAGAGCGGCGGCAGGCCCGCCGCGCCCACGGCGCCCACGAAATAGAGCAAGGTTGCCGTTTGCGTGGGCCAAGGCGATGTCGTGCTGCGCGCCGCCGTTTCTGCCGCCACTTCCGCCACGACGGCGGGTTCGGCCACGAGCACGTCGCCATCGGCCACGGGCGAGAGAGCGGGCGCCGTGGTGTCGTCTAGCGCGGCGTGCGAGCCGGGTTCGTCGGCGGCCGGCTCCGGCGCCTCCGGCTCCAGCGTGTCGGCCAGCAGAAACAGCGCCGCCGAGCAAAGCGTCGTGCTGATGAGGTAGTAGAGCAGTGCGCTCCATGCGGCCGCGGTTTGCAGCGTCGCCGCCGCAATCAGGAGACCTACCGAGACCAGCACGAGATACGCTGTCGTGGTCTTGAGGCTCGACACGGCGAGCGCGCCCAGCGCGCCGAATGCGATTGTCGCGATGGCGAGCCACCATGCCCAGTCGTGCATGAAATGATCGAGCAAGCCGCCGGCACCTGGAGTGCCACCCCCACCAAACACCAGCGCGTCACAGCGCAGCATGGCATACACACCCACCTTCGTCATGATCGCGAAGAGCGCGGCCACCGGGCCGATCGCGCTGCGATACGCCTGCGGCAGCCAGAACGAGAGCGGAAAGACGGCCGCTTTCAGACCGAACACGAGCATCAGCATCGCGCCCGCGAACTGGGCGAGCGGCAGCGAGGCGGCGTCGAGATGGGCGAGCCGTTCGCCCATGTCGGCCATGTTCAGCGTGCCGGTGAGGCCGTACAGCACGCCCAGCGCGATCAGGAAGAACGACGAGCCCACGAGGTTCAGCAGCAGGTAATGCAGGCCGTTGCGCACGCGGCGCCGGCCGCCGCCGTGCAGCAGCAGCGCGTAGGAGGCAATCAGCAGGAGTTCGAAGAATACGAACAGGTTGAAGACATCGCCCGCGAGGAACGCGCCGTTCAGACCCATCAGCTCGAACTGGCACAGCGCGCGGAAGTAGCGGCCGCGCCGGGCGTCGGCGCTCGAGGTGCCGAGCAGGCAGCAGCACGCCAGCACCGCGGTGAGCACGAGCATGAGCGCGCCGAGGCGATCGAGCTGCAGCACGATGCCGAACGGCGCGGGCCACGCGCCGAGCGAATAGGTCGCGATTTCTCCCGAAGCGGCGCGCGCGGCGAGCGCGATCGCGACAGGCAGGAGCGCGATCGTGGCGACGACGTTGAGCGCACGCTGCAGGCGTTTTGCGCGCACCGGCAGCGCGACGATGGCGCCCGCCGCGAAGAGCGGGATCAGGATGGGCAGGATGAGGGCATGGTTCATGCGCCGTCGATCTCCTTGCCGTCCACGTGATCGGAGCCGCTGAGCGCGAGCGAGCGCAGCGCCAGCACGACCGTGAAGGCGGTCATGGCGAAGCCGATCACGATGGCCGTGAGCACGAGCGCCTGCGGGACGGGATCGGCATACTGCGCGCCGGGAGCGATCACGGGCGGCTTGCCCAGGGAGAGCCGGCCCATGCCGAGCAGGAAGAGGTTGACGGCATACGAGAACAGCGTAATGCCGAGGATCACGGGCAGCACGCGCGCGCTCAGCAGCAGGTAGAGGCCGCAGGCGCAGAGCACGCCGATCGTCGCGGCAAAAGCGGCTTCCATCAGCTTTTCTCCACGGATTGCAGGTCTTTGTCGCGCGTGCCGAGGTGCGAGACGATCGTGAGCGTGGTGCCGACCACGGCGCAGAACACGCCGAGATCGAACAGCATGGCGGTGCTCAACTCGACTTCGCCGATGAGCGGCAGATGCAGATGCCCGAATGCGCTCGTGAGGAACGGCTGGCCGAACGCGAGACTGCCGGCGCCCGTGCACGCGGCCACGAGCAGGCCGAGGCCCGCGAGCGTGCGGTAGTTGATGCGGATGCGCGACTCGGCCCACAGCACGCCGCTCGCCACGTATTGCAGCAGGAGCGCGACCGAAACGATGAGCGACGCGATGAAGCCGCCGCCCGGCAGATTGTGGCCGCGCAGGAACACGAACACGGCGACGAGCGTGGTGAGCGGCAGCATGAGGCGCGCGAGCAGGGCGAGCAGCAGCGGATGCGACTGCGAAGACCACGGCAGGCCGCCCGGCCCCGCGGCGGGCGGGGGGAGCCGCAGGCCGCGCAGGAGCGCCTTGACGGCGAGACCCGCGACGACGAGCACGCTGACTTCCACCATCGTGTCGAAGCCGCGGAAGTCCACCAGGATCACGTTCACGACGTTGTGTCCGCCGCTGCCGGGCAGCGCATTCGCGAGGAAGAACGGGGCGATGCCGGTGCCGGCGGGGCGTGTCATCACGGCCCAGGCGACGCCGCCCAGCAGCGCGCCGCCCGCGAGCGCGAGTACGCCGTTGCGCACACGCGCCGGGACCGGCTCGATCACGCGCTGTTCGCCGGGCAGGAAGTAGATGGCGAGCACGAGCAGCAGGACGGTGACGACTTCCACGGAGATTTGCGTAAGTGCGAGGTCGGGCGCGGAGAAGCGCGCGAACGCGAGCGTCACGAAGAGGCCACAGGTGCTCAGCAGGATGAGTGCGTAGAGCGTATGGGTGCGAACGCGCACGACGGCGAGGGCGCAGAGTGCGGTCAGCACGAGGCCGATGAACGTGACCGGATCGACGCTCGTGAGGGCAAGCGTGCCGCCGAACCGGGGGAGGGCCAGCAGCGCGGCGCCTGGCACGACGATCATTGCGGCCACCATCCACGCGAGATAGGACGGCAGCGAGCCATTCTCGAATACGCGCACGACCACGGCAGCGGCTTCCTCCAGATGCTGCACGAAGCGGTCGAAGCCTTCGCTCGCATTCATTTCGGAGAGCCTGGAGCGATGATGGCGGAAAGCGTCACGGCGGAAGAAGAACAGCAGCGCGCCGGCAGCGAACGAGGCCACGCTCATCACGAGCGGCAGGTTGAACCCGTGCCAGATGCTCAGGCTGTAGACGGGCAGCGAGCCGCCCAGCGCGAACCACGCCGCCGATTCGAGCATCCGGCCGATAGTCTGCTGCGGAAAGAGGCCGACCAGCAGACACAGCACGACGAGAATTTCGACGGGCAGACGCATGAAGCGCGGCGGCTCGTGCGGCGGATACTGCGGCAGGTCGCGCGGTGTCGAGCCGTCCCAGAAGACGCCGTAGACGAAGCGCAGCGAGTACGCCACCGAGAGTCCGGCCGCCACCACGGCAAGCGCCGGAATGACCCAGTTGAACTCGCCGAAGAGGCCTTGCGCGAGCGTTTCGCCGAAGAACATTTCCTTCGAGAGAAAGCCGTTGAGGAGCGGCACGCCCGCCATGGCCAGCGAGGCAACGCCCGCGAGCGCCGCGGTCCATGGCAGATAGCGGTGCAGGCCGCGCAGCCGGCCGAGGTCGCGCGTACCGGTTTCGTGGTCGATGATGCCCGCGGCCATGAACAGCGATGCCTTGAACACCGCGTGGTTGAACGTGTGAAAGAGCGCGGCGACGGTGGAGAGTTCGGTGTCGAGGCCGAACAGCAGCATGATGAGGCCGAGATGGCTGATCGTCGAATACGCGAGCAGGCCTTTGAGATCGCGCTGCACGAGCGCCATGGCCGCGCCGCCCGTGAGCGTCACGAGACCGGCGAGGCTCACGGTATAAAACCACCAGTCCGTGCCTTCGAGCACGGGGTAGAAACGCGCGAGCAGGAACACGCCGGCCTTTACCATCGTGGCCGAGTGGAGGTAGGCGGAGACCGGCGTCGGCGCGGACATCGCATGCGGCAGCCAGAAGTGGAACGGGAACTGCGCCGACTTCGTGAACGCCGCGAACAGCAGGAGCAGCAGGATCGCCGGATAGAGCGGGCTCTTCTGCACGTTGCCGGCCTGCGCGAGCACGTCGGTGAGCTCGTAGCTGCCGCACACGTGCCCGAGCAGCAGCATCGCGCCCAGCAGCGCGAGGCCGCCCGCGCCCGTGATGGTGAGGGCCATGCGCGCGCCGCGCCGCGCATCGGGGCGGGATGGCCAGAAGCCGATCAACAGGAACGAAACGAGGCTCGTCAGTTCCCAGAAGATCACGAGCAGCAGCAGGTTGTTCGAGAGCACGAGGCCCAGCATCGCGCCCATGAAAAGCAGCAGGAGCAGGTAGAGACGCGGCAGCGATTCGCTACCCGCGAGGTAGTAGCGCGCGTAGACGAACACGAGCAGGCCGATGGCCAGCACCAGCAGCGCGAACATGAACGAGAGGCCGTCGAGTCGCAGGCTCAGCGCGAGGCCGAGCTCGGGCACCCAGTCGTGCCGCCATTGCAGGACGCCGTAAGTCGGCATGCCCACCCGCTTGCTCGCGAGCAACCCGAGACCGAGGAGCGCTGCGGCGAATGCGATCCACGTCGCGAGCGGCCGGGCGAACTGCATCGCCACCGCAACGAGCGCCGCCGCCGCGAACGGGAGAACGACGAGCCACCCCAATACCATGCGGTTATCTCCGGTTGATCGTGTGCGTGATGAATGGACGGGGGAACGTGGGACGCCGCGCGTGCCAGGGCGGCGTCGCTCACGATCATAGCCGCAAACGGGGCCTGAGTTCATTCAGGTGGCATGAGTTGCGCGGGTGAACGCCTGGCAGCTCGACAATCGAACACGCCGGGACACGCGGGCGCGTTAGACTACCGGTCGATAACTACGGAATACGGGCGGGGGTGCGGGCATGGGCGAGGGGGACTTTCAATCCTGGTCCGGACAAGGCGTATTCGGCGCGTTTCAGAAGAACCCAGAAAAGGAGCAGGCGCTACTGCGCATAACGCTTGGCACTGTGGTGCTGTTCGCGTACCTGGTCGCCGCGGAGGCCTCTCACTCGAAAGAGACATGGGCGACGTCGGGCGCCGTCGCGTTGTACGTGGTGTTCGGCGCGGCGACCTGGCTTGCCACGACACTCCGCCCGGCGCGCTCGGTGCTCAGGTTGACGCTTGCCACGTTTGCCGATCAGGTCGTGCTGATGACGGCGCTGGCCGTCGGCGGCGAGGCCGCGCTGCCGCTTCTATGGGTTGTTTTCTGGTTCCTCGTCGGCGCCGGATGCCGTTACGGCCGAAGCATGCTGGCCCTCTCGTGCGCAGTGGCGTTCTGCGGTTTCGCCGGACTGACGCACTGGCAACCGTGGTGGCGCGCGAACGTCGCGGCCGGCGCGGGCTTGATGCTCAGCGTGGCGGCGACATCGCTCTACCTCGCGGTGCTGGTGTACCGGCTGGAAAAGCAGGCGGCCACCGACCCGCTGACGGGTTTGAGCAACCGCGCCCGGCTCGAGCAGGCCATTGGCCGCACGCTCGCCGTTCGAGGCGCCGGTGCCGTTCATGCGGCGTTGCTGCTTATCGACCTCGATGGTTTCAAGGAAGTGAACGACGACTACGGGCATGCGGTGGGGGACGAACTGCTACGCAGTTTCGCCATCACGCTGACCCATCAGATGCGGCGCGGCGATACGCTGGCTCGCCTTGGCGGCGACGAATTCGTGGTGCTGGCGCACCGCATTCACGACCGGGCCGGCGCGCTGGCGCAAGCCGCGAAGATTCACGCGATCCTGAGCGACATACGAACCATTGGCGGCTATCCGGTTGCGATCTCCGGCAGCATCGGGGTGTGCATGCTGGCCGAGGGAACCGGAGACGTTCCGCGCGACGCCCGGACCGTGATGCGCGCCGCCGACGGCGCCATGTACCGCGCCAAATCGCGCGGAAACGGCCAGACGGCGTTCGCCGATGCGAACCTCTCGATGCCCGTGGCTTCCACGGTTCGATAGCGGGTGCGGGCGGCGCCTTCCTGCGTTGCTGCTTCGTTGTTTCTTTGTTGTTTCGCAGTGCTGGCGAGGCGCATTCCCTGTGCGCGAGATCAGCCGGCGGCGCTGCGCCAGTTGCCATGAAAGCCCGCCGGCACGCGGTGGGACAGATGCGCGAGGGCAACCGGGCCGGATGCAACGTCGGTGGCGTCGAACACCGCAAGGTCGCTGCGGTTTTCACCGCCGCGCCAGACGACGGCGAGCAGCCAGCCGTCGCCTTCAGCGGCATCCGCATGGCGCTCGATAAACACCGGTTCGCTGCAGTAGTCGCCGAGGTCGGGCAGCCATTCCGCGGTGTGGCCGGTCGTCACATCGATGTGGGCGAGGCCCACGCGCGAGCGCGTTCCCTTCGCGCCCTCCGTGGCCGGTGCGGAACTGAAGTAGCCGTGCCGGTAGCGCGACATCGCGAAACGCTCGTCGAAGCGCGGGAATTCGCCGGGGCGGTCGTCCAGTAACTGCTCTCCCACGCTGGCTGTCTTGTCCGGGCCGAGAGTCCAGCGCACGAGTCGCGCGCGGGGCGGCTCGTTTCCCACGGGCGTGCCGTCGAGACGTGGAAACAGCGGGGCGGTGTCGTATTTCATCACGTCGCAGACGATCTGCTTGCCGTTATCGAATGCGTTCATGACGTGGAAAACGAAGCACGGATCGGCGGGCAACCAGCGCACGTCGTCGGCGGTGCCGTTGCGCGGCAGAATGCCGATATGCGTGCCCTTGTCCGGTTCCCACGCATAGGGAGGCAGCCCGTCCGTCGCCCGGTCCATGGAACCCGTCAGCGGGAAGACCGGGAAGAGGATGTGCGTGCGCGTGACGGCGAAGTCGTGAACCATGCTCGGGAACGGCGCCGCGAAGTGCACGCTCCGCTGCAGCCGGCCCTCGCGATCGGCCACGTGAAGCACGAGGTCGCGGGTGAACGGGCCGGTCGCCGCATAAGCGAAGAAGACCAGCTCGCCGGTAACCGGATCGTATTTCGGATGCGCCGTCATCGCGCCCGGCAGCTTGTCGTCGTAGCGATAGTAGCCTCGCGGCGCAAGCGTGAACGGGTCCACTTCGAACGGCGCGTGCGCTTCTTCCAGCGCGAGCAGGCGGTGGCCGTGCCAGATCACATTGGTGTTGGCCACTGTGGAATTGAGTTCGCGCAGGGCCGGGTCGCTCAGGTGCCGGTGAGACAGCGAGCCCGAAAGGCCCTCTCCGCGGTCGTGCTCCATGACCCATTTGGGCGTGCGCACCCAGCGATTGCGGTAGGACACGCGCCCGTCTTCGATCTGGAACGCGTGCAGCATGCCGTCGCCCGAGAACCAGTGGTACGGCCCGCGCGGCGCGAATTGCGGATTCGGTCCGTTACGGTAGAGCGTGCCGCGCAGCGCCTTCGGCATGGTGCCGGTGATCGGCAGATTGGCCGCGTCGCATTCCATGTGCAGCGGCGCGTAGTAGCCGCTGAGAAAGGGCTCGTCGGCGGGAAAGGGCAATGACACGATGATCTCCGGGTTGTGCTCGGCCAGCCTGGCGGGTTCGGTCGTCGGGTGCGCTCAGGTAGTGATGGCTACCCAATGTTTCCAGTGGAAAGATTTTGACTTGGCCGCCGAACATGGTCAAGATATTTTTCCATTGGAGAAATCAATTGCGTAGTTGAAGTCCATCATGCAGAAGAAGATCCGGGCAGGGGGCACGGCGGCCACCCGAACGAGCAGCGCCGGGAACAAACCCGGGAGCGAACCGGCGCCGGCGCGGCGCTACCATCACGGTTCGCTGCCCGACGCGCTGTTGCGCGCAGCGGAAACCGTGCTCCGGCGCGATGGTCTGCGCGGTCTCACGCTGCGGGCGATCGCCCGCGAAGCGGGGGTGTCGCACACGGCCCCGCAGCACCATTTCGGCGATACGACGGGCGTGTTGAGCGAACTGGCCGCGACCGGGCACCGCCGCCTTGCCGCGTCCATGATCGAGCGCGCGCGGGGCGTGGAGGGGGACGAAGCGCGCAGCCGGGCGACCGCGCGGGGCTATATCGACTTTGCCGTGAACAACCCGGATCTGTTTCGCCTGATGGCGCGCAACGAACTGCTCGATGCCGGGCGGCCGTCGCTCGTGGAGGCCCGGCGCCTGTCCGCTCGCGAACTGGCCGGCGTGGCCGGTGCGGAGCCGCCGTCGTCGTCGCCTGCGTCCGACGCCTTTGCCGAGCTCAGCGGCTCGCAAGCGGTGGCGATGACCGCGCTATGGGCCTACGTTCATGGGCTCGCTTCGCTGCTCGTCGACCACCGTCTCACCCGGATTGCGGCCGCCACCGATACGTTTCGGGATCCGCAAGAACTCGTCGATGCCGCGATCGAGCAGATGGGGATCGTGCGGCGCAGCGTGGCGGCATCACCGCCGAAGGCCGATTCGACCGGCCGGCGGGCGACAGAGGAGCCGGCGGCATGGAAGAACGCGTAACGCAAATCGAATCGCTGAGCGCCGTGACGCTGACCGTCAGCGAAATCGGGCGGTCGGTGCGTTTTTACGAGTCGCTCGGCTTTCGGCAGCGTCCGGGTCATGCGGTGCCGGGATTCGCATCGTTCGTGCTGGGCGAGGGTGGGGGGCCGCCAGGCTATCTGAACCTGCTGGAAGGCCCGCATGGCGCCATTGCGGGCTGGGGGCGCGTGATTCTCTACGTCCGCGACGTGGACACGTTCTACCGCGAGGCGCTCGCGGCAGGCCACACACCCGAATTTGCGCCCCGGGACGCGCCGTGGGGCGAGCGTTATTTCCATCTGCTCGATCCCGACGGCCATGAGCTGAGCTTTGCGAAGCCGCTGGGATGAGGTTGGCGCATACGGGCGCGAAGGCGTCCACTTACGCCATATCGACGTGTTTGAAATACGAATGACACCCATAGCGCCGATAGTGCTGCGATACCGTCGCCGCGTGAGCGATGCGGATTGCCATTTGACCGACACAGGAGAGTCGCCATGAACGAAACCGACCGCGAACTGCAAGCCGAGCAGGATCGCCGCCGCCGGCTCGACGAGGAGCTGATCGATGCCTACGACGAAGAGCTCGAAATGGAGGTCGACGACCATCTCCACCACACGGGCCTGCATATCGGCGACGACGCGCGCGAGCTGCGCCGCGTCTATTTCCGCGAGCTGATCCGTCTGCAGGGCGAGCTCGTGAAGCTGCAGGACTGGATCGTGAACACGGGCCACCGCATGGTGGTGATCTTCGAAGGCCGCGACGCGGCGGGCAAGGGCGGCGTCATCAAACGCATCACGCAGCGCCTGAACCCGCGCATGTGCCGCGTAGCCGCGCTGCCCGCGCCGAGCAACCGCGAGCGCACGCAATGGTATTTCCAGCGCTACGTCCAGCATCTGCCGGCGGGCGGCGAGATGGTGCTGTTCGACCGTAGCTGGTACAACCGCGCGGGCGTGGAGCGCGTGATGAACTTCTGCTCCGACGACGAATACGAAGAGTTCTTCCGGTCGGTGCCCGAGTTCGAGAAGATGCTCGTGAGAAGCGGCATCCAGATCCTCAAATACTGGTTCTCCATCACGGACGACGAGCAGGAGATCCGCTTCCAGAGCCGCATCGACGATCCGCTCAAGCAGTGGAAGCTCTCCCCGATGGATCTCGAAAGCCGCCGCCGCTGGGAGATGTACACGCAGGCGAAGGAAGTGATGCTGCAGCGCTCGCATATTCCGGAGGCGCCGTGGTGGGTCGTGCAGGGCGTGGACAAGAAGCGCGCGCGCCTGAACTGCATCAGTCACCTGCTGAACCAGGTGCCTTATCACGAGATCGAGCACCCGCAGGTGACGCTGCCCGCGCGCGAGCATCATCCGGACTATATCCGCCAGCCGGTGCCCGACAACATGATCGTGCCGGACGTGTACTGACTTCCGGCGCGGCTACACGGCGCGATAAACGAAAACGGCGACGAAAACGGCGCGCGCTCCAGTCGGAGCGCGCGCCGTTTTTTCATGTGCAGCGCGACGTCTGCTCAGACGTGGCGGAACACCCAGTAAAGCCCGGCGGCGAGCGCGATCGAAGCGGGCAGCGTGAGCACCCATGCGAGGATGAGACTGCGCACCGTGCTCCATTGCAGACCCGAACCGTTCGCCGCCATCGTGCCGGCCACGCCCGAGGCCAGCACGTGCGTGGTGGAGACCGGCAGGCCGTACACGTCGGCCATGCCGATCGTCGCCATCGCGACCACTTCGGCCGAGGCGCCCTGGCCGTAGGTGAGGTGCTGCTTGCCGATGCGCTCGCCCACCGTCACGACGATGCGCTTCCAGCCCACCATGGTGCCGAGTCCCAGCGCGATCGCCACGGCCACCTTCACCCACGTCGGGATGAACTTGGTGGCGTGGTCGGTCGCGGTGCGGAAGTTGTCGATGGCCTTGGCGTCGACGGCGGAGAAGGCCGGCTGCTTGCTCTTCTCCATGAGGCGGATCGCTTCCGAGGCGAGGTACATGTTGTTGCGCACGTTATCGACGATCGACTGCGGCACGTTCGACATCGAGCCGTAGCCGCCCACTTGCTCGCCCACCTGCGTGGCGAGCGCCGCGAGCGCGGGGACCGTTTGCGGCGAGAGATGGCGCGAGCTGATGTAGCGTTCGACTTCGTCGCGCGGTTCGGTGGGAGCGGCCACGCCGTTCGAGTATTTGCCGAGCGTGGTCGAGGCCTGCTGCGCGACGGCGAGGAAGGTCTGCGTCTGTTCCGGCGTGACCGCCTTGTTGAGCGCATAGGCCGTGGGCACCGTGCCGATCAGGATCAGCATGATGAGGCCCATGCCCTTCTGGCCGTCGTTCGAGCCGTGCGCGAACGAAACGCCCGTGCAGGTGAGGATCAGCAGCGCGCGGATCCAGAACGGCGGCGGCTCGTTGCCCTTGGGCTCCGCATAGAGCTCGGGTACGCGCACCACGGCTTTCAGGATGAGGAGCAGCAGGGCGGAAAGCAGGAAGCCGACAAGCGGCGAAAACAGCAGGGCCTTGCCCACGCCGAGCGCCTGGCTCCAGTCCACGCCGCTCGTGCCGGACGTTCCGTGCATCAACTGGTTCATGAGGCCCACGCCGATGATCGAGCCCACGAGCGTATGCGAGCTGGACGAGGGCAGACCGAAGTACCAGGTGCCGAGGTTCCAGATGATGGCGGCGATGAGGAGCGCGAAGACCATGGCAAAGCCTGCGCTGCTGCCCACCTGGAGAATCAGTTCGACAGGGAGCAACTGCAGGATGCCGAACGCGACGGCGCCCGTGGAAGTCAGCACGCCCAGGAAGTTCCAGCAGCCCGACCAGATCACGGCGAGATGCGGCTCGAGCGAGTGCGTGTAAATGACGGTCGCCACCGCATTCGCGGTATCGTGGAAGCCGTTGACGAACTCGAAGCCGAGGGCGATCAGGAGCGCGAAGCCCAGCAGCACCCAGGGCAGCACGGAGCTCTGGTGGATGGGCGAGAGGTCGTCGGACAGGTGCACGCCGACATAGCCTATGCCGAGGGCAATGACGGCAAAGAAGGCGAGCATGCTCGCATTGCGGCCGCGCGACTGGGCTGCGCCCGGTTGCGGCGACAGGGAAATATCCGGCATGGCCTGCGGGCTCCTTGTGCGTAAAAAAATCGGCAAATGCTACGTACCGATCATCGCTTGCTGTCGTGTCGGGCTTATGACAGTTGCATGCAAGGTTCGTCGCCGGGTCGGGACCGGAAACATCAGACGTATACCTGTCTATACCTAGCTATACGCGCCGGCGCGCGTCGTGGCCCGATTCCGCCCGGCGCAGACCGGCATTGCATCATCACGGAGGATCGCGACAGTGCCAAAGCGGGTTCTCGCGCTACGTCATCGCGCGCGCCGGTGGTGGCTCGCGCGCGGCAGGCAGGCGATCTGGCTGATCGGTGGGCATCCGCTTTTCGGCGGCATGTCCGGTTCGCTCGTGGCGACGGTCATGGCAGGCGTGACCCTGGCGGCGATCTACAGCGGCCGCTCGGAGGAACTGAGCCACGCCGCGGAGAATTCGCGCAACATCGTGCGGATCGTGAGCAGCGATATTGCGCGCAATGTCGAAATCTACAATCTCGCGCTTCAGGCCGTGGTGACGGGTGCGCAGCAGCCCCAAACCTGGACTCTGCCCGAGGCGCTGCGCCAGCAGGTGCTGTTCAACCGGGCGACGGCGGCATCGTCGCTCGGCGGCGCCTACGTGGTCGGCGCCGACGGCTACGTGGCCGCTTCGCAGAGCGGCGGGGCGGCGACCGGCGTGCTGTTTGCCGACCGCGACTACTTTCTCGCCCAGGCGAGCCGCCCCGACACCGGCCTCTTCTTTTCGAAGCCTTATTTCTCGCGTTTGCGTGGCGGCGTGCCGACAATCGCCCTGTCACGGCGCATCAACGGGCGCGAGGGTGAGTTCGCCGGCGTGGCGCTGCTGGCCGTGCGGCTGGAATACTTCCAGCACCTGCTCGAGCGCATCGACGTGGGCCGCCACGGCCGCGTGTTCATCATGATGCAGGACGGCACGATGCTCGCCAGCAAGCCGCCGGCGCAGCGCGGCATGGGCACGAGCTATGCCGATTCGCCGAACTACGCGATCATTTCGCGGCGGCCGTCGGGCACCTACACCGGGCGCTCGCCGCTGGACGGCAGGATGCACATCTTCACGTGGGAGCACATCGACAACGCGCCGCTGATCGTCGGCATCGCGCCGGCCGTGGACGACGTGCTCCTGCCGTGGCGCAGGCGCGCCTGGTTCGCCATCGCCATGACGACGCTGTTCGGCGGCGCCTGGATAATCGTGTCGTGGGCGCTGGCCTTCGCGCTGCGCGACAAGGTGATCGCGGAAGGCGAGTTGATGCGGCTCGCCGTGACCGACCCGCTCACGGGCCTCGCGAATCGCCGCGCGCTGGACAGCCGCCTCGCCGCGGAATGGCAGCGCGCGGTGCGCGAGCACGAGCCGCTTTCGGTGCTGTTCTTCGACATCGACCACTTCAAGATTTTCAACGACACCTACGGCCATGCCGCCGGCGACGAAGTGCTGGCGCTCGTGGCCGGGCGTATTGCGGCGGGCGCGCGGCGCACGTCGGACATGGCGGCGCGTTATGGCGGCGAGGAGTTTGCCGTGGTGCTGCCCGGCACGGCGCTCGAGAGCGCCGTGAAGATCGCGGAAAAGATTCGCAGGCGCATCGAGTCGGCGAACCTCGCGCACAGCGGGTCGCACTACGGCCGCGTCACGGTGAGCGTGGGTTGCACGAGCTGCGATCCGCCGCAAGGGGGCAGCGCCGTGAAACTGCTGGCCGCCGCGGATCGCCTGCTCTACGAAGCCAAGGCGGGCGGCCGCAACCAGGTAAAGGCGCGGCCGTGGAGCGGGGAGGGTGTCGAGCCGGCCAATACGGGCCCGCAGGCCGCGGCCTGAACGGGCGCCGGGCGGTCAGCGGGCCGGCTGCGTGGCAACTCCAGACAACTGAAAGACAACTGCGGGTCAGCGTGCCGATTTCGACAGGCGATGGCCGAGACCGAGGTTCGACACGATCTGCCACGTGTAGACGCGCGAGTAATGCACGCCGAACTGGCGGCCGATCAGTTCGCGCACGCGGCTGTTGGTCCACGCGTCGCTTGCGAAGCCGTGGTCGCGCGCGGAGCCGTGCAGCGCGCTGGCGATCCAGCCTAGCGCGGCCTGGTCGAGCACGGAAGGGCGGCCGCCCACGCTCATCTGTTTGAGTGCGGCGAGCCCGCCATCCTCGACGATCGTTTTGTAACGGCGCACGGTTTGTGCGGAAAGGTGGAGGGAATCAGCGACAACATTCACGGTCGCGCCTTCGATAAGCATCTGGCCCGCGGCCATTCTTCTCGTGACGCTTGGCAAGTCCTCGGTTCGGGTAAGCATGTGATCACTCGTCGACGAAAGATTCCGGTCATGCGGCATTGCGGATACGCCGCTCCTGTCGACCCGGGTTGGCGCCTCAGCGCTGACTCGGGTCCCATGCAAAGCTGTTGACCCAGGTTGGCGCTCGGGCGCCGGGTTGGGTCCCATGCAAAGCTGTCAACCCCGGTTCCTGCATGTGGGTCTTGTCGCTTGCCACGGCCTTGCGTTGGCAACGGATCACGCCTGGCCTGTAGCGGACGGCGAAGTGTTGCGCCCCAGGTGGGGTGCGGGCGGTACGCGCTTGCGCCCCGCAGCGAATATTAATAAATGTTTTTGTTGGGAATGTGTATAGTCCCGCGAAAAATAGTCTGCTTGACTTGTGGATTATCGTGGACTATCGGCAAAATCAATCGGACCGGATTGCGGAACAATGCGCACGAGCGTTACGTATTCCGCTTTCGCGGTTCCGGCAGCGCATGCGCAATGCGTTGTTTCGGTTTTAGTCTGCGATTCAAGTCTGATCTAATGCCGTATCACGCCTTATCGCAGCGTATAGCGTCATTTCGTGCGGATGCAAACGGGCAGCGGCCTGGTCGACCTGCTAGTCGACCCGGTTGCGGTCGCGCACGAGGATCGACACGTACACCGCCGTCGAGATAACGATCACGGCCACTCCTGTGATGACTTCGCGATGGTTGAACTGGACGAGCCCGAATACGGCGATCGCTATGCCGGCGGCGGCGCCGAGCGTGCCCATGGCTGCCACGAAGATGCGTATCTTGCTCCACAGCCGATGACGCCGTTCGGCTCCCGCACCTTCCTTGAGGTGATCGAATCTCATGGGCAGCTCTTCTTGTCGCGGTGGACGGACATCCGACAGGTGTCGGGCGACCGGAATGGGCCCGAATGTCTGTGACAAATCGATTATAGCGAGCACGTTTTTGTGCGCCTTTGGGCTGTTCGCGCGTGTCGCCGAAAAGTTATTGGGTAGTTTGGGCGGCGTTTAAGTTTGTCTTAATTTTGGGTCGCCATGATGGAGTCGTCGGGTCGATTCGATAGTCGATTCGCGGTTGTTCTTCACGTCCCCTGTTGACCGCCGATTGCCTCGGCGGTCTTTTTTTTGCACGGCTTTTTGCACCGCTTTTCGCCACGTTACGCGCGCGGGGCCTCACCCGTGCGCGGGGAAGCCGGCGCGGCCCTGGGTGAGATCGCGCAGCGTCTCCCGCGCGGCCTCCACCTCGGTCGCGGGCAATTCGATCGTCAGGCGCACGGTCATCGTGTAGGCGCTCTCCACGAGGGAGGCTTTCGCCTGCTCGAGCCAGTGGCGCACGCGCGTTTCGTCGGGATAGCCGACCTCGACGATCAGGCGCGCCTGCGCAATGCGCTCGATGCGTGCGGCGCCTTGCAGCGCGGTCGCGATTGCGTCGGTGTAGGCGCGCACGAGGCCGCCCGCGCCCAGCTTCACGCCGCCGTAATAGCGAACGACGGCGGCCAGCACGCCGTCCAGGTCGTGATGGCGCAGCACTTCGAGGATCGGCCGGCCAGCGGTGCCGGAGGGCTCGCCGTCGTCGGACATGCCGGACTGGCCGCCCGCGAGCAGTGCCCAGCAGACGTGCGTGGCCGCAGGGTGCGCTTCGCGCAGCAGGCGCAACTCGACCATGGCAGCCTCGCGGCCGGCAACCGGAATGGCATGCGCGATGAAGCGGCTCTTGCGGATCTCGAGTTCTGCGCGGAGGGGGGCGGCTAGCGTGAAGGTGGGCAAGACAGAGGGCGCGGCAGGGGCGAAACCGCCATGTTAACCGATGTGAACGGCCGCTTCCGACGCGTCGGGCCCCGAATTTTGACGAAATCCGTAATGGATTCTTGCAGCCTGTGCTAATGACGCTTCGGCGGCCAGCCCCGATAATGGTCGTCGTGGCGGGTCTAGCTCTGGCTGGAGCGAAACCGAACTCCTCATTCGGTGATCCGTCATCTTTCTGCTTTCCGCTCGTTGCCGCCGGCTTGTGCGGTGCTGCAGCGAGGCCCTCCGGAATTTCCACCGCTCAACGCGAGAGCCCCAAAAAAAAGCCCGGTCAGGACGTTGTCCTGTGACCGGGGCTCATAAGGCTCGCCTGTTCTCAAGAGGCGATTCAACCTTACGCGCGCCAAAATCATTGCGCAACGCAAAAAAAATCTTGGGGTGTTCCAGAAAAATGCCCCGGGCGTTGCCGGCCGGGGCGAATGAGAATACACCGTGCGCTCCGGGGAACGAAACGCAGAGATAAGTTACCCGCCCGCTCGCCGCGAATCAATTCATACAAATTACCTTCAATTACTTGCAATTTTCTTTCCGTCAAATGCGCGAAGCCGGTTTTCCGCGAGGAAAACCGGCTTCGGTGCGGGGCGCCGCCCGACAACGGCAGCGCGGCGGCAACAGGTAGCCGACCCGATCAGTAGTGCTGCGGGGGCGGCGGACGATGGTCGTCTTCGTGGTAGTGCGGGGGACCCGGATCGTGCGGATGATGGTGCATCCACTCGTCGTGTTCCCAGTAGCGATGGCCGTCCCAGTAGCGGTCGCCATGCCAGCCGATCGAGACTTGCACGTCGACAGGCATCATGTGCGGCTCGCCATACTGCGGTTGCGAATCGGCGCGCAGCGCGAACGGCGCGGATTGCGCGAAGGCGCTCGTGGCGCCCATCAGCGCGCCGCCGGCGATCAGTGCCGCTGCGATGGCGCGAGCGGGGGTCTTCCAGCTCTTTGTGTTCATCAGGTTCCTCCTCTAGAGTCCGTCGTTACGGTATGGCGGCGGAGGCCGCCTTGCCGTCACTCACGAAACCGAGCTTATAGGCCAGGATGCGAACCATGCGTGACCACTTGTAAGTATAAATTTCAAAACGAAAGGCATGAAGAAAGGGCCAATCTGACATTTGGCCCTTGATGCGAAAACGATAACGCGCGGTAACTGACAGTCGACGTCCGATATCAATAGGGTCAGGTTGTCAACTCACGTTACATTCGGATCGGCGTCCAGCGCCCGCGGACCGCCGCCGCGGCGGCCCGTACCCGTTCAGGGTCCGGTTTTCTTTGCTGGGGCGCTGCTCAGGTCGATGGCGCTTTGCGACTTCATCTGCGCGCGCAACTCGTACTTCTGGATCTTGCCCGTGGCGGTGCGGGGCAGCTCGCCGAACCGCACTGCGCGCGGCACCTTGTAGTGCGCGAGGAAGAGACGGCAGTGGGCGATGATCTCTTCGACGGTCGCGCTCGCACCGGGGCGCAGTTCGACGAACGCGCACGGCACTTCGCCCCATTTCGCGTCGGGCATGGCCACCACGGCCGCGAGCGCGACGGCCGGATGCCGGTACAGGGTATCTTCCACCTCGATGCTGGAGATGTTTTCTCCACCCGAAATGATGACGTCCTTGCTGCGGTCGGTAATGCGCACGTAGCCGTCGGGCGTCATCACGCCCAGGTCGCCGGTATGGAACCAGCCGCCGCGGAAGGCGTCTTCGGTCGCGCGGTCGTTCTTGAGGTAGCCCTTCATGCAGATGTTGCCGCGGAACATGATTTCGCCGAGCGTTTCGCCGTCGGCCGGCACCGGCTCCAGGGTCGCGGGATCGAGCACGGTGAGACCGGCTTGCAGGTGATAGCGCACGCCCTGCCGCGCGGCGAGGCGCGCCTGTTCCTCGGCGGGGAGCGCTTGCCAGCTTTCCTGGATCGCGCAGACGGCGGCGGGCCCATACACCTCGGTCAGGCCATAAACGTGAGTGAGTTCGACGCCGATCGCTTTCATCTTCGCGATCACGGCGGGTGCGGGCGGCGCGCCCGCGACCATCGTATGGATCGTGTGCGCGATGCCCTCGCGGCATTCGGCGGGTGCGTCGGCGAGTGCGGACTGCACGATCGGCGCGCCGCAGTAGTGCGTGATGCGCTCGCGGCGGATCAGGTCGAACACGAGCTTCGCGTCGAACCGGCGCAGGCAGACGTTCACGCCCGCGCGCGCCGCGACGGTCCATGCGAAGCACCAGCCGTTGCAGTGAAAGAGCGGGAGCGTCCACAGGTAGACCGCATGCTTCGGCATGTCCCATTCGAGGATGTTGCTCACCGCGGCCAGCGCCGCGCCGCGATGGTGGTAGACCACGCCCTTCGGGTCGCCGGTCGTGCCGGACGTGTAATTGAGCGCGATGGCGTCCCACTCGCTGGACGGTGGCGTCCATTCGAACGCGGGGTCGCCCTGTTCGAGGAACGCTTCGTAGTCCGTGGCGCGCGGAAATTGTTCCGGGCTGGCGGGCGCGATGTCGGCGACGCTGATGATCGTCAGGTTCGGGAATTCCAGCGCCGCGCGTTGCGCGAGCGGCGCATATTCGGTGTCGACGATGAGTGCTTTCGCCTCGCCATGGCGCAGCATGAACAGCATGGTGGCCACGTCGAGCCGCGTATTCAGCGTGTTGAGCACGGCGCCGGCCATCGGCACGCCGAAGTGCGCCTCGACCATCGCGGGGATGTTGGGCAACAGCGCGGCCACCGTGTCGCCGCGGCCGATGCCGGCCTTCGCGAGCGCACTCGCGAGCCGGCGCGTACGTGCGTACATTTCGCGCCAGGTGCGGCGCACGTCGCCATGGACGATCGCGAGGCGCTCACCATAGACCTCGGCGGAACGCGCGATGAAGTCGAGCGGCGTGAGCGGCACAAAATTGGCCTCGCGTTGCGCGAGCCCTTCTTCGAAGAGGTGCACCATGGCGCTGTCTCCTGTCCTGGGCAAAGCCGTCGGGCGTGAAGCCCGGGCGGTTGTGGTTTATCGGTATGATCGCGCTATCCTGGCAGGGCTGCGCGCACGAGTCTGTCGCTGGCGCGACAGAGCCCCCCGGTTCCCTATTCCCCGATCCCACTCAGAGCTTGCGCGATGACGCAGTCCAGTATGCCCCCGGGCAGTAATCCGCCCGCCGAGCCGGCCGACGCCGGCGCCTGCACGCGGGGCGCCCAGCGCGTCGATGCTGCGGATCCGGTCCGGCTCGCCGCGCTGTTCGAACGCTGCACCTGGTTTCGTGCGCTGGCGCCCGAGCATCGCGCGTGGGTGCTGGCCGATTCGCATGCGCAGACTTACGCGCCCGGCGTGACCGTCGCTGCGCGCGAGGCGCCGTCCGCACACTGGCTCGGTGTCAGCGCCGGGCTCGTCAAGCTCGCGATCTTCAACGCCTCGGGGCGCGGCTGCACGTTTTCGGGCGTGCCGCATGGCGGCTGGTTCGGCGAGGGCAGCGTGATCAAGCGCGAGCCCCGCAAGTACGACGTGATCGCGCTGCAGCACTCGCTCGTGATGGCGGTGCCGGCCGATACGTTTCACCGGCTCATGGACTGTAGCTTGCCGTTCAACCGTTTCGTGATCCATCAACTGAACAACCGCATGGGCGAATTCATCGCGCTGATCCAGAACAGCCGCTTGCTCGACGTCGACGCGCGCGTTGCCCAGGCGCTCGCGCAGCTCTTCAATCCCGACCTTTACCCCGAGACCGGACTGGCGCTGGAAATATCGCAGGAGGAGATCGGCATGCTCGCGGGCGCATCGCGGCAGCGGGTCAATCAGGCGCTGCAAACGCTCGAAAAGGCGGGGCTCGTCACGCTCTCGTACAACCGCGTGGACGTTCTCGATCTCGACGGATTGAGGAGGTTCGGCCGCGATCAGCTTTGAAGGGGCAGAAGGCGCACGGCTCGCGGATCGTTGAGCAGGATGAAAGGGTCCCTCTCGCCGCGGGTGCTTTTTGCGGGGCGGCACGCTGCGTAGACTTTGCTCACCGACTCGCGCATGACTGGGTGGTGCACGAAGCCCGCGGCGCGAGTCTCTTTCATGCTTCAGGAGAGCAAAATGAAGACCGCAATGTTGCGTACCGCAGTGGTTTCGATGATGTTTGCCGTTCCCGCGATGTCGTTCGCGCAGTCCGCGAACAACGCGCCGGTCACGCGCGCAGAAGTGAAGCAGCAGATCGTCGATCTGGAATCGGTGGGATACAACCCGGCCCACCTCAACGACGCCACGTATCCCGAGGACGTGCAGGCAGCCATGCAGCGCCTTGGCGAGAAGCGCGCGAATGAGGCACGCCTCGCCCAGGAACGGCAGATTGCGCAGTCGAGCTATGGCAGCTCGCCCGCGCAAAGCAGCGAATCGGGCGCTCCGGCGTCGGCGCGCTAAAGGCGTGGCGATGCCTGCATATCGTGAGCATCGCGCGTTTCAGGCATCCGGCGGCACGCCGAGCAGTTGCAACGTGCCGGCGGTGACGCCCGAGAACACCGGTCCCGCCACCGTGCCACCGTAATAGGCACGGCTGGCGGGATCGTCGATCATCACGGCCACGATCACGCGCGGCGCGCTCATCGGCGCCATGCCGACGAACAGCGCGCGATAGCGGTTCTTCGCATAGCCCGCGCCGATCTGCTTGCGCGCGGTGCCGGTCTTGCCGCCGATACGATAGCCTTCCACCGTCGCCGCGCGGCCCGTTCCGCCTTCGTGCGTCGCCATCTCCAGCATGGTGCGCATGGCAGCGGCAGTGGCCGGCGTCGTGACTCTGCGCGCCATGGTTGCGGGCGCATCGATCGAGTTTTCTTCGGCGATGCCATCGGCCAGCGAATCTTCCGGTTTGACCAGAAGCCGCGCGGGATACATCGTGCCGTCGCCCGCATAAGCCGTGTAGAGCTGCGCGATCTGCAGCAGCGACGCCGAAAGGCCGTAGCCGTAGGCCATCGTGGCCTGCTCGATGGGACGCCAGCGCGCCCACGGCCGTACGCGGCCCGCCGCGGCGCCCGGGAATGTCACGGCGGGTTTCTGCCCGAGCCCATATTCCTGATACTTGTTCCAGATGGTCTGCGCCGGCAGGGTCAACGCGAGCTTCGCGAGGGCGATATTGCTCGACTTCTGGATGGCCTCCGCGACGGTCATGCGCCCGTGGTCCGAGGTGTCGTGGATCGTCGCGGTCCCGATGCGGTACGAGCCCGGCCCGGTGTCGATGATCGTGTCGGGCGTCGCCTTGTGCAGGTCCATGGCGAGCGCCGCCACGACCGGCTTGATCGTGGAGCCGGGCTCGAACGTATCCACCACGGCGCGGTTGCGCAGTTGGCGGCCCGTGAGCCGCGCGCGGTCGTTCGGATCGTACGACGGCCAGTTCGCGAGCGCGAGGATGTCGCCGTTGCGCGCGTCGAGCACCACCACGCTGCCGGCTTCGGCGTTGTGCTTCGCGACGGCGGCCTTCAATTGCGCATACGCGAGCTGCTGCACGCGGCGGTCGATCGTGAGCTGGACGGTCTCGCCGTTCTTCGGCAATACGCGCTCGCGCGTTTCGGATATGACGCGGCCCAGCCGGTCGCGGATCACTTCGCGCTGGCCCGGCGTGCCGTGCAACTGCGTGTCCGCCGCGAGCTCGACGCCTTCCTGCCCGATGTCTTCGATACCGGTGAAGCCCACCACGTGCGCCGCCGATTCGCCTTCGGGATAGAAGCGCTTCGAGTCCGCGATCAGCGTGATGCCGCTCGTGGCCATTGCGTCGATGTGCGCGGCGGTGTCCGGGTCCACCTGGCGCTTGAGCAGCACGAACGAGCGCTCGCCCGAAAGACGGCGGCGCAGCTCGGCGAGCGGCATGGCGAGCAGCTTCGCGAGCGGCTCGCAGGCCGCTTCGTCGACGCGCTTCGGATTGGCCCAGATCTCGAAGCTTTCCAGGCTCACGGCGAGAAGCGCGCCGTTGCGATCCACGATGCGCCCGCGCCGCGCGTCGAGTTCCAGCGTGCGCTGATAGCGCTTTTGCCCTTGCTGGACGTAGAAGTCGTGATTGACCACCTGGATCCACAGCGCCCGCCCCGCGAGCGCCGCGAACCCGGCGAACGCGATGAAGACCATCAGCTTCGAACGCCAGGCGGGCAGGCTCGGGGTGAGCATCGGGTGACGCGTGGCAAGGGCGTGCGGGTCGCGCGGCGGCTTGTTCCGGGAGGTCATCGGGTAGTGGGGCGTCGTGTCATGGCATGAATTGTAATTGCAATGTAATTTAAATGAAATGTTGCGGGCGGGGCTGGCGTCGGACCAGGCCGTACCCGTCGGTACGGCTGCAAACCGGATAGTAGAGCTGATTAATTATCGGGAATGCGATGTCTGCTGATGGCGTCGCGCGTGGGAAGGGGGGAATTGCGGGCCGGCCGAAGCGGCCGGCCGGGAGGCCGTCAGGCGAGCGCCGGCAGCCTGAAGCTAGAGATCGCTTCGCGCAGCATGGTCACCTGATCCTTGAGCGAGTGCGCTGCCGCGGCGGCTTCTTCGACGAGCGCGGCGTTCTGCTGCGTGACCTGGTCCATCTCGCCGACGGCGCGGTTGACCTGCTCGATGCCCGCGCTCTGCTCGCGCGAGGCGTGGCTGATTTCCTCGAGAATCTCGTGCACGCGCCGCACGGACTGCATGATCTCCGTCATCGTCGTGCCCGCGTCCGTGACGAGTTGCGCGCCTTCCGCCACCGTCCCGGTCGACTTTTCGATGAGCGACTTGATTTCCTTGGCCGCCGTGGCCGAACGCTGCGCGAGGCTGCGCACTTCGGCGGCGACCACGGCGAAGCCACGGCCCTGCTCGCCCGCGCGCGCGGCCTCCACGGCCGCATTGAGCGCAAGGATGTTGGTCTGGAAGGCAATGCCGTCGATCACGCCGATGATGTCGCCGATCTGGCGCGAGCTCGTGGTGATGTCGCCCATCGTGCGGACCACGTTTTCCACCACCTCGTTGCCGCGCGTCGCCACGTCGGCGGCCTGGCTCGCGAGCGTGGCCGCGTGCTGCGCGCTGTCCGCGTTCTGGCGCACGTTGGCGGTCATCTGGTCCATGCTCGACGCCGTTTCCACGAGCGCCGCGGCCTGTTGTTCGGTGCGTTGAGAAAGATCCGTGTTGCCCGCGGCGATCTCGTTCGCCCCCACGTTGATGTTCTCCGCGCCGCCCAGCACGCGCGACACGGTTTCGACGAGCGAACCCTGCATGGTCGAGAGCGCGCGCATCAGGCTGTTCTCGTTGCCGCCCTCTACCTGCACGCGCGTAGTGAGGTCGCCGTGGGCGATGCGGTTCGCCGTTTCGACGGCGACCTCCAGCTCGCCGCCGAGGCTCGAGCGCACGCTGCGCACGACGAAGATCATGACGATCGTCGCCACGGCGCCGAGCACGAGCGTCACCGCGAGCCAGATGCCGAGGCTTTCGAAGAAGGCCGCGCGGACGTCGTCCATGTACATGCCCGTGACGATGCACCAGTCCCACGGCGCGAAGCGCTTGCCGTAGCTCGTCTTGGGCACAGGCTGATCGTGGCCGGGCTTGGCCCAGAGGTAATCGACGAAGCCGCCTTCGGGCTGGTTGGCGGCGGCCGCGAGGTCGGTGAACAGATGGTGGCCGGCCGGGTCGGTGAAGCCGGCGAGCATCTTGCCGTCGAGCTCGGGCTTGATCGGATGCATGAGCATCACGGACTGCGAATTATTGACGCTCAGGTAGCCGTCGGTGCCGTAGCGGATCGAGCCGATGACGGCGAGCGCCTGCTTCTGCGCGTCGGCCTCCGAAAGTTTTCCTTGCTGGGAGAGCGTGTAGTAATAGTGGGTGATGCTCATCGCTTCTTCGACGAGCGTTTTCAATTGCGCCTCGCGCTCGCGGATCATCGAGGTGCGGCTTTGCCACGCGCCAAAGGCGACGATGAGCAGAAGGCCGATCCAGAGGATCGCGATCATCGAACGGAGTTTCTGATTCAGGGTCATGGTCGGTCGGGTCGTTCGTGGGGCGGCAGGGGGCTGAGGGGCGGGGTGCGTCCGACTGTGTTAACGGCGCGCGCGCACGACGGCGCGATCAGGGGGAACCCTGAATGCGCGGGCCTTTGCGGGGATATTCATCCGAAGAATGGCGCGGTTTGCGCGCTGAAACGGATGGGTAGCGGGTGGGGAGGGCGGACGGGTGGGAAAAACGTCAAAAGAGCCGTGACAAAACCACAAATTTCACTGCATCACCATGTTTTGCCACGATTAGAGGTGCGACAAGGCAATTGGGAATCATTTCCGTTATAGTCGCGAATTCGGCTCCCGAGCCGACGCGGCCTTGCCGCGCCGGCACCGAGGGCCGGCAAGAAGAGCGGGCGGCGGCGCCCGCCCCAATAACAAAACCCTTGGAAACCGAATGCGAGCGATCATTCTTGCCGCCGGCCTTGGCCTGCGGCTTCAGCAAGCCGAGGGCAAACAGTATCCGAAATGCCTGTTACGTTTTGATGGCGTCTCGCTGCTCGAGCGGCATTTGCGCCTGCTCGAAGCTCAGGGCGTGACAGACGTGGTCCTCGCGCTCGGCTTCCAGCCGCAAAGCGTCGAGGCGGAGCTGGCCCGCATCGGCTGGCCGCACAGGGTCGAGACCGTGCTCAATACCCGCTACGAGCTGGGCAGCGTGCTCACGGTGCACTGTGTGGCCGATGCGCTCACGCGCGGCGGTGACGTCCTGTTGATGGACGCCGATGTGCTCTACGACGAACGCGTGCTGGCGCCGCTCGTTGCCGGCACCGGCGGCACGAACCGCCTCCTGATCGACCGCGACTTCGAAACCGGCGACGAGCCCGTGAAGCTCTGCCTGCGCGAAGGCGTGCCCGTCGAATTGCGCAAGCAGCTCGCGGTAAGTCTGCAGTACGACACGATCGGCGAGTCGGTGGGCTTCTTTCGCCTCAACGAGGCCACGGCGCGGCGCTTCGCGCAGATCGTGGCCGGCTATGTCGAGAGCGGCCGCGCGAACCTGCCGCACGAAGAGGCGTTGCGCGACCTGCTGCTCGAACGCGGCCGCGAGTTCGAGACGGCCGACGTGACCGGCGCCCCCTGGATCGAAATCGATTTTCCCAATGATGTGACGCGCGCGGCGCAACAAGTGCTGCCGCAACTGCGCCGTCCGGCAGGAGTAACACGATGAACGCACGCGAACCCGCCGCGGTTCTCACCGCAGTTTCCACTTCCCGCAGCGCGCGGCTGCGCCAGATGCTCTTGAGTAACGAACTCGAATTCCTGATGGAAGCCCACAACGGTCTTTCCGCGCGCATTGCACGCGAGGCGGGCTTCAAGGCGATCTGGGGTTCGGGTCTTTCGATCTCCGCGCAGTTCGGCGTACGCGACAACAACGAGGCGAGCTGGACCCAGGTGGTCGACAACCTCGAGTTCATGGCCGACGCGAGCGATCTGCCCATCCTGCTCGACGGCGACACGGGCTACGGCAATTTCAACAACGTGCGCCGCCTCGTGCGCAAGCTCGAACAGCGCGGCATTGCGGGCGTGTGCATCGAAGACAAGCAGTTTCCGAAGACCAACAGCTTCATCAAGGGCGAGGCGCAGCCGCTCGCCGACATGGACGAGTTCTGCGGCAAGATCAAGGCCGGCAAGGACTCGCAGACCGACGAAAACTTCTCGATCGTCGCGCGCGTCGAGGCGCTGATCGCGGGCTGGGGCATGGACGAAGCGCTCAAGCGCGCCGAGGCCTATCGCCTCGCGGGCGCGGACGCGATCCTCATCCACAGCAAGCTCTCGAAACCCGACGAAATCCTCACGTTCGCGCGCGAGTGGGCCGGGCGCGGTCCGCTCGTGATCGTGCCGACCAAGTACTACAGCACGCCGACCGATGTGTTTCGCAAGGCCGGCATCAGCGTCGTGATCTGGGCGAACCATCTCGTGCGCGCGTCGGCTTCGGCCATGCAGGCCGTGGCGAAGACGATTCACGACACGGAAACGCTCGTCGACGTGGAAGACCGCATTGCATCGGTCAACGAAATTTTCCGCCTGCAGGACGCCGACGAATATTCCGAAGCGGAAAACCGCTACCTGTCCACGTCGCGCAACGCGGGTTCGGCCATCGTGCTGGCCGCGAGCCGCGGCTCGGGCCTCGACGCTTTTACCGAGGACAAGCCGAAGGTCATGCTGCCGGTGGCGGGCAAGCCGCTGCTGCGCTGGCTTGTCGATGCGTTCAAGAAGCAGTCGGTGAACGACATCACCGTGGTGGGCGGCTATTGCGCCGACGCGATCGACAGCGCCGGCATCAAGCTCGTGCGTAACGAGCGTTACGCGCAGACGAACGAGCTTGCGTCGCTCGCATGCGCGGTGGACGCGATGCAACACGACACCGTGATTTCCTACGGCGATCTGCTGTTCCGCAGCTACCTCCTGCGCGATCTGGTCGAAAGCGAGGCGGAGTTCCGCGTCGTGATCGATTCGTCGCCGGCTACGGAGAACCGCAGCGTGCGCGACTTCGCATGGTGCTCGGCAGCCGACGACCGGGGCCTGTTCGGCAACAAGGTGCTGCTCTCGCGCGTTTCCAGCGATCTGGGCGCAACGGACAACGCGGTTGAAGCGCCGCATGGCCGCTGGATCGGGCTCATGAGCGTGCGCGGCGCGGGCCGCGAGAAGCTCGCGAAGAAGCTCGCGCAACTGCAGACGCGCGCCGATTTCGACACGCTCGACATGCCGGTGCTCCTCAACGCGCTGATCGCGGACGGCGAAAAGATCGAGGTGCAATACGTGCATGGCCACTGGCGCGGCGTGAACGACCTTGAAGACTTCTGCCGCGCGGGCGACTTCGCCCATGAGCAAACGCCGCTGGGCGCGGGAGAGGCGAAACCGGAGGGCGGCGCATGATCGAGGCGGCACAATTTGTCGAAGCGGCGCGTGCGCGCGGTTTCGAATGGTATGCGGGCGTGCCCTGCTCGTATCTCACGCCGTTCATCAACTACGTGCTGCAGGACGAATCGCTGCACTACGTTTCGGCAGCCAACGAGGGCGATGCCGTTGCGTTGATCGCGGGCGTCGCGCTCGCGGGCAAGCGCGGTATCACGATGATGCAGAACTCGGGCCTCGGCAACGCCGTGAGTCCGCTCACGTCGCTCACGTGGACCTTCCGTCTGCCGCAACTGCTGATCGTGACGTGGCGCGGCCAGCCCGGCTTTTCCGACGAGCCGCAGCACGCGCTGATGGGCCCGGTCACGCCGCGGATGCTCGAAACGATGGAGATTCCCTGGGAGATCTTTCCGACCGAGGCCGACCAGATCGGGCCGGCGCTCGAGCGCGCCATCCGTCATATGGACGAAACGGGTCGTCCGTATGCTCTCGTGATGCAGAAGGGCAGCGTCGCGCCGGTCGAACTGAAGAACGGCGCCGCGCCGGAAAGGCATGCCCTGGCGGTTGCCCAATCGAAGTGGACCGATCGGGCTGCGAACGAATGGCCGTCGCGCCGCGATGCTCTCGAACGGGTGATCGCGGCCACGCCCGCGGAATCGACGGTCGTGATCGCCTCCACGGGCTTTTGCGGCCGCGAGCTCTACGCGCTCGACGACCGCGCGAATCAGCTCTACATGGTCGGCTCGATGGGCTGCGTCACGCCGTTCGCGCTGGGCCTCGCGCTGGCGCGCCCCGACCTGAACGTCGTCGCGCTCGATGGTGACGGCGCCGCGCTGATGCGCATGGGCGTCTTCGCGACGCTCGGCGCCTACGGGCCGTCGAACCTCACGCATGTGCTGCTCGACAACGGCGCGCACGATTCCACGGGCGGCCAGGCCACGGTTTCGCAGCAGGTGTCGTTCGCGGCTGTCGCCGCCGCATGCGGCTATGCCGACGCCGTGGAGAGCGACGACCTCGCCGCGCTCGACGGCGTGCTCGCCGCCGCGCGCGAGCGCCGCGCCGGCGCCGATGGCGTGAGCGGCACGCGCTTCGTACGCCTCACGATACGCCGCGGCACGCCCGACGGCCTGCCGCGTCCCACGATCACGCCGCCCGATGTGAAGACGCGCCTGATGCGCCACATCGGCGCGCTCGTTCAGTAAGAATATGTCGATGTTGCTGCTCAATCCCGGCCCGGTCACGCTCACGGAACGCGTGCGCCGCAGCCTGCTGCAGGAAGACCTGTGCCACCGCGAAAGCGAGTTTTTCGACGTGCAGGAAGAGGCGCGCACGCGCCTCGTGAATGTGTATGGCCTCGACGCCGCCCAGTGGCAGGCTGTGCTGTTGACCGGCTCCGGCACGGCTGCGGTCGAGAGCATGATCGCGTCGCTCGTGCCCGAAAGCGGCAAGCTGCTGATCGTCGAGAATGGCGTGTATGGCGAGCGCATCACGCAGATCGCGAAGCAGTATGGCATTGCCCATGAAGTGGTGAAGCACGACTGGATGCAGGCGTCCGATCTCGCCCGTATCGTCGGTCATCTCGACGCCGACCGCGCGATCACGCATGTCGCGATCATCCATCACGAAACCACCACGGGGCGGCTGAACGACCTGCGCGCGCTCGGCGAGGCCTGCCGCGCGCGCGGCGTGCAGATGCTGGTGGACGGCGTGAGCAGCTTCGGCGCCGAAGCGATCGACTTCAACGATACGAGCATCGCCGCCGTGGCCGCGACGGCGAACAAGTGCCTGCACGGCGTGCCGGGCGCGGCCTTCGTGATCGTGCGCCGCGCGGCGCTCGCCACGGCGGCGAGCCGTACCTATTACCTCGACCTCAGGCGCCTCGCCACGCTGCAGGACCAGCGCAACACGCCGTTCACGCCTTCGGTGCACGCATACTATGCGCTCGTCGAGGCGCTGCGCGAGCTGGCCGACGAGGGCGGCTGGCAGGCACGCCACGCGCGCTATGCGGCGCTTTCGGAGCAGGTGCGCGCGGGTCTCGAGGCCCGCGGCATCGCAAGCGTGCTGCCGAAGGACGAATCGTCGGTCGTGCTGCGTGCGTTCCGGCTCCCGCAGGGTGTCGATTATCCGAAGCTGCACGATGCGCTGAAGGCGCGCGGCTTCGTGATCTACGCGGGGCAGGGCGGTCTATCGGCGGAGCTGTTCCGTATCTCGACGATGGGCGATATCCACGCGCCGGATATCGAGCGTTTGCTGGCGGCGTTCGACGATATCGTGCGCTGAACTTACCGACGGTGGTGATCAGGGTTGCTGTGATCGGCTGGTTGGGGCATGGGATTCAGGCGCTGGCAGAGATCGAGGCTCGATCCACCTTCGTCGTCCGCCGCCGCGCGCGGGCCTTCTTCAGCCAGATCAGCAAGCCGGTCACGCTGAGCACCGCCACGCATACCCCCGTAAAGCTGATCGCGATGCGGCCCGCGAGTCCTGCGATGCGACCGGAGTGCAGCGGAAACTGCAGTTGCATGAAAAGATCGCCCATCGTGCCCCGGCCCGGGATCTGCGCGCTGATCAGCTTCCCCGAGCGTGCGTCCATCATCAGCCAGGGATTGCCAAGCCCCGCGTCGCCATGGCTGTTGCCGGCCGCGAAATACCCCACGCCATAGATGCCGAGCGCCGGCACGTAGAAGAGGCCGCCAGGCGGCGCGGCGAGTCGCTCGCGCCGGCCCGCCTCGGGCGCGGCGGCCACGATGCGCTCGCGCGCGGCCGCGGCTTCATCCTCGGTGAGGCGCGGGCCGGGCGCGACGCTGCGGAACGGATCGGGCGCGAGCGTCGAGAACAGCGACACCACGGGCCGCACGACCGGTCCGGCAAGATTCATCGAGACCGACGTGAGCGCGACGATCGTCAGGAGTCCCCATAGCCATACGCCGCCCGAACGATGCAGGTCGAACGTGAGCGCATAGCCGCCGCGCTTCATGCGGAAAGCGAACGACTTGCGCCAGCTTTTCAGGCTCGGAAACGCCAGCGCGAGCGCGATGAGGCCGTCGAAGAGCCAGACCATGCCGACGACCCCCATCGTCCAGATGCCGAGATCGACTCCCGCCCTGGTCGGCAGGAACAGCGTGTAGTGAAACTGGTAGAGACAGGGAATCAGGTTCAGGCGAGCGAGCGAGGGCTTGCCCCACATGCGGTGCCCCTGCACGACGCCGGTCGCGGGGTCGAGCGACACCTCGTTGAAGTCGAGCGCATAGGGCGCCCGGGTGGCCGGGTCGATGCGCGGCTGCACCCGCACGATCAGCGCGTCGCCGGGTTCGACCGAAAGCGGCAGATACGTGACCTGCACGCGCGGATCAGCGGCTTCGAGGCGCTCGGCCAGCTTTACGGCGGGCAGCGGCGCGCCGTCCGTCCGGGCGTGAAAGTACGACGGGTTGAGCCAGGCGTCCAGTTCGTGGTCCCACGCGATCACCGCGCCGGTGAGCCCGGCGAGGAACAGGAAGCCCGCCATGGTGAGGCCGAACCAGCGGTGCAGGCGGACCAGCAGGGGTCTCATGCGACAGTGCGGGCCGGCGCCGCGTCGAGTGGAATCACGTCGTATCAATAGTGCAAATGCGAATTGTTCGTATTCTATGTCGATAGCGTGACGGACGCAAGCCGGACGAAAGGCGTGGGCAGGCACAGGGCGCCACTCTGCCTGAGTGCGAAGATCGACTACGGATGTAAGTGGAGTTGCCAGGTCCCGGGCAGAGCGGCCTACACGGGGTCCTTGTTCGGCGGCCCTTCGGGGCGTTGAGGCTCTTCGTTGTGATGGCCCGGCGGCGGAGGCGTGAGCGGGTCGCGCTCGGGGTCGCGCGTCGGGTCGGCGAGCGGATCGGGCAGCGGATTCGTATGCGAGCAGATCATCTCGGGTACCTCGTGCGCGGGGTTTCCACCGTTGCGGCGGATCCGTTCTTCACTGTACTGCATGGCAACGGCGATGACCACGCGTTCTGCCGGGGCATCCATTGTTGTGAAGATCGCAATGCTGTTTATATGTCATCAGCATTTCACAATCGCGAGCCAGCCCTTAGACTCCTGCCTTTTTCGAAATTGGGTGCCGAAGCGGCGCCCGGTTTGTTTTCTCGGAGCGGGTCATGGGTGCGGCGGTGATTGGGGTGGTGTTTCTGGCGGGTTTGATCGGTGTGCCATCGCTGTTCGGCCACGGCAATTCTGGCGCTAACCGCGCCAGGCCGCAGGCAACGCAGCAGCAGGCCGCCGCGGCGCCCGCACCCGCATCCGCACCGGCCCAGATCGCCGAGGTGGGCGCCGACGCGTCGACTTTCGCCTACACCCGCGCAGGCGAGCGCCCCTGAGGCCGCAAGCTTTCGCGGTTTCCTAGAGGTCGCTCAGGTCGGCCGGCGTGTCGACGTCGCGCAGGATGCCGGGATCGTCCACGTCGATGCGCATGAGCGGATACGTGGCGAGCAGGGCACGCGCGCCGGCGTCGCCGTCCAGCGCGAGCAGCGCCTCGCGATGTTCGAGGCCGAAACCCACCGGGTGTCCGCGCTGTCCTTCGTAGAACGGCGCGGCAAGCGCGGCGCCTTCGTCGATCGCGCGCGCCACGGCCGCGATGGTCTCGACCGCGATGCGCGGCATGTCGGCGAGCGCAACGATCCAGCTTTCCGCGTCGCCGGCCGCGCCCACGCCCGCCGCGAGGCTCGCGCCCATGCCTCTTTGCGCATCGGCGGAATACACCACGTCGCAGCCGGCTTCGTTGAGCACGCAGGCCAGCGTCTCCGCGCCGGGACGCACCACGGCGATGACTTTGGGAACGACGAGCAGCAGGCGGTGCGCGGCTTCGCGCGCGACGCTGGTGCCCCCCGGCAGCGGAGCGAGGAGCTTGTTGCGCAGACCGTTGGGATCGAAGCGCGATCCGGTGCCGGCGGCAAGCAGTACGCCGGTGGCAAGCGATGCGTAGGCCATGGGGTGTCTGGCGCGCGAGAAGATCGAGCATCGATTGTGCGGCGCAAGCGCGTGTGAAGCAAGGCCTGCGAATCAAACCGCCTTGCCCGCACCATAGGCGTGCAGGCAAGGCCGCCAGGGGCATCTCGTCAACCGCAGAGACACGTCATACGGTTGCGCTCATCTTCGGCACGACCTTGTCGAGCGTGATCGGCAGATCGCGCACGCGCACGCCCGTAGCGTGATACACGGCATTCGCGATGGCCGCGGGCACGCCGGTAATGCCGATCTCGCCGATGCCGCGCACGCCGAGCGCATTGAAGCGCAGGTCGGGCGGCCCGGCGAACAGCACGTCCAGTTCGCCGATGTCGGCGTTCACGGGCACGTGATACTCGGCGAGGTTGGCGTTCACGATGCGCCCGAAGCGCGGATCGAGCAGCGCCTCTTCTTCGAGCGCCGTCGCCACGCCCCACACCATCCCGCCCATCAACTGGCTGCGCGCGGTCTTCTCGTTGAGGCGGTTTCCCACGTCGTAGACGCCCACGATGCGCGCCACGCGGATCGTGCCGAGATCGGCGTCCACATGGACTTCGGCGAAGACGGCGCCGAACGAGTGGAACGCGTACTGCTGGCGCTCGCTGCCGGGCTTCGTCGTTGCCACCGCTTCGATCGGCTTGCCGCCCGCGCGCGCGAGAATCGCGGCGGCGGGGTCGCGCCGCGACGTGTCGCTGCGGCTCACGACCCAGCCGTCTTCCACCGTGACATCGCCGGGCGCGGCGCCGTAGACCGGCGAGGCGCGATCCGCCACCGCGAGCGCAATCAGCTTGTCGCGCGCCTGCTGCCCGGCGGCCTGCACGGCGGGCGCGACGCTCGCCGCCGACTGCGAGCCGCCCGAGCCCGGTGCGCGCGGCAGCGTCGAGTCGCCGAGCGCGAAACGGATGCGCTCGGGCGGAAAGCCGAGCGCGTCGGCGGCCACCTGAGTCATCACCGTGTAGGTGCCTGTGCCGAGGTCCTGCGTGCCCGAAGCGACCATCGCGCTCCCGTCGGGCAGGATGCGCGCGAGCGCGGAGGCTTCGCTGCGGTTCGCGGGATAGGTCGCGCTCGCCATGCCGAGGCCGATCAGCGTATTGCCCTCGCGCATCGAGCGCGGCGTGGCCGTGCGGCGCGACCAGCCAAAGCGCTGCGCGCCCGTCTCGTAGCATTCGCGCAGCGCCTTCGACGACCACGGCTTGCCGTCCTGCGGCTCGGCTTCGGCGTAGTTCTTCAGGCGCAGCGCCACAGGATCCATCTTCAACTGCCACGCGAGTTCGTCCATGGCCGATTCGAGCGCGAACGAGCCCGTCGTCTCGCCAGGCGCACGCGTGAAGGTGGGGGTGCCCACGTTGAGTTGTACCAGGTGATGGCTCGTGCTCTGGTTCGGCACCGCGTACATCATGCGCGTGACGAGGCCCGACATCTCGGTCCAGTCCTCGAAGGTCGAGGTGTGCGAGTACGTGTCGTGGCGCATGCCGGTGAGCGTGCCGCCAGGGTGCGCCGCGATCCGGACGTGCTGCTCGGTGCGCGGCCTTCCGCCCACGGAGCCGAACATCTGCGGCCGCGCGAGGGCGAGACGCACGGGCCGCCCCGTCTGCTTCGCGGCCATCGCGCAAAGACTCACGTGCGACCACGACGAGCCCTTGCAGCCGAAGCCGCCGCCGATGAACGGCGAGATCACGCGCACGTTATCGGCAGGAATGCCAAACACTGCGGCCACCGCCGTGCTCGCGCCGGTTACGCCCTGGGTGGCGTCGTAGAGCGTGAGGTCGGGGCCGTCCCAGTGCGCCATCGTCGCATGCGGCTCCATGGGGTTGTGGAACTGCATCGGCGTCGTATAGACGGCATCGAGGCGCACCGCGCCTTCCTGCAGCCCCGCCTCCGGATTGCCGCGCTCCGAATCGGCCGGGCGGCTGGGCTGGCTCGGCGGCGTATGGGCCGTGGCTTTCGCGCTCGCGAAGTCGAGCGCCGCCGGCGCTGCCGCGTACGTGATGGTCACGTGGCGCGCGGCGTCGGCAGCATGTTCGAGCGTGTCGGCGACGACCACGGCGACCGGCTCGTTGCTGTAACGCACGACATTGTCCTGCAGCAGCGTGAGGTGCCGGCCCGCTGGCGGGCTCAGCGGCGGGTGCCCGTTGTTGGGCAGGCGCATCGCGTTCCGGTACGTCATCACGAGCAGCACGCCGGGCATCTGCTGCGCACGCTGCGTGTCGATAGCGCTGATCGTGCCGCTCGCCACCGTGCTCGTCACGAGAACGGCGTGCGCGAGCCGCGCCTCGGGAAAGTCGGCGGCGTAACTGGCGCTGCCGGTGACCTTCAGGATGCCGTCGATGCGGTCGAGCGGCTGGCCGGTGAGGTGGCTCATGCGAAATCTCCTGTCTGGCCGGCTGCGAGCAGCACCGAGCGGACGATCGCGCGCTGCGCAAGTCCGACCTTGAATGCATTGCCGTTGAGCGGCTGCGCGCTCGCGAGCTCGGCGCTTGCCGCTTCGCGCAGCATCGCGGCGCCGAGCGCGTGCCCCGTGATCCGTTGCTCGACGACGCTCGCCCGCCACGGACGGTGCGCGACGCCGCCCAGCGCGACCCGTGCCGCACGCACGGTCTTGCCGTCCATCTGCAAGGCGGCTGCCACCGAGACGAGCGCGAACGCATAGCTCGCGCGGTCGCGCACTTTGAGGTAATGCGTGTGATCGCTGAACGCAGGGGGCGGCAGATCGACGGAGGTGATCAGCTCGCCCGGCTGCAGTGTCGTGTCGAGATCGGGGCGGTCGCCGGGCAGGCGGTGAAACTGCGCGATGGGGATCGCGCGCGCGCCACGCGGGCCGCTTACCTGCACGGTCGCGTCGAGCGCGGCGAGCGCCACGTTCATATCGGAGGGATTGACGGCCACGCATTGCGGACTCGCGCCGAGTATCGCGTGCATGCGGTTGAAGCCGCCGATCGCCGCGCAGCCGCTGCCCGGCGCGCGCTTGTTGCACTGGGCGAACGCGGTGTCGTAGAAGTAGCCGCAGCGGGTGCGCTGCAAGAGGTTGCCGCCCATCGTCGCCATGTTGCGCAACTGCCCCGAGGCGCCCGAAAGCAGCGCCTCCGTGAGCAGCGGATAACGCGTGCGCACGAGCGCGTGATTGGCCGCGTCGCTGTTGCGCACCAGCGCGCCGATGCGAAGGCCGCCGTCCGGCAGCGTCTCGACGTTCTGCAGGGCATCGATGCGCGTGATGTCGATGAGCGTCACCGGATGCGTCACGCCGCCCTTCATGAGGTCGAGCAGGTTCGTGCCGCCGCCGATGAACACGGCGCCCGGTTGCTGCGCGGCCGCGATCGCGCCGTTGACGTCGGCGGCGCGCTGATAGGAAATGGCATCCATGAGAGGCGCCTCCTTCGTCACGCGCTGGCCGCATGCGCGTCGCGCACGGCGGCCACGATGTTGGCATAGGCGCCGCAGCGGCAGATATTGCCGCTCATGCGTTCGCGGATCTCGGCATCGGTGAGTTGCGGGGGACGTTCGCGCACATCGTGCGTGACGGCGCTTGCGGTGCCCGCGTTGAACTCGCTGATGCACGCGGTCGCCGAACACAACTGGCCTGGTGTGCAGTAGCCGCACTGGAACGCGTCGCGCTCAATGAAGGCGCGCTGCACCGGGCTCAGCGTGGTTGCGCTCGAAAGCCCTTCTACGGTCGTGATGCGTGCGTCTTCGTACATGACCGCGAGCGAGAGACACGAGTTGATGCGCCGGCCGTCCGCCAGCACGGTGCACGCGCCGCACTGGCCGCGGTCGCAGCCCTTCTTCGTGCCGGTGAGGCCCGCGTAGTCGCGTAGCGCGTCGAGCAGCGTGACGCGAGGTTCGATATGCAGTACGTACTCGCGGCCGTTGATGTTCAGGTGTACGGGCTGTGCAGGCGCGGGCATCGGCCGTGGCGCTGCGGTTTCGGCGGGGCTGGGCCCGGTCTGCGCTTGCAGATGCGGCGTGGCGCCCAGTGCGGCGGCAGCGGCCGCCGACTGCAGGAAGCGGCGGCGCGAGACGTCGGCGGGGGTGGCGGCGGGCGCGGGCTTGCCTGCGTCGTCGGGAAGATCGTGTGACATGGCGTTCGGCGGCTCCATCGAAGGACGGAAACACGCGCACGCGAGGTGGCATGAGCTTGGGCCCGCGTTGCGCGAATTCAGCGAAATTTCGTCAGACAGCAATTCCGATGCCGCGAGCCTGTGTGGTGCCTTCCTTGCTGGTCGCTTACCGGGAGAAGCGTTACGCGGCAGGTTCGCGCGACGCGGGGGCCGCACGAAGGCCTGGCACGCGCGTCAGACCAGCACGTTGCGCTTGCCGGAACCGAAAGTAAAGAGCGGGACCGCGAAACTTTCGTGACTCGTGCCAGTGTGGCGTCGGGCTGGCGCATGCGTGACCGGTGGCTGACGCGAGACTGGCGGGATGGACATAATCGCCGGATTGCATCTGCGGGTCAGGTGTTGGCCGCCAGCGGCGCTTGTGCTCGATGAATCCGGATTTGAACTCGCGGTGAGATCCCATCCGGCATAATTATGTAGTAATGCGAAGTATATGTAGCAGGACATTCCCGCCGGGCATGCCCGGCGGGATGTGAAGAGGAACCTCAGTCGATACCGTGGAACACGGCGTCGTCCGGGCCGAGGTAGGCAGGCGGGCGCCACGCGGCGTCGCGCATCGAGTGCTGCACGAGGTTCTCGACACCCAGCAGCGTCGCGAAGATCGCCATGCGTACCGGAATGCCGTTGTCGGTCTGGCGGAAGATGGCGAGGCGCGGATCGTGGTTCAGATCCGTCGAAAGATCGTTCGCGCCCGGGCGGCTGTCGCGCGGCAGAGGGTGCATGACCAGCGTCTCGGGGCTGCAGCATTCGTCCATCAGCGCCTGATTGATCTGGAAGTCGGGCGTATAGCCTTCGAACGACTCGTCGGTGAAGCGCTCCTTCTGGATGCGCGTAGCGTACACCACGTCCGCGCCGCGCAGACCGACCCTGAGGTCGTGCGTCTGCTCGACCACGTGGCCATTGGTCGAGATCTTGTCCACGATGTACGTGGGCATTTCGAGCATCGGCGGCGAGATCAGCGTGAACTTGATGCCGCGATAGAGCGCGAGCAGCTTCACGAGCGAGTGCACCGTGCGGCCGTACTTGAGGTCGCCCACGAGCGCGATATGTGCGCCGTCCACGATCTTGCCGAGGCGCGAAAACTCGCGCTGGATCGTGTAGAGATCGAGCAGCGCCTGGCTCGGGTGCTCGCCGGGGCCGTCGCCGCCATTGATGATGGGGATGTTCACGGCACGCGCGAATTCGGCCACCGAGCCTTGATCAGGATGCCGAATCACCATCGCATCGACGTAACCCGCCATCACGCGGCTCGTATCGTAGATCGACTCGCCCTTCGCCATCGACGAGAACGTGAAGCCGGTCGTATCGCATACCGAACCACCCAGCCGGCAGAACGCCGCGCCGAAGCTCACGCGCGTGCGCGTGCTGGCTTCGAAGAACAGGTTGCCGAGCACGGCGCCTTCGAGCACGCGCGAGATTTTGCGGCGGCGGGCAATGGGCTGCATGATGTCGGCCACGCGGAACAGGGCTTCGACGGCATCGCGCGAGAACTGGTCGACGGAGAGCAGTTGCGGCTTGCCTTCGAATTGCATCTGGCTCGCGAGCGAATGCGGGTCTACGCTTTGCGTATAGCCTTCGCGCGGCTCGCCATTGCCGACGATTTCCGAAACGAAGCGCTCGACGATCTCCGGCATGGCCCGCGATTCCTGCGATTCTTCGGGCAGGAGCCAGGTGTCGAGGGCCCGGCGCGACACGCCGATGCGGCTCGCGAACGCATCGCGGGTCATGTTCAGACGCCGCATGGCGTCGCGGAGGAAGGCTTGTTGCGGAACGCTCATGCAGGCACCTCTGAGTCGGGTTGATGTACGCGGTGCGTATATTAATTCGGCGCCGTCAGAAGTCAAGCGGTTTTCTCGGCGGTAGGGCGATCCGAGATTTGGGGAAGCCGGTTGCCGCGGCGCTCCTGATATTGAGATGCCGGATTTTGCGACGCCGTGATAATCGCGCCTTTGCGTTTGTCCTGGCGGGTCGCTACCCGTCATCGCCTTCTCGATGCCCGTTTTCCTTTCGCTTTCTTGCTTCCTCGATGCGGCCGCGCGTGCCGGGTCGCGCCGCCGGGGTTGCTCGTGAAGTCGCCGTGGTTTGCGCCCTGGTCGGACTCCGTCGACGATCTCGCGGGTCGCGATACGCGTTTCGTCACCCATCGCACTGCCCGACGCACCGCCATCGCCGCTGCGCTGGCCACGGCGACGCTTGCCCTCGCGGGCGGCGTCGCGATCGGCCGCTACCTGGCGCCGGCGCCGGTTGCGAATGCCGCGGCGGGAGCGGACGGGCCGGCCCAGCATCGCTATGTCGTGGACGAGTTGGGGCGGATGAATGCGTCGATCGAATTGCTCGATCCGCGCATCGAACGCCTTGCCAGCCAGCTGGCCGAACTGCATCAATTCGATCAGCGTCTGCGTGCGCAGCCGCCTCGCGGCGTCACCACGACGCCGGTCCCAGCAGGGTCGGGCGACAGCGACGAAGGCGGCGAGGGCGGCCCGTTGCTCGCGCCGCGTCACTGCGCCGGCGCGGCCTCGGCGCCGGCGGCTGCGCGCGCGAACGAGCAGGCGACGCGCGGCGAACTCGACTGCCTGTCCGCGACCGTTTCGGCGCTGGAGCACGCTGTCGCACTGCACGAGGCGGCCTTCAGCGCGTTCCCGGGGAGAAAGCCGCTCGTGGACGGCCGCTTCGGCTCGCCGTTCGGCAACCGCATCGACCCGTTCACCCATCGCCTGAGCTTTCATCCGGGCGTCGATCTCGTCGCGCCGACCGGCACGCCCATCCTTGCCGCCGCCGGTGGCCGCGTGATCTACGCGGGACCGAAGGCCGGCTATGGCAACGCCGTGGAGATCGATCACGGCAACGGCTTTCACACGCGCTATGGGCATGCGTCGAAGATCGACGTGCAGGTCGGCCAGATCGTGCTGCCGCTCGAACATATCGCCGACGTGGGCTCGACGGGCCGCTCGACGGGACCGCATCTGCATTTCGAGGTGCTCGTGGACGGCGCGCCCGTCAATCCCGCCGACTATCTCGCGCTATTCGGAGCCTACGCCAATGGTTGAGCGACGCCTCGCACGGACCCGTGCGGACGCGACTCGCGCTTACGAACTGCAGCCGGTTCGCTCGCGCGCCGCGCGCGTGACCATGGTGCTGGCATGGACGGTCGTAACGGCTGCGGCCAGTGCGGCCCTGATGGCGTGGTCGCTGGAGCCCGGCGCTCCGGCGCGCTGCCCGTCCAGCGCGCCGGACGGCCTGCACGAGGCGCTGGCGAACGCGCAATTCAGACTGGAGCAGGAGCGCGCCGCTCGCGCGGCGCTGCAGAAGTCGGCCGATGCCGCGCAGGCCGACGTCGCGAAGCTGCGGGAGGAACTCTTGTTCCTGCGCAGCCACGGCGGCCGCTGAAGGCGGCGGCGCGGCGCGCGTATCGACGCGTATCGACGCGTATCCGCGAGCATTGGCGCGGCAAGGCATATTCAACGGTGGTCATTCATGTTCGGCAAGAAAAAAGCACAGGCAGGCATTCAGCACACCAAACTGGCGACGTTGATCGCACAGGACGTCAGCATCGCGGGCGATATCGAATTCAGTGACGGGCTGCGGCTCGACGGCACGATTCGCGGCAACGTCAGGGCCAAGCCGGGCACGGAGTCGCTGCTCGTGCTGAGCGAGTGCTGCACGATAGAAGGCAACGTGCACGGCTACGACATCGTCGTGAACGGGCATATCGTCGGCGACGTGATCGCGGATCACTTCGTCGAACTCAAGGCGAACGCGCACGTGACCGGCAATATTCGCTACCTCCAGCTGCAGATGGAGTGCGGCGCGACCGTGGAGGGCAAGCTGACCAAACGCGACGCCGCCGCGCCGGATTTGCTGCTCAATGTACCCTTGCCTCATGAGCGCGACTCGCAGGTGTGGGACGAGACGCCCGCCTGAGGCGCTATGCCCGTGTCAGCGCGACCGTGCGTACGCGAGCAATCCCGGTTACACTGTCGCGCATGTCACGCACCGCATCCCGCCGCCTCCGTTCGTCCGCCGTCGCCGCTTCGCGCGCGACGCGTGCGTTCGTGCGCGCCTCGTCGGCCGGCGTGAACGCCAAAGCCAAAAAACAGCGGCTCATCTGACCGGAGCCTGCTGTTCCGTCGTCAGATGTGCGACGGAACAGCCCGCCCTGCCTACCGCGTTATCCCCGGCTCGCTTCCCTTCTGCACATTGCTCGACGGACCTTTCGATACGGTCGGGTTCAAGGGAAAGTCATGTCCATCTTTTCAGGTATCTGGATTCCGCTCATCACGCCGTTCAACGCAGGTGAGGTCGATCACACCGCGCTCGATACGCTCGTGCGCCATTACGCACGCGCCGGCGTGGCCGGCTTCGTCGCGCTGGGCACAACGGGCGAGCCCGCCGCGCTCGACGCGCGCGAGCAGGACGCCGTGCTCGCGACCGTACTGGCGGCGGCGGACGGCCTGCCGGTAGTCGCCGGCGTGAGCGGGAACCATACGGCTTCGGTGTGCGAGCGCGTTGCCGAGCTGAACGCCCTGCCTGTCGCGGGCGTGCTGGCGGCCGCGCCGTACTACATCCGGCCGTCGCAGGCCGGCGTGATTGGCCATTTCGCGGCCATCGCCGATGCGAGCCGCAAGCCTGTGATCCTCTACGACATTCCGGCGCGCACCGGGGTGCAGCTCGAATTGCCGACGCTGCTCGAACTTGCCGGCCACGAGCGCATCGTGGCGGTGAAGGATTGCGGCGGTTCGCTCGACAAGACGCTTTCGCTGATTCTGGATGGGCGTTTGCAGGTGCTCTGCGGCGAAGACATCGAGATGTTCGGTGTCCTGTGTGCTGGTGGTAGCGGAGCGATCGCGGCGTCGGCGCATCTGTGCACGGAGCGCTTCGTGGCGTTGGCGCGCAAGGTGAGCGAGGGACGGCTGGCCGAAGCGCGCTCGCTGTGGCATGCCCTCGTGCCGATCGTGCGCGCGGCGTTTGCGGAGCCGAATCCCGCGCCCGTGAAGGCGGCGCTCGCGCATTGCGGGCTGATCCGCAACGAGCTGCGCGCGCCCATGACGCGCGCGAGCGCAGCGCTCGAAGCCGAATTGGGGAAGCGGGTGGCGTAGGCCGGGCGCACCCGAACGGGCGCGAACCGGTAGCCGGAAAAAAGCGGAGGAGAGCCGCTGCCGCGCGGTCAGCGCGCCGCGCGCGTACCTGAGCGCGCGCGCCGGCGCGTGCGGCCGCGTTCGGGCTCGGCGGGCTCGCCGTTCAGCACGATGCGGCGGCCGGGCACGTGCGCGGCCACGAGACGGGCAATGTCGAGCGCCGAGCTTTCGGCGGGCACGACCTGGCGGCGCGCGCCGTCGTCGAGCAGCGTGGTCCATTCGACAAGCAGGCAAGGCCGGCCCCACGGCTGCGGGAGCGGACCCGAAACCCGGCAGCTCGCGACGTTCGCCCGCGCGCCGTCGTCCAGCAGCAGTTGCAGGTGCATCAGCACGTCGTCTTCAACCATGAACTGGCTCCTTCGTTCTACTTTGCTTGCCAGGTAGCGCCGTCGCGCGGCAAGCGGCGGCGCCTACAAAAAAACGCCGCCGATGCTCCGGCGGCTCAACAGGGGTGATCGTATGGTTACAGCGAAGAATTAAACGAGTCTTAAGAGCCTCCGCGACTGACGACGGACAAAAGGGCGCAAACAAGGGGGCAGACGCACGCAAGCGCGCAAACGACGGGCGCGCGAAATCCCGCGCTGGCCGGGCGCTCAGCGCGTGCAATCCAGATAGTGGGAATGAGAGGGGCGGCTTGGTGTTTTCTGGCGTTCAGTGGTGCTTAGTGCGGCTTACTTTTCTTTTCGCGCAGCGCCGCTCTCACCTTGCGCTCGGCGAACAGCGGCAGATAGTCCTGAATGCTGGCTTCGGCGCGGTAACTGTCGAGGGTGTCGGCATAGAGGCGCGCGACGGTTTCTTCCGGCGTATTGGTTTCCGCGGCGATAGTGTGGACGATTTGCGTGGCGTCGGCTTGAGGCATGGAGGATCTCCAGTCAGCGGGGCAAAGCGGAAGGCTTCCATTAGAGGACACGCTCGCGCCGGATGCCAATTGAAACGGCCTATGGAAAAAGCCCTGAGGAAATGGGTGGCCGCCTGCGGTGCAATGCTGCTCTGGCACGATTGACCGCGACGGCGCGCCTGGCGGCACGCGTGCCCCATGCAGCAAGGGGCGGCCGTGGTACGGCCGCCCCGTTGGGTCACGTCAGATCACGCCACGTTTTCCAGCGTGGGATAGTCGGTGTAACCCGTTTCGCCGCGTGCGTAGTAGGTGGACGGATTCGGTGTGTTGAGCGCCGCGTTCAGTTCGAAGCGGCGCGGCAGGTCCGGGTTCGCGATGAAGAGCTGGCCCCATGCCACGGCGTCGGCTTCGCCGGCGGAGAGTGCGGCCTGGGCCGATTCCAGCGTGAACTTTTCGTTGGCGATGAACGGGCCGCCGAATTCGGCCTTCAGTTGCGGGCCGAGGCGATTGTCGCCCAGCGACTCGCGCGCGCAGATGAACGCGATCTTGCGCTTGCCGAGTTCGCGTGCGACGTAGCCGAAGGTCGCGGCGGGATTCGAGTCGCCCATCGTGTGGGCATCGCCGCGCGGCGCGAGATGTACGGCTACGCGATTCGCGCCCCAGACGTCGATGCACGCGTCGGTGATTTCGAGCAGCAGACGCGCGCGGTTTTCGATCGAACCGCCATAGGCGTCCGTGCGATGGTTCGTGCTGTCCTGCAGGAACTGATCGATCAGGTAGCCGTTCGCGCCGTGCACTTCGACACCGTCGAAGCCGGCCGCCTTCGCGTTTTCGGCGCCGAGGCGGAACGCGGCAACGACGCCGGGGATTTCATCGGTTTCGAGTGCGCGCGGCGTCACGTAGGCGCGCTGCGGACGCACGAGACTCACGTTGCCCTGCGCCGCGATCGCGCTGGGCGCAACCGGCAGCTCGCCGTCGAGAAAGATGGGGTCCGACACGCGGCCCACATGCCAGAGCTGCAGGAAGATGCGGCCGCCGGCCGCGTGCACGGCGTCGGTCACGAGCTTCCAGCCCGCCACCTGTTCCTGCGACCAGATGCCCGGCGTTTCGGCATAGCCGACGCCCTGCGGCGTCACCGAAGTCGCCTCGCTGATGATGAGGCCGGCCGACGCGCGTTCGGCGTAGTACTTCGCCATGAGCGCGTTGGGCACACGGGCCTCGCCGGCGCGCTGGCGCGTGAGCGGCGCCATGACGATACGGTTGGGGAGCGTGAGCGCGCCGATCTGAATGGGGTCGAAAAGGGTTGCCATGTTTCACCTTGAGCGGGCATGGCCCGCGAACTGGATGGGCTGCGAATGAAAGGACGATGGCTCCGTCACAACTGAGCGTTCACGTGAGCGAGAAACGCTTCGATGACCGCTTCGTTGCGCTTGAAGAAAACCCACTGGCCGATCCGCTTCGACGACACGAGCCCCGCTTTCTGGAGCACCGCGAGGTGAGCGGAGACGGTGGATTGCGACAGCCCGCAGCGCGCGTCGATCTTGCCGGCGCAGACGCCCTGGTCGAGCGGCAGTTCCTGATCGGCGAAATACGCCTGCGGCTCGCGCAGCCACGCCAGGATCTCGCGCCGCACGGGGTTGGCGAGGGCCTTGTGGATGGCGTCGATGTCGAGCGCGACAGGAGCGGGGGTGGGTTTCTTCATCTGGGAAACATCGTAGCTGCACGAAGTATATATCGTGATTTTACGATATAGGCGATTGACCGGGTTTCAAGAGGGGGTTCTTGTGTCGGCGTGAAAAAAGGCGTGCACCTTTGCGAGAATTGAAAGGCTGAACTACCCGCCGCAGGCGCGGCTGTCAGCCGTGCTCAGCCGCCGCCACGCGGACTAAAGGTTCGCGGAAACACCGCAAGCGTGCTTCGGTCCACGAGGCGATAGCCTACGGCCGGCCGATTCGATTCCCCGGCGACATAACCCGCTTCGCTCAGGAAGCCTGCGGCGAGCATCCGCGTACGAAAGCCGCTTTTATCCACGGGCCGGCCGAGCACGATCTCGTACATACGCTGAAGCTGCGGCAGCGTGAACGGCTCAGGCAACAGGAACGCCGGCAGCGAAGTGTATTCGACCTTGCCGCGTAGCCGCTCGACCGCCGCTTGAACGATGGTGTCGTGATCAAATGCGAGTCCGCCTTTCCGGGCTACCGCGTCGACAGCGAACCACGCCACTTCGGCAGCGTTCGCGCCCTTCGCGAGCGTGACGTCCTGCGCCGCGATCAACGCAAACCAGACGTGAGTTGCCGACCAGCCGCGCGGATCGCGCGTCGCGCTCCCCCAACTGCCGAGCTGCTCCAGATATGGACTCCTCACGGCGGTCTTGTCGAGCAGCTTGCGGCGCGCGCAACCCTCGAGCGTTGTATCGACCGCTACGTCGACAAAGCCCCCCGGCAGCGCCCAGCGCCCCGGAAACGGTTCGCCGGCTTCGGCCGGACGCCGGACGAGCAGGACCTGCAGCGCGTTATCGAGCACCGAGAAGATCACGACATCGACAGTCGTATAGGGCTGGGGAAACTCATGCCCATGTCCTGCGCGTTGTCCGGAAGCGGGTTTCGGATGTGCCATGGCGAACCAGAAAAACTTGACGACCCTCATTCTAGGTTGTATTGTGCAACTTATGCAAGTTGTACAGTACAACTCAAACAAGGAGTACATCATGTTCGGTATCCGGTTCATCAAGTCACAGCCGACCGTTCACCTCATGCAGTTCCGCGCTGGCCAGATGGTGCGCGAAGGCGCGGGGCTTTCGTTTTTCTACTACGCGCCGGCGACGACGCTGGTTTCCGTGCCGGTTGCGAGCCAGGATCGTCCGTTCATCCTCGAACTGGTGACGGCGGACTTCCAGAGCGTCACCGTGCAGGGGCAGGTGACCTACCGCGTGCGCGATCCGCACCGCACGGCGGCGATGATGGACTTCTCGCTGGGCAAGGACGGCCGGACCTATGTGTCGGAGGATCCGAAGCGGCTCGGGGATCGCGTCGCGATGCAGGTCGAGGTGATCGTTCAGCAGACCGTGCAGGCGATGGATCTGAAGCAGGCGTTGCGCGCTTCTGCGGCAATCGCGCAGACCGTACAGAAGGGGCTCGCGGATCAGCCGGAGATCGAGGCGCTGGGTCTGGAGATTCTGGGCGTCTCGGTGATGGCCGTGAAGCCCACACCGGACATTGCGCGCGCCCTTGAAGCAGAGGCGCGAGAATCCAACCTCAAGGCGGCTGACGACGCCGTCTATCTGCGACGGATGTCGGCCGTGGAGAACGAGCGCGCGATTCGCCAAAACGAACTGGATACCGACATCGCGGTCGAGCAGAAGAAGCGGCAGATCCGCGAAACGCAGATGGAGGCGAAGGCCACGTTGATGCGCAAGGAAAACGGGCTGCGCAACGAACAGATGGCGTCGGACATCGAGCTCGAGGAAAAGCGCAAGGCATTCGTGGCCGGGCAGGCGCAGAACAGCCGGACCCTCGCGGAGGCCGAGGCGCATCGGGTCGCAGCCGTCATGCAGGCGCTGGAGAAGGCCGATCCGCGCATCGTCACCGCGCTCGCCGCTGCGGGCATGCAGCCGGGACAACTGATCGCCCAGGCGTTCGGCGGCATCGCCGAACGCGCGGAGCGCATCGGTCAGCTCAATGTCTCGCCCGACCTGCTCCAGGGTCTGATCGGCGGCGGAGAAAGGAAGGCAGCATGACTACCGAGTCGCGTAAAGTCGTGCTGGTGACACGCTGCACGCGCTATGAAGATCTGATTGCCCGGCACCACACGCTCGCGCAGGCGAAGTTCTACATCGAGCATCTCGGCGCGGACTTCTCCGACTACCTCGCCGAGCACGCCGCCTACGCGCGTGGCCTGGAGTTGACCGTTCGCGCGCTCGAAGGCTGGGGCCGTTACCAGATCGTTGACCGAGGCTACCTGCCCAATTTCATTTTCGCGCCCGACGATATAGTCGTGGCGCTCGGGCAGGACGGGCTGGTGGCGAACTCGATGAAATACCTGGGCGGGCAGCCGCTGATCGGCCTGAATCCGGAGCCCGGCAGGTGGGACGGCGTGTTGCTGCCGTTCGAACCGCCCGACCTTGGCGCGGTACTCGCGGATGTCGCCCGCGGCCGTCGTCCAACGAAGGCCGTGACCATGGCGGAGGCACGGCTTTCGGACGGGCAGGTGCTGCGCGCGGTCAATGACCTGTTTGTCGGGCCGCGTACGCATTCTTCCGCGCTCTATGAGATCGAGTTGGGTGAGCGACGCGAATCGCAGTCGTCGTCGGGCATTATCGTGTCCACGGGACTCGGCTCGACCGCATGGGTCAAAAGCGTGGTGACGGGGGCGATCGGCGTGACGCGGGCCACGCTGGGATCGGACCAGAGTTTCGAGTACCCGCCTCAGTCCTGGGACAGTCCGCAACTGACGTTCGCCGTGCGGGAGCCGTTTCCGAGCCGGGCGTCGAAGACCGAACTGGTTTTCGGCCATGTGAGTGCCGGGCAACCGCTGCGGCTGCGCTCGCGCATGCCGGAAAACGGCGTGATTTTTTCCGATGGAATGGAGGACGACTATCTGCGGTTTACGGCGGGCATGGAAGCGACGGTGACGGTTGCCAAGGCGCAGGGTTGTCTGGTCGTCTAGGGTCCGCGGGCGTCTGTCCTTTGCCAGGAAGGATGGCGTTGGTTTTATGTGAATCGGGCAGAACATCCAGGTCCAGGGGCGTGCCGCACGGCCGGGCGGCGCGTCACCCTCGACAGCTGCAGGGAGCCGCAGCGTAACGCTCTCACCACTTTCCGTCGTCGAGAAGCCGGTCGAAAAGCCGGTCGCGCAAGGCCTCGGGCATGCTGGAGAGGCCGAGCAGCGAGTTGAAGGCGATCCCGGCGGCTGCGAAGTAGCGCAGCAACGAGAGTTCGAGATCTTTCGCCTCGGCCTGTAACTGCTCCATCTTGGCGACATCCTGGGACTTGAGGTCGTCGAGCAGGGCAGGGCTTTCGATCAAGGCCGCGAGGACTGCGCGCGCGACTGAATTCGGCTGCTTGACGGACTCCCTGAAGATGGCGATCTGGGCGGAGAGAACGGGTTCGGGCCGCGTGGTTCCGCCTGTAGTCAGGTGTTCATGGGCAATCTGTTCGAACTGCTCGCGCTGGCGGTCGAGGAGCCCGCGCAATACGCCGTGCTTGTTGCGAAACTGGTGGAGCAGCCCGCCTTTGCTGATGCCGCTTTCGCGTGCGAGCGAATCGAACGTCAGTCCGCCAACACCATCGCGAGTCAAGATCGAGAGCGCCGCGTCAATCGCTTTTCTGCGCGAAATCTCCGAACGTGTCTGGTTATCCATTGTTAATGCGCAGAGCGAGCCGTTGTAATTGGCGAAGCTCCGTATTGTACGCGCGTCCGGGATGGATCGCTAAAAACAAACCGGGCAGACGGTTTACATTCTGAGATGACAATGCTACGCTTCGTCCTCGTTGCGGTCGCATACCGCCGCATCGCGCCCATCAATTTGGCCCCATTTTAAGAGGAAGCCCCCGTGTTCAAGATCCGTTCTTTCTCCAGGTCGGCATTTTACGTAGCACTACTGATGTTATCGGCCTGCGCGAGCATGAAGCCGGTTGCTTATACCGATCTCGCATCGGCGTCGCAGTTGAAGGAGAACCGGGGCGACGATGCCGCCAGGACACCGTTCCGCTACGTGGCGCCAGTGGTGTGGTCGCGCTACGCCGAGGTGATCGTTGATCCCGTGGTGGTGTATCGCGGGACCGACAACCAGTTCGGCGACCTGTCCGACGCAGACAAGTCCGAGCTTGCCGCATACATGAACAAGGCGTTTGCCAAGGCGCTCTCCGGGCGCTTCGACCTGACGGCCCAACCGTCGCCCGCGACGCTGCGCGTGAAGCTCACACTGACCGGCGCAGAGAAAACGACCGCCGTAATCGGCCAGGCCATGCACTTCGACATTGCGGGCAATCTCTACAACGGGGTTCAGGCGGTCCGCGGCGGGAAGGGCGCATTCAGCGGTTCGGTATCCTACGCGGTGGAGGTTTACGACAGCGCGACGGGACGACTCCTGCGCGCCTACGTGACGAAGCAATATCCGAACGCGATGAACCTGCCGGCGGCATTTGGCTCGCTGAGCGCGGCGAAGACGGGCATCGACAAAGGCGCCGACGCTCTCGTCGAGCAGTTGCGCTGACTGCCGGTCGGCATACGGGTGTCGTCGTGGGGAAGCGGTGAATGACGCGTCTTCGCCGACCGTTCTCAGGCTGGTTCCTCCTCGTCGCCGGAGGATTGATCGGGATCCTCACGTTTGCCTATGTGCTGACACCGTCCGGGCCGCGCGTGACCGTGAGCTTTTTGTCGGGAGCGGGCCTCGTGGCTGGGAAAACGAAAGTCCGCTATCGCAATGTGGAAGTGGGGCGGCTGGAGAGCTTGCGCTGGTCCGCCGACTCCCGGCACATCGATGCGGAACTGCAACTCGATGCCGCCGGACGAGCGATTGCGACATGCGGGGCGCGATTCTGGGTCGTACGCCCACGTCTCGGGCCAAGGAACGTTTCCGGATTGATGTCCGTTATCTCCGGCGCCTATATCGATGTCGACGTCGACCTGAAATCGCATCGGGCCTGTGGCGAATTCATCGGACTGGAGACGCCGCCGGTCGTGACCCGCGATCAGCGCGGTACGTGTTTCACGCTTCGTGCGGCATCGTTGGGCTCGTTGAGTCCGGGCTCGCCGGTTTATCTTCGCGGCGTGCAAGTGGGGCAGATACTGGGGTATTCGCTTGCGGCAGGTTCCCGCAACGTCCTCATCGACGCTTTCGTCAAGGCGCCGTTTGATCGCTTCGTCACGTTCGATACACGGTGGTGGCAGGCAAGCGGGATCGAGATGCGATTCGGGTCCGGCGGCGTGCGTATGCAGGCGGAGTCGATTATGGCGGTTGTCGCGGGTGGCGTGGCGTTCGAACCGCTCGGCGGCGTGTCTGCGGCATCCGCCGCGAGCGGGCAGACCTTTGCGCTCGCGGACAATCGCGAAGACGCGATGCGTAACGACGACGGGCTAGCCGCCGTGGTGCGAATGCGCTTCGCGCAGTCGGTTAGAGGATTGTCGGTCGGCGCACCGGTCGAATTCCGCGGCGTCGATTTGGGCACGGTAATCGCGGTCGATATCGACCTGAATCCGGAGCACGATCGCTTCGATATGCTGGTCACCCTGCAGTTGTATCCGTCGCGACTCGGACGAAACTATCGCGACGCGCTGGGAGACGGCACCGGGGCGCCCGCAAAAAACCTCCTGCAGCAGCTTGTCGCGCGGGGGCTTCGCGGGCAGTTGCGCATGGGAAGCCCGCTGACCGGACAGAAGTATGTGGCGCTCGATGTCTTTCCGCATGCCCCCGCGGCCCGAGTCGATATGAGCCATGCTCCCATCGAACTGCCGTCGGTGCCGAATACCCTCGAAGAACTTCAGGATCAGTTGGCGAATATCATTCGCAAACTCGACCGTATGCCGCTACAGGAGATCGGGAGCAATCTGAACGCATCGTTGGCGCATTCGAATGACTTGTTCGAACGTCTCGACGGGGAACTCGTACCGGCGGCGGAGGCCACGCTCGCGTCCGCCCGGGAAGCGTTTCGCTCTGCAAACGATACGCTCGACCAGCAGGCGCCGTTGCCGCGCGACGTCGACCAGGCGTTGATCGAACTCCGGCGCGCATCGGTGAGCGTGAATGCGCTTTCCGAATATCTCGAGCGGCATCCAGAATCGTTCGTTTGGGGGAAGGGCGCGGATCAATGAGGGGATCGAAAGCAGGGGCCGCCCCGTGCCGCATAGACCCTCTCGCACCGCTGCCGTGGACGCGGATTATGAGGGGACGACGCGACTATGCGCGGAGGACCCGGCCCGGTACGCCGTTCCCGTGTCTGTTTCGCAGGGCGTGTCGAACTCGTCTGCAGAACTAAAATCTGGAAATGCATCGTCAGAGCAAAAAATATAGCCGTCGCCGTAGCGCGTTTGAATATACTGGCGCCCGCTCGGCGAGGTGCCCAACAGTTTGCGTAGGCGGCAGACGATCACGTTGAGGCTGCGTTCGTTGAGCTTCGACCTCCTGTCGAGCTGGCTCAGAATGCAGGGACGCGACATCACGCGCATACGGTTGCTGGCCAGCACCGTCAGCACGGAAAACTCCAGCGGGGAAGCCGCAATCTCCTTGCCGTGTTTGAGCAGACGCGCACCCGCGGGGGCGAGTTCGAAGTTGTCGAAAACGATCGGCTTGTAATCGCGCGGGATCCTCGGCAAAGCCGGGCTGCAACGCAGCGCGTGACGCAGGCGTGCGAGCAGCTCGCGCGCATCGAAGGGATCGACGACATAATCGTTCGCACCGATCTCGAAGGCCAGCACTTTGTCGACTACGTCGTCGGACCGGCTGATGACGATGACCGGAAGCAGGCAGCCTGTTTCGCGCAGGCGCCGGAGTACCGAAAGTCCGTCGTTTGCCGGCAGGTCGTGGCGCAGGACGATGGCCGACGGGTACTCGAGCGCAAGGCGCCGCTCCAGCGCCTCGGCGCCGTACAGGACCGACATGTCGATCTGATTGCGCTGCAGATGCGCACGCAAGGTGTCCCGGCATGCCGGATCGGGCTCGACGACTAGCACCTGAATGTCCACGGGTTCTGTTCCTTTCGACGACTGACGCTGCGCGGCACCACGAAGGCGAGATGGCCGGCGCAGGCAAACCGATCATACGGAGCAACTGTGCAAGAAAGATGGGGAAATCTGGAGAAAATGTGGATTGAGGCGTACGCCGAAAGCTTTCGGCAGGCTTTGGGCGAAAATAGCGGCAGCCGGCTACCGGCACACTGCGGGCGCGGCGATCCGACCGTTTCACGCCCGAGTCCCTGGGACACGGCCAGCACTCCATGAAAATCACCACGACATCGAAACTCTTTTTCGCGATCCTCGGAGCCTGCGTGCTCGTGGCGGTTGCGTCAGGCATCGCGGTACGCCTGAGCTTCGACTATGCCTTTGTCGATTTTCTGCAGGAGCAAAGCGAGCCGGACATCCGGGCGATCGAGCAGGAGCTCGAAGCGTCTTACGCTCAGCACGGCAACTGGGATTTTCTGCGCCAGGAGGCGCAAGATCGCGGCCGTCCGCCGATGGCCATGGGCGCGCCGCCGGACCTGCCGTCCGAGGTAGCGGGCGGCCCGCGCGGGCCGGAAGGCTTACCCCCGCCAGGCAACGACGGCGGGCCGTCGCCTCGCGACTTTGCCGGGCGGGCGCAACCGCCCCGTCCGCCCTTTACGGTCTACGACACGCACAGGAAGCCCGTCACGAGCGAAGGTCCTCCCGCGCCGCCGGACTCCGCGCGCCGCGCGCTCGTGGTGGCCGGGCACACGGTGGGCTGGCTCGCGGTGGCGGGCCCGGCGGCGCTGGTCGACAGCGCGGGCCAGCGCTTCAAGCAGCGCGAGGCGCAGGCAACGTGGATCATCGTCGGCTTTACGATTCTGCTTTCCGCCGCGATCTCGATCCTGCTTGCGCGTATTCTGCTGGCGCCCGTGAAGCGCATCGTCGGCGCCACGCACCGGCTGGCAGGCGGCGATTACGCTACGCGCGTCAGCGAAACCGGCGGCGACGAATTGCAGACGCTCGCGAGCAATTTCAACCAGCTCGCGCAGTCGCTCGAAAAGAACGAGCGGATGCGGCGAGACTTCATTGCCGACATTTCGCACGAGTTGCGCACGCCGCTCTCGGTGTTGCGCGGCGAGCTCGAAGCCATCGAGGACGGCGTGCGCCGCCCGGATGCCGCGACCCTCGCCTCGCTGCAAGCCGAAGTGGGGATGCTCAACCAGTTGATCGACGACCTCTACGAACTCGCGCTGGCGGATATCGGCCAGCTCTCGTTCGAGATGGTTTCGCTCGATGTCGTGCCGGTCGTCGAAGCGGCCTGCGACGCCTTCCGCGAGCGCCTCGCGGCAAGAAGCATCGCGCTCGAATTCGAGGCCGAGGGCGGGAGCGGCGAGACCGCCATTTCCGGCGATCCTTACCGGCTCACCCAACTCTGCAAGAACCTGCTGGAAAACGCGCTGCGCTACACGAACGCGGGTGGTCTCGCGCGCGTGGCGATCAGGACTGCGGAGGATACGGTGATCGTCGACGTGCAAGACTCGTATCCGCCCGTTCCCGATCCGCTGTTGCCGCATCTGTTCGAACGCTTCTTCCGCGTCGATTCCTCGCGCAGCCGCCAGAGTGGCGGCGCGGGCCTTGGGCTTGCACTGTGCAAGCACATCGTTCAACGCCACAACGGCACCATCGAGGCCTCCCGCTCGCCGCTTGGCGGTCTGAGGATACTCGTTCGACTCCCACGTCTGAATTCCGCTCATGACTGACGCCGCCGCCCCCTCCACCGTCCTGATCGTCGAGGACGAGCCGAAGCTCTCGGCCCTGCTGGCCGACTATCTGGCCGCCGAGAACTTTACGCCGGCGATCCTCGAAGACGGCCGCGACGTCGTGCCTTACGTGCGCGAGCAGCAGCCCGCCATGGTGCTGCTCGACCTGATGCTTCCCGGGCGCACCGGACTCGACGTATGCCGTGAACTGCGGACGTTTTCGGAAATTCCCGTGATGATCATCACGGCGCGCGTGGACGAGATCGATCGCCTGCTCGGTCTCGAACTGGGCGCGGACGACTACGTGTGCAAGCCGTTCAGCCCGCGTGAAGTGGTTGCTCGCGTGAAGGCCATACTGCGCCGCGCCGAGGTTCGCTCGCGCGCCGGGCACGAGGGCGAAGACGCCGTGCCGTCGCCCTTCGTGATCGACAGGCAACACCATGTCGCGAAGCTCGATGGCAAGGAGCTCAACCTCACGCCGGTCGAATTCCGGCTCCTCGCGTTGCTGCATGCCGGCGCGGGGCGCATCTACGCGCGCGACTATTTGCTGCGGACGCTCTACGACGATCATCGCGTCGTGGCGGACCGTACCATCGACTCGCACGTGAAGAATCTGCGCAAGAAAATCGAGGCGATCCGTCCAGGTCAGGAATTGGTTCGGTCGATCTACGGTGTGGGGTATCGTCTGGAGAATGTTCCCGTAAGCGACTGAGCGGGGCGGGTTCATTGCGCGGTAGCGCTTTCCGCTGATCCACTAACAATCCGAAATTTTCCGGAAACCTGTTGCCCGGTTCGATGCGTTATGCTGATTTCCGCCGCACACGCCAGCTTTCTCCCCTAGCCTGGCTGCGCGGTGTATCAACCAGAGCCCTTTGTAACGCCCCCGGCCCCTCCGGGGGTTTTTTTCGTCAGCCGCGGCAGGCTACACATTGGCTTCGGTATAAGTGACGAACGGCAGGAGCGACTGGATCGACCGGTACATGCCGTTGTCGCGCGACGCCTCGATCATCGCGTTCACCAGCCGGCTCGCCATTCCGTCGAGGGGATGCGAGATCACCAGATCGACTTGCCCTTCGATCAGCGCCTGCCGGGTGATCTGGGTGAGATCCATGCATACCGTGACCAGTCTTCGCGGCACGTCATCGTCCTGCAACGCCTGAATCACGCCCTCGATGCCGCCGCCCGCCACGAAGATGCCCACCAGGTCCGGCTGGCGCCTGAGCAGGTCGAGCGTCGCCTCGTGAGCCAGATGAATGTCTTCCAGGCTGACCAGGGTTTCCATCACCTCGAAGTCCGGGGCGTACTCGCGCATATAGCCGCGGAAACTGATTTCCGCCTGCTCCTGGCACAGATAGCGGTGGCTGCCCAGCATGACGACTACCTTGCCCGGCGTTTTACTGAGCCGCGAGACGGCCCAGGCCGCGGTGCGCCCAACCTTGCGATGATCGATGCCGACGTGCCCGGCGCAGCCTTGCGCGCTCAGATCGGAAAGCAGGGCGAACACCGGCGTGCCCTCGTGGGCGAGCTGGTCGATGGCCTGGCTGATCTGCGGATGATCGGCCGCCACTATGGCAACGGCGTCCACTTTGCCGGACAGCGCCTGCAGCTTCGCCGCGACATGCCGTGGCGTCAGTTCGTCCAGATGCTCGATCACGGCTTTGACGGGAGCGGCGCTGTACGTGCCGGCGGCCGTATGCAGCGCATCGCCCAGGTCGCGATAGAACTGGACGCTGCGCTTTTGAAGGAGGAAGCCGAGCTTGTAGCCATCCGTACGCTCGTCGATGCGATGCCGGATCAGACCGGCCCGGCGAAAGCCGAGTCGTTCGGCCGCTTCGAGCACCTGTTGTGCGGTCTCGGGCCGGACCTTGGCGCGCTTGTTGATGACCCGGTCCACCGTGGCCACGCCTACGCCCGCTTCGCGGGCCACATCCATCATGGTCGGATACATGGCTACCTGCCTTCCTTCCTGATAAAAAACTATCAAATATGCCCGGCATGTGATGATGGATCGTGAGGCGAAATCCCTGAACCTCGTTGGCGAGGCGCAGTGCCTCACTATACTCGAAATCAGCGACAGGCCATCGCAATCAACAGGGTCTCGAAGATCGTTCGAGAGCGTTCGTGACGGGCATGGGATGATGCGAAATGATAGATTCCGCGAGGGTGCGAGATTACCGGCTGGATGGGCCGCGAGGCCGGGAGGCGGCGGCGAAGGGGCTGGTGTCGGCGCAATGGTTCGCCTGCACGGTGGACCGCAAGACGATGAAGGCACTGATGCGGCGCAGCGACTGGCAAGGCCTCCAGTATCTGGGGAGCTGGCTGCTTCTGCTGATGGGCAGCGGCGTGCTGGCCTGGCACTGCTGGGGGACGATCTGGGCCGTGCCGGCGTTCGCGCTATACGGTCTGTTCTACGCGGCCGGCGAGCATGGCGCGCATGAGCTTTCGCACGGCACACCGTTCAGGACTACCTGGCTTAACAAGGTCTTTTTTCAACTGACTTCGTTTCTCGCGCTGCACGAGACGGTCTACTGGCGCTGGAGCCACGTGCGCCATCACACCAACACGCTGATTGCCGGCAACGACCGTGAAATTGCCTTTCCGCGCCCGGTCAGTCTGCTCGGCCTGCTCGCCGACTTCTTTTTCCTGAAGTCCGGCACGATCGAGGTGCTGCGCACCATCCGTCATGCCTTCGGCAGCGTGAGCAACGCGACGCGAACATTCGTGCCAGCATCGGAAATCGGGCGGATGGTCTTCTCCAGCCGGATCTATACGGCGATCTTCGCCGCAACCGCGGCGTGGTGCGTCGCCATTCACAGCATCCTGCCAGCCCTGTTCATCGTTCTGCCGCGCTTTTACGGTTCGCCGCTCACGCAGGTCTTCAACATCACCCAGCATGCGGGCCTCGCCGAAGATGTGCTGGACCATCGTCTGAACACGCGCACCGTGCTGTTCAACCCGCTGTTCGGCTTCCTCTACATGAAGATGAACTATCACATCGAGCACCACATGTTTCCGATGGTGCCGTTCTACAACCTGCCGAAACTGCACGCGCTGATTCAGGCCCAATGTCCGCCGGCGCCGCGCGGATTATTCGCCGCCTACCGCGAAATCATCCCGGCCCTGTGGCGCCAGCGTAAAGATCCGGACTACTGCATCCGGCGCCCGTTGCCGCAACAGGCCGAAGTGCGTCTGACGCCGGGCGAGACAGCGCCGGTCAAGACCACCTACGCCTGATAGCGGTGAGGGGCGATGCCGACGACGCGCTTGAACATGTTGGAAAACGCCGTCGGGCTGCTGTAGCCGAGTTCGTAGGCTACGCGGGTGATCGACTCGCCCTGCGCAAACCGGGCAATGGCGGCGAGCAGACATGCCTGCTGCCGCCAGGCGACGAAGCTGATTCCCAACTCCTCGCGGAACAGCCGGGTAAAACTGCGGCGGCTGAGTCCTGTGCGGCGTGCCGCTTCGTCGAGACTGAGCGACACGGACGGCGCGGCCAGCAGGTCCCGGCAAAGCGCCGCCAGGCGCGGCTCGTCTGGCAAGGGGGCATTGAGCGGCAACGGCTGCATGGTGGCGATCTCATCGAGGAGCAACGCCATGATCCGTTCCGCGCGTGTCATCGGTTTGTATAGCGCGGGCTGATGCACGGCTTCCGAGATCAGATTCCTGAGCAAGGCGGACGTACCCAGGACACAGCATTGCCGGGGCAGCCGGCTGGCCTGTTTCGCACGTTCGTCGACAAAGGCGTTGAGCATGCGCACCTGGCCGCTCATTCGCATCTCGTGGGGAAACTCGGCGGGAAGCCACACGGCGCACCGGGGCGGAACCATCCAGTTTCCCGCACTCGTCAATACCGTCATCGCTCCTTCGGCCGCGTAGGCAAACTGACCGCGCGCATGCGTGTGGTCGGGATGGACGAAACCCGAAGGATAAAGACGCTCCGTGGCGATGACGTCCCGCGGGACTTCCACGTAGCTGACCGGAATGGCGGTTGGCATGGCCCGAACTATTGTCAGATTGACCTGATTATAAGAGCCCGATGAGGCACCGGCATTTACCATGCGGGCAACGGGTACGACCGGCTTTCCTGTTGTTCAATCATGGCGTGGAGAAACACCAATGGCACTGCGTAACGAACCCATGTTGGCCCGATATAGCCAATGGGCGAACGAGACGATTTACGACGTGGTGGCGGGGCTGCCCGAGGAGGCGGTCACGGCGCCCCTGGAGACGACCTTCGGCAGCGTGCTGCGCACGTTGGGGCATGGCTACGCCGTGGGTGCGATTTTCCAGGCTCATCTGGAACAGCGTTCCCATGGATTCACCGTGCGCAATGTTCCGGATTCGACGACGTTCGGCGCACTGCGCGCGATGCAACGGGACCTCGATACGCGGTTGGTGACGTGGATCGACACGGTGAACGCGCTCGAACTGGACGAGCCTGTCCGCTTTCGATTCCTTGATGGCGGCGAAGGCACGATGACGCGGCGCGAAATCCTCTTCCACGTCGTCAATCACTACACATTTCACCGCGGGTTCGTCGTGGATACGTTGCGCCGCATGTCGGCGGCGGTGCCGGCAACCGACCTGACCGTCTATCTGTGCGAGCGCGCTTGCCAGTCATGACGCGTCTACGTCGGCTTCCTGGCAGGGATGCCCCGAGCGAGGCGTCAGTGAATCGCGTCGAGCGACGGGGTTTCGGCTGGCCGTGCCGTTTCGTTGTTCCGGTACACGATCGGTGGCACACCGAACTGTTTGCGGAACTCGCGTCCCAGGTGAGAGGCGTCCGAAAACCCGCAGCTCGATGCGATGTCGGCGACGGTTCGATCCGAACTCGTGAGCAGCCACGCGGCCGTGCGCAGGCGGATCTGGTTGGCGAACGCGCGCGGGCTTTTCCCCGTCTCCGCCTTGAACAGACGCTCCAGTTGCCGCGGCGAAAGGTTCAGCTTGCAGGCCAGCTCCTCTAGCGGCACCGTCCGCCCGACCTGCTGCTCCATCAGGAGAATGGCGCGCTTCACCTTGGGGTGCGTGGCCGGCTCCAGCCCCGGCGGCTGAGGCTGGGGGGCGTTGCCTTGCTGCAGCTCGCCCACGAGCAGGATACGCAGCGCCTTTTGCACCGTGGCGTGGTCGAAGTGGCGCAGCAAAATGGCGGCGGCCACGTCGATGGCGGCGCGCCCGCCCGAGCAGGTGATGCGCCGCCGGTCGATCACGAACAGGCGGTCGGCCACGAGGGCGTCGGCATTGACGGCCGGAAAGCGCTCGACGAAATCCCAGTAGTGGAACCAGCTCACGCAGATGCGGTGCCCGTCCAGCACGCCCGCGCGCATGAGCGCGAACACGCCCGTGCAGATGCCGACGAGCGTGGTGCCCGCCTGCGCCGCGCGGCGCACGTACTTCAAGGTTTCCTCGCTGGCCTGCGGGCCCGAATGCAGCAGGCCGCCCACCACGACGAGATAGTCGACCGGCGGCGCGTCCTCGAACGTCTCCCATGGCGTGACCTGGATACCGCAACTCGCGCGCACGGGCGCGAGCGATTCGCCGATTACGCGCCACGAGCAGCGCACGGGCTTGCTGTAGTCGCCTTCGTCGGCGGAGAGCCGCAGCATGTCGACGAAGCCCGAGAAGGCCGTCAACGTGAAATTGGGCAGCAGCACGATGCCGAAGCGGATGTGCTCCTTGGGCAAGGCGTCGACGGACGTGACCGGCAGCGGATCGGGCATGGCGAAAAGCGAAGCGAAAAAGGCCCACGCGGGCCACGGCGTACGCCCCGCGGGCTGCGGGGCCGGTCACTCAAGCGTCGCTGATCGGCGCTCGCGACACTTGTGTTTTTGCGCCATCTATCTTCGCATAAACGAACAATCGGGGCTGCCGCGCCTGCGGTGGCGGCCTTGTCCCACGGCCATGCCGCTTTTGTTCTATCGGCGGAATTTTCGCTTTGGTGAAGTGACGTCATGCCGGATCGCCACGATCCGCCCACTTCCGGCGTCATTTTTCAGCAGGCATTTCATGAACGTCAGCGTCTTCGACCTGTTCAAGATCGGCATCGGTCCTTCCAGTTCCCATACGGTAGGCCCGATGATCGCCGCGTGCCGGTTCGCCTCTCACGTGGAGGATGCGAACCTGCTCGGCTTCGTGCGCCACCTGAAGATCGAGCTGTACGGCTCGCTCGGCGCGACCGGCAAGGGCCACGGTACCGACAAGGCCGTGCTGATGGGGCTGGAGGGCCATCTGCCCGACCTGATCGACCCCGACCTGGTCGAGCCGCGTCTCGAAGCCATCCGCAAGGACAAGCGCCTCGTGCTGCTCGGCAAGCATGCCGTGCCGTTCGACATGCGCGAGCATCTCGCGTTCTACCGCCGGCTCATGAGCGGCACGCATGGCGTTGCGCATCCGAACGGCATGCGCTTCCAGGCGTTCGACGAGAACGGTCAACTGCTCGTGGAGAAGGAGTATTACTCCGTCGGCGGTGGCTTCGTGGTCAATCGCGACGGCGACCGCATCAACGGGCTGCGTCCCGCCGGCGAGGTGCCTTACCCGTTTCGCACCGGCGACGACCTCATGCGCGTGTGCCGCGAGAGCGGGCTTTCGATCGCCGAAGTCGCGCTGCGCAACGAATGCGTCTCGCGCAGCGAGCAGGACGTGCGCGACGGCCTCCTCGCGATCTGGCGCACCATGGCCGCCTGCGTCGAGCGCGGCTGCCGCCTGCACGGCGAGCTGCCGGGCCCGATGCGCGTGAAGCGGCGCGCGGCCGACCTCGCGGTGCAATTGCGCGCGCGTTCCGAGGAGTCGCTGCGCGACCCGCTTTCGATGCTCGACTGGGTGAACCTCTACGCCATGGCCGTCAACGAGGAAAACGCCGCGGGCGGGCGCGTCGTCACCGCGCCGACCAATGGCGCGGCAGGCGTGATTCCGGCTGTTCTGCACTACTACGTGAAGTTCGTGCCGGGGTCGAACGAGGACGGCATCGTCGACTTTCTGCTGACGGCCGCCGCGATCGGGATCATCTACAAGGAAACGGCGTCGATCTCGGGCGCCGAGGTGGGCTGCCAGGGCGAGGTGGGCGTGGCGTGCTCGATGGCCGCCGCCGCGCTCGCGGCCGTGATGGGTGGTACGCCCACGCAGGTAGAGAACGCAGCCGAGATCGGCATGGAGCACAACCTCGGCATGACCTGCGATCCCGTAGGCGGCCTCGTGCAGATTCCCTGCATCGAGCGCAACGCCATGGGCGCGATCAAGGCGCTCAACGCTTCGCGCATGGCGCTCAAGGGCGACGGGAAGCACTACGTGTCGCTCGACAGCGTGATCAAGACCATGCGCGAAACCGGCGCCGACATGAAAACGAAATACAAAGAGACGTCGCGCGGCGGGCTTGCCGTGAACGTCATCGAATGCTAGGGCCTGAGAGGTCGCAGTGAGAGACCGCATTGAGAGAGCACACATGAGCAACGAACGAGGGAGCAGCCGATGAGCCGCTATTCGATTTTCAGTCTGTTTCGCAACGGATTGTCGTATCACGAGAACTGGGAGCGGCAGTGGCGCAGCCCGGAGCCGAAGAAGGAGTACGACGTGGTGATCGTCGGCGGCGGCGGGCATGGTCTCGCCACCGCGTACTACCTTGCGAAAGAGCATGGCGTGAAGAACATCGCGGTGCTGGAGAAGGGCTGGATAGGCGGCGGCAATACGGCGCGCAACACGACCATCGTGCGCTCGAACTACCTGTGGGACGAATCGGCTGCGCTCTACGAGAAGGCGATGAAGCTGTGGGAAGGGCTTGCCCAGGACCTCAACTACAACGTGATGTTCAGCCAGCGTGGCGTGATGAATCTTGCCCATACGCTGCAGGACGTGCGCGATACGCAGCGGCGTGTCAATGCGAACCGCCTGAACGGCGTGGACGCGGAGTTCCTCACGCCCGAGCAGATCCAGGCCATCGAGCCGACCATCAACCTGAACAGCCGCTACCCCGTACTCGGCGCCTCGATCCAGCGCCGCGGCGGCGTGGCCCGCCACGACGCGGTGGCGTGGGGCTTCGCGCGCGGCGCCGACCAGCGCGGCGTGGACATTATCCAGAACTGCCAGGTAACCGGCATCCGCCGCAACGGCGGCGCCGTGACGGGCGTCGATACCGTGAAGGGCTTCATCAAGGCGAAGAAGGTGGCCGTGGTCGCGGCCGGCAACACCACGACGCTCGCGGACATGGCCGGCGTGCGGTTGCCGCTCGAAAGCCACCCGTTGCAGGCGCTCGTTTCCGAGCCCATCAAGCCCGTCGTGAACACGGTGGTGATGTCGAACGCGGTGCACGCGTACATCAGCCAGTCCGACAAGGGCGACCTCGTGATCGGCGCGGGCATCGACCAGTACACGGGCTTCGGCCAGCGCGGCAGCTTCAACATCATCGAGGGCACCTTGCAGGCGATCGTCGAAATGTTCCCGGTGTTTTCGCGCGTGCGCATGAACCGGCAGTGGGGCGGCATCGTCGATGTCTCGCCCGACGCGTGCCCGATCATCAGCAAGACCGGCGTGAAGGGTTTGTACTTCAACTGCGGCTGGGGCACGGGCGGCTTCAAGGCGACGCCGGGCTCGGGCTGGGTCTTCGCGCACACCGTCGCGAAGGACGAGCCGCACCCGCTCAATGCGCCGTTCTCGCTGGACCGCTTCTACACGGGCCATCTGATCGACGAGCACGGCGCGGCTGCCGTGGCGCATTAAGTGTGCACCGAGCGTGCACCAGGCGCGCAATGAACGTGCAGTGAAGGGATAACGGAGAAAAACCATGTTGCTGATCGAATGTCCGTGGTGCGGACCGCGTGCCGAATCGGAATTCACCTGCGGCGGCGAGGCGGATATCGCGCGCCCGCTCGAAACCGACAAGCTCACCGACGAGGAGTGGGGCGATTACCTGTTCATGCGCCATAACCCGCGCGGCGAGCATCGCGAGCAATGGCTGCACGCGCAGGGCTGCCGACGCTGGTTCAAGGTCACGCGCGACACCGTGACCTACGCGATTCACGGATACGAAACGTTTGGCCCGGATACCACCGGTGCCTCCGCCGCCGGCGGGGCGCAGGAACACACGCAAGGGAGCAGGACGCGATGAGCCAGAAGAACCGACTCGGTGCGGGCGGACGCATCAACCGTGCGATTCCGCTGAGCTTCACGTTCAACGGCCGCACGTATCAGGGCTACCAGGGCGACACGCTCGCTTCGGCGCTGCTCGCCAACGACGTGCATTTCGTCGCGCGCAGCTTCAAGTATCACCGGCCGCGCGGCATCGTGACGGCGGACGTTGCCGAGCCGAATGCCGTCGTGCAGCTCGAACGCGGCGCGTATGCGGTGCCGAACGCTCGCGCGACGGAAGTGGAGCTGTATCAGGGCCTCGTGGCGACGAGCGTGAATGCCGAGCCGAGCCTCGAAAACGATCGCATGGCGGTCAACCAGAAGTTTTCGCGCTTCCTGCCTGCGGGCTTCTACTACAAGACCTTCATGTGGCCGCGCAAATGGTGGCCGAAGTACGAGGAAAAGATCCGCGACGCGGCGGGTCTTGGCAAGGCGCCCGAAGTGCGCGACGCCGACCGCTACGACAAGTGCTACGCGCATTGCGACGTGCTCGTGATCGGCGGCGGACCGACGGGGCTCGCCGCGGCGCACACCGCGGGCCTCGCCGGCGCACGCGTGATCCTCGTGGACGACCAGCGCGAGCCCGGCGGCAGCCTGCTTGGGTGCAAGGCCGAGATCGAAGGGCGTCCCGCGATCCATTGGGTCGAAAAGATCGAGGCGGAACTCGCGAAGATGCCGGACGTGAAGATCCTCACGCGCAGCACGGCGTTCGGTTACCAGGACCACAATCTCGTTACGGTCACGCAGCGGCTGACCGATCATCTGCCCGTCTCCACGCGCCAGGGCACGCGCGAGCTGCTCTGGAAAATCCGCGCGAAGCGCGTGATTCTCGCGACGGGCGCGCACGAGCGTCCCATCGTGTTCGGCAACAACGACCTGCCGGGCGTCATGATGGCCTCGGCGGTGTCGACCTATATCCATCGCTACGGCGTGATTCCGGGTCGCAATGCAGTGGTGTTCACGAACAACGATGCGGGCTATCGCTGCGCGCTGGACCTCAAGTCCTGCGGCGCGAACGTGACGGTCGTGGACGCGCGCCCGCAAGGCGAAGGCGCGTTGCAGTCCGCTGCGCGCCGCCAGGGTGTGAAGGTCATGTACAACGCGGCCATCATGGCCGCGCATGGCAAGCTGCGCGTCAGTTCGGTCGACGTGGTCGCCTGTACGAACGGGCAGACGGGCGCGAAGCTCGCCACGCTCGGCTGCGATCTCGTGGCGATGTCGGGCGGCTTCAGCCCTGTGCTGCATCTGTTCGCGCAGTCGGGCGGCAAGGCGCACTGGAACGACGAGAAAGCCTGCTTCATGCCGGGCAAGCGCGTGCAGCCCGAAGTGAGCGTGGGCGCGGCGGTGGGCGAGTTCGGCCTCGCGCGCGGGCTCAAGCTTGCGGTGGACGCGGGCCTCGACGCCGCGCAATCGCTCGGCTTCGCGCTGGCCCGCCCGACGGTGCCCAAGGTGGCGGAGCCGGACGAGACGCCTTTGCAGCCGCTGTGGCTCGTCGGCAGCCGCGAGGCTGCGCCGCGCGGCCCGAAGCAGTTCGTCGACTTCCAGAACGACGTGGCGGCGTCCGATATCCTGCTGGCGGCACGCGAAGGCTTCGAGTCCGTCGAGCACGTGAAGCGCTATACGGCCATGGGCTTCGGCACCGATCAGGGCAAGCTCGGCAATATCAACGGCATGGCCATTCTGGCTGCCGCGCTCGGCAAGACGATTCCCGAAACCGGCACGACCACGTTCCGCCCGAACTACACGCCCGTTTCGTTCGGTACGTTCGCGGGCCGCGAACTGGGCGATTTCCTCGACCCGATCCGCAAGACCTGCATTCACGAGTGGCACGAGGAGCAGGGCGCGGAGTTCGAAGACGTGGGCAACTGGAAGCGCCCCTGGTACTACCCGCGCGCGGGCGAGGACCTGCATGCGGCCGTCGCGCGCGAGTGCCTCGCAGTCCGTAACAGCGTTGGCATTCTCGATGCGTCCACGCTCGGCAAAATCGACATCCAGGGTCCCGATGCGGCGAAGCTGCTGAACTGGGTGTACACGAACCCCTGGAGCAAGCTCGAAGTGGGCAAGTGCCGTTATGGGCTCATGCTCGACGAGAACGGCATGGTGTTCGACGACGGCGTCACGGTGCGCCTGGCCGACCAGCACTATCTGATGACCACCACCACGGGCGGCGCCGCACGCGTGCTCACGTGGCTCGAACGCTGGCTGCAGACCGAGTGGCCGGACATGAAGGTGCGGCTTGCCTCCGTCACCGATCATTGGGCGACGTTCGCCGTGGTGGGGCCGAAGAGCCGCAAGGTCCTGCAGAAAGTGTGCAGCGACGTCGACTTCGCCAATGAGGCGTTTCCGTTCATGACCTACCGCACGGGCACGGTGGCGGGCGTGGCCGCGCGCGTGATGCGCATCAGCTTCTCGGGCGAACTCGCCTACGAAGTGAACGTGCCGGCCAACCTGGGCCGCGCGGTGTGGGAGGCGCTGATGGCGGCGGGCGACGAGTTCGGCATCACGCCGTACGGCACCGAAACCATGCACGTGCTGCGCGCGGAGAAGGGCTACATCATCGTTGGTCAGGATACCGATGGATCGATGACGCCGATCGACCTTGGCATGGACGGGCTGGTCGCGAAGTCGAAGGATTTCCTCGGCCGGCGCTCGCTGTTCCGCTCCGATACGGCGAAGCCGGGACGCAAGCAGCTCGTGGGCCTCCTGACCGAAGACGCGAAGCTCGTGCTGCCCGAAGGCAGCCAGATTACCGCGGGGCCCGTAACGGGCGACACGGCGCCGATGCTTGGGCACGTGACGTCGAGCTACTACAGCCCGATCCTGAAGCGCTCGATTGCGATGGCGGTGGTCAAGGGCGGTCTTGGCAAGATGGGCGAGCAGGTCACGATTCCGCTCGCGAACGGCAGGCAGGCCACCGCGAAGATCGCGAGCCCGGTCTTCTACGATACCGAAGGAGTGCGTCAACATGTGGAATGAAGCGAGAAGCAACGAGACGGCGGTGCTCGCGGACATCGTGCAGCGCTCGGCCGGAAAGGTGTGGCAGGAGTCGCCGCTCGTCGGCGTGGCCGATCTGCTCGAGGCTCATCAAGCCGGCAAATCGAGGGCGATTCGTCTGAGCGAGCGACCCTTTTGCGATCTGGTGAACCTGCGCGGCGACGCGGCCGATCGCGCGTTTGTCGAGGCTGTCGAGCGCGTGACCGGTTGCAGCTTGCCGGTGCGCCCCAATACGACCGCACGCGGCGAGGCTTGCGACCTGCTCTGGCTCGGTCCCGACGAGTGGCTCGTGCGCTCTCGCGAGCCGCAGCCGGCAAGGTTCGAAGCGGCGCTGGCCGCCGCGCTCGCTGGCCAGTTCGCCTCGGCTGTCGACGTGGGCAGCGGGTTTACCGTGCTCGAACTGAGCGGAACACAGGTGCGCGACGTGCTGGCGCGCGGGTGTCCGCTCGACCTCCATCCGAGCTTGCTCGCGCCCGGCCAGTGCGCACAGAGCCATTATTTCAAGGCCTCGATCGTTCTCGTGCCCATCAGCGGGGAGGCTTACGAGGTGATCGTGCGGCGCAGCTTCGCCGACTACTTCGTGCGGATCCTGCTGGACGCGGCCGCGCCGCTCGTCGCATGAAGCCCTTCGACGACCTGCGCGCCATCCTCGCTTCGCCCGGGACCAGCGGACCGGGGCGGGGCTGGCGCGTGTTTGTCGACGAACTCGCGATCGAGACGCGCGTGGGCATTCACGCGCACGAACACCTTGCGCCGCAGCCGCTCGTGATGGACGCGAGCCTCGTGTACCGGTGCGACCCTTCTGAAGCGAGCATCGATACGCTGATCGACTACGAGCAGTACTGCAATCGCATCTGTGCGTTTCTCACGACGAAACCTCATACGCGGCTGCTCGAAACGCTGGCCATGGAGATCGCGGAACTGTCGTTCTCCGGATGGCCGGCGCTCGATGCGCTCACGCTCACGCTATACAAGCCGAAGATACGCGAGGGCACGCGGCGTTTGGGAATCGAGCTCGACTGGACGCGCGCCGACTACGAGGCGCGCCGCGCGGGGCAAGCGGTACGCGACGCGTCGTGCGGCGAGGTTCGCGTTCATGGCTCGGGCATATACCGTTGAACTGACCGAGCGCGCTTACGCGGAGGGTGACGCGCAGGCCGCGCTTGCGCTACTCGAACAGAGCATGGCGCGCGGGCAGCGGCGCATTGCTTTGCTGCGCTATTTGCAGGCGCAGTATCTCGATGCGCCGCTCGATGGGCACCATCATGACTATGTGCGGCGCGTGGCTGCGGGGATGAGTGCGGGGGCGCTGGAGGCGCTGCTTGTGGAGGCGCGGAAGCGGGCGTGTCGCATAACACGCTCTTCGCCCCGCCCGCTAATCTGAAACGCAAGAGACACCGGGCCAGCTATGTACCTCCCGACTGCCGCTTTCGGGCATAGCGGGCGATGACGAACCATGCAACACCCAGTACGAGCGCAACCGTCATGCACGATGTGATAGTCAGGCAAAGAAGACAAAGCATTTCAATATCGTCTTCGTTATACAAAGCACTAATGCCACTTGCCCGAACTGCGGCACGCATCGAGCTCCAGAGCCAATCCGGCATCCATAGCGATGACCGGGAGATAAACGCCCCCAGGAACCAGCCGCCCAGGCATGACATCATGACAAATCCAAGGACGCGCGCGCCGCGCAGTATCATCGTTTTCATCGCACTTCAACCGTGCCGTAAGCGCGCAACGTGCTACCGGGAACCGGCAAGTCGGGCTTATGGGCGCGGATGTACCGCCGTAGTTGGTCAAAGGCAAATGGGTTGACAACGGTAATGCAACCTTCACTAAGGTGTGCCGGCCCTTCAGGATGGATACGAAAGTTCCCGCGCCTGATACCGTCAATCATGGTTGAGTCTCCCGTGACAGGGTTCCATAGTGCGAACCACTTCGTTCGATCCGTTGTTCCATAACCGTACTCCGACCAGAGGTCACGCGCCCAACCCAGTATTCCGCCCGACTGCCGATCAACGATGTAATAGGTTCCCGCTGGAAGCGGACCAAGGCCTTCAGTTGCAGTCGCTTGTGGATCGTCGCGTCCCCAACTCGTGCCGGAATAGGCTGAGACTGAACCAAAGCCAGAACAATACAACGAGGAGGTTACCCTGTCGTTTAGCGCGAATGTGCATCGTACAGGCATAGCGTCTCCTTAGATGTAGTTCCAAATGTCTTTGAAAATCATGTTGCCGTCCGAATATGCCCAGGTGATTTCTTCATAGCGGAATTCAACGATTTCAAAGTGATTCCTGTTCTGGTTAGAAAGCTCTTTGATATTCTGAACTCGCGGCGATATGCCAACCACTTTCACGTTCTTCATGAATATCGTGAAATAAGCCTCTTCCCGTCCCGCTTCAGTCGCTCGATAGAATCTGATTTCTCCAGACTGCAACGTCAGGCCACATGCGACGGCTTGATAGAGAAGCGTCGACGAACAATCAATTTCCTTTTCGATGGCCAGAGGGCGATGCGTTCGTGTTCCCACAAGTCGCCCCGTATTGCCGTCTGCAGGGGAATGCAGCCCGTGGCTCAAGCTAAGAACCTCAATGCTTCCTTCACGACCTAGAACGTCGCTCGAACCTTGAATATTTGCGCCACCTTCGTCTTTCAGCCACAGGTGCAGAGGAACTGCCATTGTGAAATCTCCAGGGAAAAGGAATGCGACAGGAACATCGGCATGTAATTAGCCGATGTTTTCCTTGATAAGCGATCGAAGCGAGAAGGCGATATCGGACTACTCCGAAATACATGCGCAGCTTCATTGTTGCCAGGCTGCCTTGATATCGGACAAGAATCACCTTGAGCTTCCCCTGAGGATTCGCCGGACAGAGGCAGTCAATACGCTAACGAATTCCCGCGCAAACTGGACTCGTACGGCATGCGATGCTCGATGAGCCAAAAGAGCAGTTGCCGGGATAGGTGCCGACGGAAGGCATCTTCAACAGTTTGCTAAAAGCGATGCCGCATGCCCACCACGCTGAGAAACTGCGACCGGCCCGTACCGTAAAACCCTTCGTCCCCCACCGAAGCCGTAGCGGGAACCAGAGCGTCGGCGTCGCTCAATGTGTCGCCGCTGGCATGTTGATAAACCGCCGAGACGTAAATGTCCGTTCGCTTCGAAAGGAAGTAATCGGACCCGAGCGAAACCTGGTTATAGTTCGCCCCCGCTCCGCTGCCGGTTGCCCGCGTGAAGCTATAGCCGGCGGCCAGCCCCAGTAGCGGGCCCGGCATGTAGTGCAGGAACGCCGATCCGCTATTGAAATTGAGCGTGGCGTTGGTGTCGAACTGATGGAAGCGGGAGTTGCTGTAAGCCGCGCCGACCGCCAATGGTCCGAAGGAATACTGACCACCCAGGCGGCCGATCTCGTTGGATCGGATATTGGCAAACTGAACGATCGGGTTGTCATAGTTGAGTCCGTCCGCACTGGTCGATGCCGTGACGGCCGGAATACCGCCGATGAGTGCCGTCTGGTTGTCGACGCGATTGACCATATAGCCGCCGGCAAGCGAGAGCGCACCGTTGGTATAGGAAACGGCGGCGGAATAAACGCTACCTGCCGAAGCGGATCCGGCGACGCCGTTCAACGAAGCCATGGCTTCCAGCGTGAAGCCTGCGAGGGTCGGGCTGACGTACTTGATCGAATCGTTGATATGGAGCAGCGCGTCGTAGTTATCGACATTGCCCACCGTGGCAAACAGCGCGCCGAAGTCGATATCCGCGGTCAAGGGTTCGACCAGGTCGGTGATGGGATCGTACTGCCGGCCGAACGTCAGCGTCCCGTATTTGTCGGATGCGAGACCGACCCACGATTGCAGGCTGAAAAGCGTGTTCTTTTCGGCAAGTGCGCCGGAGGTCGGGACAATGATACTTTGCAGGTCGAAGATTGCCGACAGTCCACCGCCCAGATCCTCCTTGCCTTTCACACCGAATCCGCTCGACTGGATATTGCTGTTGACGAAGCCGATCCGGTGAGCTGCGCTGGTTCCCCCCGCGTTCGTGACGTAGCCTATTGAGGTGTCAAGCACACCGTATAACGTGACGCTGCTCTGTGCATGACTCGTGGCCGGAATCCACGCGGACGCGCTGAATATCAGGGCTGGGATGGCGCGGTACCTACTGGGACGCGGCGGCCTGTGACGAAGTTCGATCATTTCTTCCTCTTGCGTTGACGGTTTTTTAATTCGGATAACTACATATAATGAATAGAATGAGCGGGGATATCCCCGCGCACCCGTTCAATGTGCGGCGCTAGTGCGCCCCGACTGCCGCATTCACGGCTTCCAGACCATTCGCGCCGCCCACGGTCGTCACGCCTTCGAGCCAGGTCTTGAGTAAATCCTCATGCGCTTTCAAGGCATTCCTGGCGGCCGTGTCCATATCGACCTTGTCTTGCAGGACGCTCGCGATGAGCTGATTCTCGAGGTCGACGTTGAAGGTAATCTGGCGGAATAGCCTGCCGAGATTGGCGCACTGGTCGGCAAAGCCCACGCGCGTCACGGTATTGACGGTGGCACCGCCGTAGTTGGGACCGAAATAGGTGTCCCCGCCCGAGAGATAGGTGAGGTGAAATTTCGTGTTCATGAGGTGAGGCTCCCACGCGAGAAACACGATCCATTTCTTCTGCTTCACTGCGCGGTCGACCTGCGTGAGCATGCCTGTCTCGCTCGATTCGACCAGGTGCCAGTCGCCGAGGCCAAACGCTTTGTCGCCTATCATCTTCGTGATGTTCTGGTTCGCGGGCGCACCGGGTTCGATGCCATAGATCTTTTCGTCGAACTTGTCTGCGTTTTTGGCCAGGTCGGCAAACGAATGCACACCGGCCGCGGCGACGTAGTCGGGTACGGCAAGCGTGAACTTCGCATTCGTCAGGTTGGCATGCAGCACGACGATCGAATGACTGTCCACGAATGGCTTGATGAGTGGCGCCTGCGCCGGCATCCAGTTCCCGAGGAACACATCCAGTTGGCCTTTCCTGAGTCCTTCATAGGTGATCGGCACGGACAGGTTCATGACGTTTTGCTGATAGCCGAGCGCCTTGAGTACGACGCCGGTAACCGCATTGGTTGCGTCGATGTCGGTCCAGCCGGGAGCCGCCATGCGGACCTGCCTGCACGCTTGCGGCTCTTGAGCTTGCGCGGCCAGCGTCGGGGCAAGCGTTGCCCCAAGCAGCGCCGTGAGTGCGATGTATCTGAGCCAGGTGGGCCCGATTGGCTTCATGCTTTCCTCCTTCTTTCGTTTGCCTGGTGGGTGGCGGTATCGGTATCGGATGGCGGATTTACTCGTGCGTCACGCGTGGAAAGCGCGCCATGGCTTCGAGCGTGTCGAGTTCGATGTGATTGCGCATATAGCGCTGGCTCGCGTCGGAGAACGGTTGCCAGTCCCACGACTGGATGCGCCCTTGCGTGGTCGCCGCATAGTGGAAGCGCCGGCGCCGCTGGCTCGCCAGCACTGCGGCATGCAGGCCGGCCAGGTCCCAGCGCACGCCAATCTCGTCGCGAAACGCGCGCACCGTTTGCGCGTGCGCCGGGTCCTCCGCCAGATTGCTGCGTTCCTGCGGGTCCGCAACGAGATCGAATAGCTGATCCGGATCGGCTGGCGTGTGGATGAACTTGAAGCGCCCGCGGCGGATCATCACGATCGGTGCAATCGCGCCTTCGGCGAGATATTCGCCGAACACCTCATCGTGGCCGCCGTTGTCGAGCAAGTGCGGCACGAGACTTCTGCCGTCCACCGGATCGGGCCACGCAGGTTCGCGCTCGCCGGTCGCCAGCTCGACGAGAGTCGGCAGCAGATCGATCGTCGAAACCGAGCCCGCTACGCGATGCGCGTCGAAGTGCTTCGGAGCGTGCACGATCAGCGGTACGCGGCTCGCGTTTTCGAAGAACGTCATCTTGTACCAGAGACCTCGTTCGCCGAGCATGTCGCCGTGATCGGAGGTGACGATCACGATCGTGTCGTTCGCGAGACCGCTTGCGTTCAGCGCGTCGAGAATCGCACCGAACTGGGTGTCGACATACGAGAGCGCGCCGTAGTAAGCGCGCCGGGCGTTCCGGACCTGCTGCGCCGTCGGCGGCGTGCGGTCGGTCTCGCAAACGTGGCGCAGGCGCTTCGAATGCGGATCGCTCTCGTCATGGCTCAGCGTGGTGCGCGGCAGGTCGATGTCCTCGTCGCGGTACAGATTCCAGTACTCCTCTGGAATAGCATACGGGTCGTGGGGATGCGTCAGCGAGGCGACCACGCAGAAAGGCCGGACATCGTTGCCCGCCTGACGTTCGCGCGCAATGTCGAACAGCTTCTGGCGGGTCGTGAACGTCACTTCGTCGTCGAAATCCAGTTGGTTGGTGCGCACGCACGTACCGGCTTCGAGCACCGAGCTCATGTTGTGATACCAGCTTGGCCGAACGTCGGGCCGATCCCAATCCGGCACCCAGCCGAAGTCCGCCGGATAGATGTCGGTCGTGAGGCGTTCTTCGAAGCCGTGCAGTTGGTCCGGCCCGCAGAAGTGCATCTTTCCGGAGAGGACGGTGCGATAGCCGGCGGCGCGCAGATAGTGGGCGAAGGTCAGCGTTTGTGCCGGAAATTCGGCGGCGTTATCGTAGGCGCCGATCTTCGACGGCAATTGACCCGCCATCAGCGAAAAGCGGGACGGCGCGCAAAGCGGGCTCGGGCAATAGGCGGAGTCGAAAACCACGCCTTCGCGGGCGAGCGCGTCGATGCGGGGCGTCCTCGAGACCGCGTTGCCGTAAGCGCGCAGCGACGACGGTGTCATCTGGTCCGCCATGAGGACGAGGAGATTAGGTTTGCTCGGATGATTCATGGATAGGGGCGGGATTCACGTTGACCGGCGGCTCGACAGGCGAGGCGTGTACGACGCCAATATGTCGGGTCATAATGCGCTCGTGAAGACCACGGCAGCTTATATCCGTATAAGGGAGCGTTATGTCCGGAGAGGAGCGTTTGCCTCCGATGCAGGCTTTGGCCGTGTTCGAGTCCGCGGCACGGCACGCAAGTTTTTCCGCCGCGGCCCGCGAGCTCGGGTCGACGCAACCCGCGGTCAGCCAGCGCATCGTGCAGTTGGAGGCTGACCTTGGGGTTCCGCTGTTTGAGCGCGGGCATCGCGGTGTCGTGCTGACGCCTCACGGGGAGCGGCTGTATGAGGCGGTGCGCGAGGGCCTTGCGACGATCCGCGAAGCCACTGTCGAAATCCGTGCGCGGCGGGCCGGCGGCGCACTGACGATTCTCACCGACGCGGGCTTCGCGACCTATTGGCTCATGCCGCGTCTTGCCGATCTGCGGCGCCTCATGCCCGATGTCGATGTCAGGATCGTCACGTCGCAACAGGGCTTCGACCCGCGTCGCGATCGTGCCGATGTCGCGATTGCGTTCGGCGATGGTGACTGGGCTCCCTGTACGTCTTCGCGTCTGTTCCAGGAGCAGGTGACGCCGGTGTGCTCACCGGGTTTTGCCGAGCGTCATTGGCCGGCGAGCGGGGCGGCCGGTCTGGTGACGTTGCCGCTGCTGCACGTGCAGCCCACCGAGCCGGCGCGCTGGATGTCATGGCGCGACTGGTTCGTCGCGCACGATCTGCCGGCGCCCGCCGATGGGCACGGGATCACGTTCAACAGCTATTCGCTGGTGATCGAGGCGGCAGTGATGGGCCAGGGCGTGGCGCTGGGCTGGACGCCGCTCGTGGACGGGCTGATCGCAACCGGCCAGTTGGTACAACTGATCGATACGCCTGTCAGGACGGCGCGCGGTTATTTCCTTGTGCGACCGCTGGCCCGGCCCGAGGCGCCCGCCGTGCCGCCGTTTCGCCGTTGGTTGTTCGATGCGTGCAATGCGGCCACGCGGGTCCACGGAGGCCTCTAGCGGGTTGGAACGGTTTCGGCGATCGCGCCTCGCCCGGCATCGGCGTTAGACATGTCTCGCGCCACGCCGCCGCGCGCCGGCGCGCCGTTCGCGACGTAATACGCGGCATGGGAGCGCGCGAGCGCCGGCCGGTTGCGAATGCGGTCGGCGATCTTCTCGGCGATCATGATGGTCGGTGCATTGAGATTGCCCGTCGTGATCTGCGGCATGATGGACGCGTCGACAATCCGCAGTCCCTCGACGCCATGCACGCGCCCTTCGGCGTCGACTACGGCCATGTCGTCGTATCCCATTGCGCAGGAGCATGAAGGATGGTAGGCCGTCTCGGCCCGGCCGCGCACGAATGCGTCGAGTTCGGCATCGGTCTTGTACTGCGCGCCGGGGTTCAGCTCTTCGCCGCGGAAGCGGTCCAGCGCGGGCTGGCGCATGATTTCGCGCGTGACGCGGATCGCGTCGCGGAACTCGCGCCAGTCGAGCGCTTCGGCCATATAGTTGAAGAGGATCGACGGATGCTGGCGCGGATCGCGCGAGCGCACCTTCACGCGGCCGCGGCTAGGCGAGCGCATGGACCCGACGTGCGCCTGGAAGCCGTGCATGCGGATCGCGTTGGTGCCGTTGTAGTTGATGGCGACCGGCAGGAAGTGGTACTGAATATTGGGCCACAGGTCGTCGTCGCGCGTGCGGATGAAGCCGCCGGCTTCGAAATGATTACTCGCACCGATGCCTGTGCCCCTGAGCAGCCATTCGAGGCCGATGGCCGGCTGGTTGTGCAGCAGCAGCGCGGGATACAGCGAGACGGGTTCCTTGCACGCGTACTGCATGTACATCTCCAGGTGATCCTGAAGATTTTGCCCGACACCGGGCAGATCGAGCACGACCGGGATGCCGAGTTCGCGCAGCCAGGCGCCGGGCCCGACGCCGGAGCGCTGGAGGATTTGCGGCGAGGCGATCGCGCCGCCGCACAGCAGCACTTCGCGGCGGGCGTGGGCCGTGACCGTGGTGTTCGAGTCGCCGTGCAGATACGCCACGCCGTTCGCGCGCTTGCCGCTAAAGAGGATGCGATCGGTCAGCGCGTGCGTGATGATGGTGAGGCCGGGGCGGCTGCGTGCCTGGTCGAGGTAGCCGCGCGCGGTGCTGGCGCGTCGTCCCTTTGCGGTGACGGTGCGGTCCATCGGGCCGAAGCCTTCCTGGCGATAGCCGTTCAGGTCGTCCGTGCGCGCGTAGCCCGCCTGCACGCCGGCCTCGACCATGGCCTCGAAAAGCGGATTGACACCGGGCTTGCTGGTGGTGACGTGCACGGGACCGTCGCCGCCGTGATAGTCGTTCGGCCCCACGTCGCGCGTTTCGGCCTTGCGGAAGTAGGGCAGGCAATCGCGATAGGCCCAGTTTTCGAGGCCGGAACGCCGCGCCCAGTGATCGTAATCGAGCGCATTGCCGCGGATATAGCACATGCCGTTGATGAGCGACGAGCCGCCCAGCCCCTTGCCGCGCCCGCATTCCATGCGGCGGTTGTTCATGTGCGGTTCGGGCTCGGTTTCATAGGCCCAGTTGTAGCGCCGGCCTTGCAGCGGGTACGCGAGCGCGGCGGGCATTTGCGTGCGAAAGTCGAAGCGATAGTCGGGACCGCCCGCTTCGAGCAGCAGCACCGAGACATCGGGGTCTTCGGTCAGCCGCGTCGCCAGCACGTTGCCGGCCGAACCCGCGCCGATGATGATGTAGTCGTACTCTTTGGCGACCATGCCGCGCTCCTTCAGGACATCGGCGGCGCCCGGGCCCGTGCGGCCCGCCGCGCCTATGATGATGGTGTTGTAGTCTTCCCTTGCCATGCCTTGCTCCTTCGCGGCGTCGGCATCGTCCGCACGTGGGCGCTCAGAACGCGGGCCGGTATGGCCCCAGCTCCACCTGAACCGACTTGAGCTGCGTGTAGTGCAGCAGCGTCGCAATGCCATTTTCGCGGCCGATGCCCGATTGCTTGTAGCCGCCCACCGGCATTTGCGCGGGCGACTCGCCCCACGTATTGATCCAGCAGATGCCCGCTTCGAGACGATGGATCACGCGATGCGCGCGGGCGAGCCGCTCCGTGACGACGCCCGCGGCGAGCCCGTAGTGCGTATCGTTCGCGCGCGCGACGACCTCGTCTTCGTCGTCGAACGTCAGGAGGCTCATGACCGGCCCGAAAATCTCGTCGCGCACGATCTTCATGTCGTCGCGACAGTCGGCGAACACGGTTGGCGGCACATAGAGGCCGCGCGCGAAATCGCCGCCGAGGCGCTCGCCGCCCGTCACGAGCCGCGCGCCTTCGCGCCGGCCGATTTCGATGTAGCCGAGCACCTTGTCGAGCTGCGCGGCGCTCGCCAGCGGGCCGAAGTTCGTGGCGGGATCGGTGGGCTGGCCCACGCGAATGCGTTGGACGCGTTCGATAACGCGCGCTTCGAACGCCGCTTGAATCGAGCGATGCACGAATACGCGCGTGCCGTTCGTGCAGACCTGGCCCGAGCTGAAGAAGTTTGCGGTCACGGCGATGTCGGCGGCGCGGTCGAGGTCGGCGTCGTCGAACACGATGAGGGGCGACTTGCCGCCCAGTTCCATCGTCACGTCCTTGAGCGAGGAGCCGCCCGCGAGCGCCATGACCTTGCGGCCCGTTTCGACGCTGCCCGTAAAGGAGATCTTCGCGATGTCCGGATGCACGCCGAGCATGGCGCCCACGCGCCCGTCGCCGTGCACGACGTTGAACACGCCGGGCGGCACGCCGGCTTCCCGATAGATCTCCGCGAGCTTCGTGGCGGTGAGCGGCGTGACCTCGCTCGGCTTGAAGACCATGGCGTTGCCCGCGGCGAGCGCGGGCGCGGACTTCCAGCAGGCGATCTGCAGCGGATAGTTCCAGGCGCCGATGCCTGCCGTCACGCCCAGCGGTTCGCGGCGCGTGTAGACGAACGAGTCGGCGCGCAGCGGGATCTGCTGGCCTTCGATGGCGGGGGCGAGGCCCGCGTAGTACTCGATCACGTCTGCGCCGGTGACGATATCCACCGTGCGCGTTTCGGCGAGCGGCTTGCCGGTGTCGAGGGTTTCGAGCCACGCGAGTTCGTTGTTGCGCGCGCGCAGCAGCTCGACGGCCCGGCGCAGGATGCGCGAACGCTCCATCGCGTCGAGCGCGGCCCAGACTCGCTGGCCTTCGCGGGCGGCGTGCACGGCGCGGTCGACGTCGGCTTCGCTCGCCTGCTGGCAGACCGCGAGCGTTTCGCCCGTGGCCGGATCGATCGTCTCGAAGGTCTCGCCGCTGGTGGCGTCGACATAGTCTCCGCCGATGTAGAGCCGTTGCAGGCCGTAGGGGGTCATCGTCAGGAATCCTTGTCTTGTGTCGCGTGAATCAGTCTCTGCCGCCTAGCAGCAGGTCGATGTACTCGTTGGCGAGGCGCAGGGCGGCTCGCGTGTCGAACACTCCTCCGGCGAGCGCGCCGCTCAGCCACAGGCCGTCGATCATCGCGGCGAGGCCGCTCGCGGCACGGCGGGCGCGGGCGCGTGGCAGCGCCCTGGTGAATTCCGCGCTGAGATTCGAGTAGAGCCGCCGGCGGTTGACGCGTTGCAGACGGCTTAGCGTGGGCTCGTGCATGCTCTGCGACCAGAACGCGAGCCATGTCTTCATGACGGGCCCGCTGACCTGCGAAACGTCGAAGTTCGCGGCGACGATCGCGCGCAGGCGCGCGCGCGGTTCGGCCTTCGCGGCCCGGCGCCGCCGCGTGGTGGCGGCCCACAGGTCGCGCAGGATGTGCCGCATCGTCGCTTCGAGCAGGCCGTCCTTGTCGCCGAAGTAGTGGCTCACGATGCCGGTCGAAATATTGGCGCGCTGCGCAACGAGAGCGAGCGTCGTGCCGGAAAGGCCCGCTTCGTCGATGGTCAGCAGCGTCGCGTCGATTAGCTGGGCGCGGCGCAGCTCGCGCATCCCGACTTTCGGCATGGTGTGTCCCCTGGGTGAGAGCGGCCAGATTAGCGGTTTTTTATTGAACGTTCAATCAACAAAAAATCGCTTTCGAAGCGTAGAACCCGGTCGTGTCGCATACGGGCAAACCGGCGTCGCGTTTTGCACATTCGGCTGGGCGGGCGGCGGGCTACCCTCGGCATGTCGGCCTGAATGCGTTTGCCGCAGGGCAGGTCGCGACGGGACGCAGGGTGGCAAGGCGCGTCGAATGCAACGTAGTTGACAACGTCAGTGGACATGGAGACGAAACGATGAGCAGCAATCGCGGTGTCGTATATGTAGGGCAGGGCAAGGTGGAGGTGCGGCCGATCGACTATCCGAAGATGGTCGATCCGCGCGGGCGCGCCATCGGCCACGGCGTGATCCTCAAGGTGGTGTCGACCAACATCTGCGGTTCGGACCAGCACATGGTGCGCGGGCGCACGACCGCCGAGGTCGGGCTCGTGCTTGGCCACGAGATCACGGGCGAGGTGATCGAAGTGGGGCGCGACGTGGAGACGCTGAGCGTCGGCGATCTGGTTTCGGTGCCGTTCAATGTCGCCTGCGGCCGCTGCCCGACCTGCAAGGAGCAGCATACGGGCGTGTGCCTGAACGTGAACCCCGCGCGAGCGGGCGGCGCTTACGGCTACGTCGACATGGGCGGCTGGATAGGCGGGCAGGCCGAGTACGTGCTGGTGCCGTACGCCGACTTCAATCTGCTGAAGTTTCCCGACCGTGATCGCGCGATGGAAAAGATCCGCGATCTCACGTGCCTTTCCGACATTCTGCCCACGGGCTATCACGGCGCCGTGATGGCGGGCGTGAAGCCCGGCGCGACGGTCTATATTGCGGGCGCCGGCCCGGTGGGCATGGCCGCCGCCGCTTCTGCCCGCCTGCTCGGCGCGGCCTGCACGATCGTCGGCGACATGAACGCCGAACGCCTGGCGCACGCGCGCGCCGTGGGCTTCGAGACCGTCGATCTTTCGCGCGATGCGACGCTCGGCGAGCAGATCGCCGCGATCCTCGGCAAGCCGGAGGTGGACTGCGCGGTGGACTGCGTGGGCTTCGAGGCGCATGGCCACGGTAGCCACGGCCAACATGAAGAGGCGCCGGCCACCGTGCTCAACTCGCTCATGGACATCACGCGCGTGGCCGGCGCGATCGGCATTCCGGGCCTGTACGTCACCGACGACCCCGGCTCGGCCGACGCGGCCGCGCGCAAGGGCAGCCTGAGCATCCGCTTCGGGCTGGGCTGGGCGAAGTCGCACTCGTTGCACACGGGCCAGACGCCGGTGATGAAGTACAACCGCAACCTCATGCAGGCGATTCTGTGGGACCGCTTGCCGATTGCCGACATCGTCAACGTGACCGTCGTGTCGCTGGACGAGGCGCCGGAAGGCTACCGGAAATTCGACGGCGGTGCACCGCGCAAATTCGTCATCGATCCGCACGGGCTGCTGAAAGCGGCATGAAGAGAGGGGCGCCATGCCCCTTGAACCTGCTGCTGTCCTGGGTTGTGCTGAGCCTGATACGACTCGATCAGGAGTGCAATGTAAGGCTATTGACAGTAGCGGGATTGACCGCATGCGCCATGGGCGCCACCTGCATGCGCCGCTCCTGCGTGGGAGCGGTGCCGAACGCGTCGCGATAGCTCTTGCTGAAATGGCAGGCCGATTGAAAGCCGCATGCCATCGTGATGTGCATGATCGACATGTCGGTCTGCAGCAGGAGTTCGCGCGCGCGGCGCAGGCGCAAGGTCAGATAGTAGTGCGTCGGGGTCATGCCGAGGTGTTCGCGAAAGAGCCGCTGCAACTGGCGCTGCGACATGTTCGCGAGCCGCGCGAGCTCTTCGCGCGAAAGCGGCTCTTCGATGTTGTTTTCCATCAGCGAGATCACCTCGAACAGCGATTTGTTCGCGGAGCCGAGGCGCGCGACGAGCGGCATGCGCTGCTGGGCGCTCGTGTCGCGCACGTGCTCGATGATGAACTGCTCGGCGATCTGCGTGACGCGCGCCGTCCCCACGCGCGGCACGATGAGATGCAGCATCATGTCGAGCGGCGCGACGCCGCCCGTGCAGGTGACGCGGTCGCGGTCGACGACGAAGAGTTCTTTCAGAAAGCGCGTATCGGGGAACTCCTCCTTCAGCGCCGACATGTTTTCCCAGTGGATCGCGCAGGCATAGCCGGCCAGCAGGCCGGCCTTCGCCAGCGCATAGGTGCCCGTGCAGAGGCTGCCGAGCGGCGTATCGGAGCGTGCGAACTGGCGCAATGCGGCCAGATGCGCCGGCTGCGTTTCGCGCTGCACGTTGATGCCGCCGCACACGAACACGATATCGGGCCGCCCCACGCATTCCACGGGGCCCGTATCCACCGAAAGCCCGTTGCTCGCGACGACGGGCCCGCCGGTCGGGCTGACGACCGACCAGCGGTAGAGCGTTTCGCCGCTCAGATAGTTGGCCATGCGCAGCACTTCGATGGCGTTCGTGAACGCGATCATCGTGAAGTTCGGCAACGGCATGAACGCAAAATGCGTCAACGAGGACGCGCGAGCCGGCGACATGATGCGGGAGGTCCTTCTGCTTTATGTGTGGGGACAGCGCGAACAGGTGCAGTGAGTGCGGTGCGCGGCTGTAGTCTCAAATTCTGCGCGTGGGTGCAACAAGCGTGCCATACGGCCAAACCCTGGCTAAACCCTGGTGCAAACCCAGGCGGGCTCGACGCGCCCGACCCTTTATGCGGAACCGGTACATCGATTGGTGCACTGCGGGTTGCACCGCGAGTGCACTGCGGCCGCGCACCCGCGCACGGTCGTGCGGCGGTTGCACGCAAACCGTGCCCGCCCGCCTTCACTTGTCGAAATTGGACGTGCATGGCGGAAATGGAAAAGAACGCGTCTGAATTCGTAAATTGACCGCTGCGGCGAAAGACAAGAATAGAGCCGTCGGTGAGGTGGTGAAACACGAGGCCAGTCGGGCGAAGCGCGCATCCGGCACAGCCACGGCGGCACTGCTTCCCATTACTAACGGACCCACGGACGCCAACGGAACCCCCCATGTCGAACGCCAACCCCTTCTTCGCGCAGTCCCTTGCAGAACGCGACGGCGCCGTGCGCCACTCCCTCCTCAAGGAACTGGAACGTCAGCAATCCCAGGTAGAGATGATCGCTTCGGAAAACATCGTCTCGCGAGCGGTGCTGGAAGCGCAGGGCAGCGTGCTGACGAACAAGTATGCGGAGGGCTATCCGGGCAAGCGCTACTACGGCGGCTGCGAATTCGCCGACGAGATCGAGGCGCTCGCGCTCTCGCGCATCAAGCAGTTGTTCGACGCGGGGTTCGCCAACGTGCAGCCGCATTCGGGCGCACAGGCCAATGGCGCCGTGATGCTGGCGCTCGCGAAGCCGGGCGATACCGTGCTCGGCATGTCGCTCGATGCGGGCGGCCACCTCACGCACGGTGCGAAGGCCGCACTCTCGGGCAAGTGGTTTAACGCCGTGCAGTACGGCGTGGACCGCGAGACGCAGCGCATCGACTACGAGCAGGTGGAGCGTCTCGCGCATGACCACAAGCCCGCGCTCATCATCGCCGGCTTCTCGGCCTATCCGCGCGAGCTGGATTTCGCACGCTTTCGCGCCATTGCAGACAGCGTGGGCGCGCGGCTCATGGTCGACATGGCGCATATTGCGGGTGTGATCGCGGCCGGCCGTCACGCGAATCCGGTTGAGCACGCGCACGTCGTCACCTCGACCACGCACAAGACGCTGCGCGGTCCGCGCGGCGGCTTCGTGCTGACCAACGACGAGGAGATCGCGAAGAAGATCAACTCGGCCGTGTTCCCCGGCCTGCAGGGCGGCCCGCTCATGCACGTGATCGCCGGCAAGGCGGTGGCGTTCGGCGAGGCGCTGCAGGACAGCTTCAAGATCTATATCGATGCCGTGCTCGCCAATGCGAAAGCGCTGGGCGAAGTGCTGACGGCGGGCGGCGTCGATCTCGTGACGGGCGGCACCGACAATCATCTGCTGCTCGTCGACCTGCGTCCGAAGGGGCTCAAGGGCAACCAGGTCGAGCAGGCGCTCGAACGCGCGGGCATCACCTGCAACAAGAACGGCATTCCGTTCGATCCCGAGAAGCCGACCGTGACTTCCGGCATACGCCTCGGCACGCCCGCGGGCACGACGCGCGGCTTCGGCGTGGCGGAGTTCCGCGAGATCGGCCGCCTGATTCTGGAGGTGTTCGACGCGTTGCGCGCGCAACCGGAAGGCGACGCGGCGACCGAACAGCGCGTGCGTCGCGAAATCTTCGCGCTCTGCGAGCGCTTCCCGATCTACTGATCGCGCGTCGAAACCGCGCGAACGACAACACGAACGAAGACGGAGTCAAGCATGAGCAACCTGCATGAGAACAGCATTGTCATCGACGGCCTGAACATCTCGAAGTTCGAGCGGCCGGTGTTCGAAGACATGAGAAAGGGCGGAGTGACCGCGGCGAACTGCACGGTCTCCGTATGGGAGAGCTTCGCGAAGACGGTGGACAACATCGCCACGATGAAGCAGATGATCCGCGATAACAGCGAGCTGCTGACACTCGTTCGGATTACCGACGATATTGCCAGGGCGAAGCGGGAAAACCGTACGGGCGTCATCCTCGGCTTCCAGAACGCGCATGCGTTCGAGGACAACCTGGGGTACATCGAAGCGTTCGCCGACATGGGCGTGCGCGTCGTGCAGCTCTGCTACAACACGCAGAACCTCGTCGGGACCGGCTGCTACGAGCGCGACGGCGGCCTTTCGGATTTCGGCCGCGAAGTGATCGCCGAAATGAACCGCGTGGGCATCATGGTCGATCTTTCGCATGTGGGCGGCAACACCTCGTCGGAGGCCATCGCATTCTCGAAGAAGCCGGTGTGCTACTCGCATTGCCTGCCCTCGGGACTCAAGGAGCACCCGCGCAACAAGTCCGACGCGCAGTTGAAGGAGATCGCCGACGCCGGCGGCTTCGTGGGCGTGACCATGTTCGCGCCGTTCCTCAAGCGCGGCATCGACGCGACCGTGGAGGACTATATCGAGGCCATCGGCTACGTGGTCAATCTGATCGGCGAAGACTCGGTGGGCATCGGCACGGACTTCACCCAGGGCTACAGCGTCGACTTCTTCGACTGGCTCACGCACGACAAGGGCCGCTATCGCCGCCTCACGAACTTCGGCAAGGTCGTGAACCCGGAAGGCATTCGCACCATCGGCGAGTTTCCGAATCTCACGCGCGCGATGGAGCGTGCCGGCTGGAGCGAGACGCGCATCCGCAAGATCATGGGCGAAAACTGGGTCCGCGTGTTCCGTGACGTGTGGGGCGCCTGAGCGCTCCCCTCTTTTTCACTCGACGGCCTGAAAACAAGGTGCCGCCGGCGTGCTCCGCCACGCCGGCGCAGGCATCGCTCACCCTACGGAGTCCCCGCATGCAACCGCAACTGCCCATCGACGTCGATGCCGAAACCGGTGTCTGGAAGACCGACGCCCTGCCGATGCTCTACGTGCCCCGGCATTTCTTCACGAACAACCACACGGCCGTGGAGGAAGCGCTCGGGCGCGAAGCCTACGCCGAAATTCTGTACCGGGCCGGCTACAAGTCCGCGTACCACTGGTGCGAGAAGGAAGCAAAGCAGCACGGCCTCACCGGCATGGCCGTGTTCGAGCATTACCTGAAGCGCCTCTCGCAGCGCGGCTGGGGCCTCTTCAGGATCGTCGAGGCCGACCCGGCCGCGTCCCGCGCCACGATCGAACTGCGGCACTCGTCGTTCGTGCTCGCACAGCCCGGCAAGGAAGGCAAGCTCTGCTACATGTTTTCCGGCTGGTTCGCGGGAGCGATGGACTGGGTGAACGATACGGCGGCCGGAAGCGCCGCCGCGGCGCCGCGCGCACAGTCGCGCGAAGTGCAGTGCGCGGCCGAGCACCACGCGTGCTGCCTGTTCGAAGTCTCGCCGATCGCGCACTGAGGCAGACGAGCCGTTTTTTCAACTGTATTTCGCGCAAGAGGCGCCCGCGATGCGTTATCCCAATCTGTTCAAGCCCATGACGCTGAATCAGCTAACCCTGCGTAACCGCATTGTCAGCACCGCGCATGCCGAGGTCTACGCCGAGCCGGGCGGGCTGCCCGGCGATCGCTATATCCGCTACTACGAGGAGAAGGCGAAGGGCGGCGTGGGCCTTGCCGTGTGCGGCGGCTCGAGCCCGGTGTCGATCGACAGCCCGCAAGGCTGGTGGAAGTCGGTCAACCTCGCGACGGACAAGGTGATCGATCCGCTCGCGCGCCTCGCCGAAGCCATGCATCGTCACGGCGCGAAGATCATGATCCAGGCAACGCACATGGGCCGCCGCACGGCCTTCCACGGCGAGCACTGGCCGCATCTGGTGTCGCCCTCGGGCGTGCGCGAGCCCGTACACCGCGGCAACGCCAAGATCATCGAGGTCGAGGAAATTCGCCGCATCATCGGCGACTTTGCGGCTGCGGCGAAGCGCGTGAAGGACGCGGGCATGGACGGCATCGAAATTTCGGCTGCGCACCAGCATCTGATCGACCAGTTCTGGAGCCCCCGCACGAATCATCGCACCGACGAATGGGGCGGCAGCCTGCAGAACCGGCTGCGCTTCGGCGTGGAGGTGCTCAACGCCGTGCGCGAAGCGGTGGGCCGCGACTTCTGTGTCGGCCTGCGCATGTGCGGCGACGAGTTTCACGAGGACGGGCTCGATCACGAGCAGTTGAAGGAGATCGCCCACGCGATGGCGGAGACGGGCCTGATCGATTACGTCGGCGTGATCGGATCGGGCGCGGATACGCACAACACGCTGGCGAACTGCATGCCGCCGATGGCGCTGCCGCCCGAGCCGTTCGTGCATCTCGCGGCCGGCATCAAGTCGGTGGTCAAGCTGCCGGTCATGCATGCGCAGAGCATTCGCGACGCGGGCCAGGCCGAGCGCCTGCTCGCGAGCGGCATGATCGACCTCGTGGGCATGACGCGCGCGCAGATCGCCGACCCGCATATGGTCATCAAGATCCGCGACGGCCGCGAGGACGAGATCAAGCAGTGCGTGGGCGCGAACTACTGCATCGACCGCCAGTACAACGGCCTCGACGTGCTGTGCGTGCAGAACGCGGCCACCTCGCGCGAAGCGACGATGCCGCACGTGATCGAGAAGTCGCGCGGTCCGCGCCGCAAGGTAGTCGTGGTGGGCGCGGGGCCGGCGGGGCTCGAAGCGGCGCGCGTGGCGCGCTCGCGCGGCCACGACGTCGTGCTGTTCGAGAAGTCGGACGCCGTGGGCGGCCAGATCCTGCTGGCGGCGAGGGCGCCGCAGCGCGAGCAGATGGCCGGCATCGTGCGCTGGTTCGACATGGAAACGAAGCGCCTTGGCGTGGACCGGCGCCTTGGCGTGGCAGCCGACGAGAAGACGATTCTCGCGGAAAAACCCGACATCGTCGTGCTCGCCACGGGCGGCAGCAGCTTTACGCAGCAGGTGCCGGACTGGGGCGTGGAAGCGGGGCTCGCGGTGAGCTCGTGGGACATTCTTTCGGGGCGTGTCGAGCCGGGGCAGAACGTGCTGGTCTACGACGGCGTGAGCACGCATGCGGGCGCCGGGGTGGCGGATTTCATTTCGAGCCGCGGCTCGAAAGTGGAGATCGTGACGCCGGACGTCAAGGTGGCCGACGACGTGGGCGGCACGACTTTCCCCATCTTCTATCGCCGGCTCTACGCGCAGGGCGTGATTCACACGCCGAACTACTGGCTCGACCGTGTTTATGAAGAAGGCGGCAAGAAGATCGCGGTGCTGCGCAACGAGTACACCGAGGAACAGGAAGAACGGGCCGTCGATCAGGTCGTGATCGAAAACGGCGTGACGCCGAACGACGCGCTGTACTGGTCGCTGAAGCCGGAGTCGGTGAACCGCGGGCAGGTGGACGTGCAGCGGCTTTTCGCGGCCGAGCCGCAGCCGTGGCTTGCCGAAACGCTCGGTAACGGACGATTCCTGCTGTTCCGCGTGGGCGACTGCATCTCCATGCACAACATTCACGGCGCCATTTACGATGCGCTGCGTCTTTGCAAGGACTTCTGACGATGAACCCGGCGCTCCTCATTACCGCATTGCTTTGGGCATCGGTGGCCGGTCTCGCCTTTGCGCTCGCGAAGCGCGCCGCCTACTGGCGGCTCGGCCGGGTGACTGCGGACAGCCGCTTCGGCTGGACGAATCTGTTCGCCATCCCGAAGCGGTATTTCGTGGACCTGCACCATGTGGTGGCCCGCGATCCGTACATTGCGAAGACGCACGTTGCCACGGCGGGCGGGGCGATTGCCGCGTTCGGCCTCGTGTTCGTCAACTACGGACTGGCGATCTATTCGCCGTGGCTCGAACGGCTGATCTTTCTCGCCGCGCTCGTGATGCTTGTGGGCACGGTGTTCGTCTGGCGGCGCCGTCACGGCACGCAGGCAGTGCCGGCGCGCCTCTCGCGCGGGCCGTGGGACACGCTGCCGTGGCTGCTGGGCTCGTTCGCGCTGGGGCTGCTGCTCTATGTCGCCGTGCCGGCCTCGGCCCTGTCCGGCGGCCTCGCGGTACTGTTCGCAGTGCTGATCGCGGCCGGCGCGCTTGCCATGACGCTCGGTGCGGCACGCGGCGGCCCGATGAAGCATGCGCTCGCCGGCTTGCTGCATCTGGCGTTTCACCCGCGCCAGGCCCGCTTTGCCGCTCATGCCGCTACCGGTGGCGGTGCGACTCAACGGCACGAAGCGGCGGTGCCGCCCACCGCGCTCAAGCCCGTCGATCTCGAGCAGAACGAATACGGCGTAGGCAAACCCGTCGAATTCCGCTGGAACCAGCTCCTGAGCTTCGACGCCTGCGTGCAGTGCGGCAAGTGCGAAGCCGCATGTCCGGCCTTCGCCGCCGGCCAGCCGCTGAACCCGAAGAAGCTGATTCAGGACCTCGTGACCGGCATGGTGGGCGGTACGGACAGCGCCTATAGCGGCAGCCCGACGCCGGGCATCGAGGTGGGCCGGCACGGCGGCAAGCCGCAACTGCCGATCGTCTCCAGCCTGATCGAGGCGCAGACGCTGTGGTCCTGCACGACCTGCCGCGCCTGCGTGCACGAATGCCCCATGCTGATCGAGCATGTCGATGCGATCGTCGACATGCGCCGCAACCAGACGCTCGTGCACGGCAGCGTGCCGGGCAAGGGGCCGGAGGTGCTCGCGAACCTGCGCGAGACGGGCACGGCGGGCGGCTACGACAAGGCCGCGCGCTACGACTGGGCGGTCGATCTCGACGCACCCGTCGCGCAGCCTGGCCAGGCCGTGGACGTCCTGCTCGTGGCCGGAGAGGGCGCATTCGACATGCGCTACCAGCGCACGCTGCGCGCGCTCGTGAAGGTGCTCAACAAGGCGGGCGTGAACTACGCGGTGCTCGGCGGCCAGGAAACCGATACGGGCGACGTGGCGCGCCGCCTCGGCGACGAAGCGACGTTCCAGCAGATGGCGAAGCAGCTCGTCGGCACGCTGTCGGGCTTGCGCTTCACGCGCATCGTCACGGCAGACCCGCATGTGATGCATAGCCTGCGCAACGAATACCGGGCGCTCGGCGCGCGCTTCGAGGTGCTGCACCACACCACGTTCCTCGCGGAGCTCGTCGCGAGCGGCAAGCTCGCGCCCGGCGTGCTCGACGCGTGGCGCGACCGCACGCTCACGTATCACGACCCGTGCTACCTCGGCCGCTACAACGGCGAAACGGAAGCGCCGCGCAAGCTGCTGCGGACCATCGGCATCAAGGTCGTCGAAATGGAGCGGCATGGGCAGCGGGGCCGCTGCTGCGGGGGCGGAGGCGGCGCGCCGCTGACCGACATTCCCGGCAAGCAGCGCATTCCCGACATCCGCATGGCCGACGCGCGCGCCGTCGGCGCGGACACGGTCGCGGTGGGTTGCCCCAACTGCACGGCCATGCTGGAAGGCGTGGTCGGGCCGCGTCCCGAAGTGCTCGACGTGGCCGAACTCGTTGCCGCGGCGCTGGAGTGAAACGATGACTACGACACTCAAACGTATCGATCCGCGCCGGCCCTTCACGATCACGGCGGCAGGGCTGCGCCGGATCACGCTTGGCGCGGCGGACGAGACGCACGCTTTGCACGATGAAGCCGCGCAGTTCGCTGCGGCCATGCCAACGGCGCATGGCGCAAGCACGAAGCCGCGCCGCACGATGCAGGCGGCGCAGCGCACGCTGCTCGTGGCCGCCCACAGCGACCGTGGGGCGCTCGACGAGCATGCCCGCCAGACCCTCGCGGCCGCCGCCCTGATCGCAGGCGCCGCCACGCAGGTCGTGCTCGTGGTGTTCGGCGCCTTTCACGACGACGGCGGCGCGCTGGGCGCGGACAAGATCATCGAGCTGGCCTCGTTCGGCAGCCGCGCGTTCGCACCCGAACGCGAGGTGCAGGCGCTGGCGGCCTGCGTAGCGCGTTTCGCGCCCGACCACGTGCTGCTTCCCGACAACGCCTACGGCGACGGCGACCTGGGCCGGCGCTATGCCGCGCTGGCCGGCGCGAGCGCCGCGACGAACGTGGTGCAGATCGACGCCGCGCAAGTGGGCGCCTATGTGCATGCCAGGCGGTCGCTGGCCATGCGTGCGCTGCCGGGAGTCGTGTTGCTCGCACCGGGCGCCGTGGACCCGCGCCTGCCGTTCGTCGGCGCGGGCGAGCGGATCGCGGCGGATATCGGCGAACCCCTCGACGCCGCCGATGCCGCCGATAGCCGCTACGCCGATCGGGGTATTGAGGCCGTCGACGCCGCGCGAGTCGCGCTGGAAGAAGCCGATTTCATCGTCTCGGCGGGCAACGGCGTGAGCGACGTGGCCGCGTTCGGCCAGTTGGCCGAGGCGTTCGGCGCGGCGGTGGGGGCGAGCCGCGTTGCCGTGGACAACGGTCTCTTCCGGCGAGACCAGCAGATAGGCGCGACGGGCAAGACCGTGGAGGCGAGCGTCTACGTGGCATTCGGGATTTCGGGGGCGGTCCAGCATCTGCAGGGCATCAAGGACTGCCGGCACGTGATCGCGGTGAACCTCGACGCGAGCGCGCCGATCGTCAAGCGCGCCAACCTGACCATCGTGGGCGATACGCAGTCGACCATCGCCTCGCTGATCGACGAGATCGGCCGCGCGCGCGAGGCGGCGTCGCATCCTCGGGATGCCGCAAGACTCAATCAGGAAACCGAAGGAGTGCCGGCATGAACGGAAAGCTGGAGAAGATCGCCGTGCTGGTCTCCGCGGGGCGGCACCCCGTGAGCGGCGTGGCGCGTTACAGCCGCAACGACGCAGCCGCGCTGGAGATCGGCCGCGCGCTCGCGGCGCGGCACGGCGCGCGCTGCGACGTGGTGCACGCCGGCGACGCCGCGAATCCGGCGCTCGCGGAATATCTGGCGCTGGGGGCCGCGCGCGTCGAAGTGCTCGCTTGCGAGGATACGGACGACATCGCCGCCGTGCTGGCATCGCGCGTTTCCGGCTACGACCTCGTGCTCACCGGCACGCGTGCGGAAGGCGCGTTCGACAGCGGCATGCTGCCTTATCGGCTGGCTCACCGGCTGGGTTATCCGCTCGTGAATGCGGCGGTTGAGGTCACCGCGGAGGCGGGGCGCGCAGCGGTGCGCCAATTCATGCCCAAGGGCGTGCGCCGCGCGGTGGACGTGGCGCTGCCCGCCGTCGTGGCGATTCATCCGCTTGCTGCCGCCACGGCGCGCTACGCCTACGCGCGCCTGCGCAGCGGCGCAATCGAGACCCGCGAAACAGCCGCTGCGCCCTGCGCCGAAGCCGCGCAATGGGCGCTGGCCCCGGCCACGCGCCGGCCGGTGCGCCTCGCGGCGGCGGAGAAGCGTTCCGGCCATCAGCGCATGCTTTCGGCCACCACGACGGAAAGTCGTGGCGGCCGCGTCGTAATTGATGGAACTTCGGTCGAAAAAGCACAAGTGATACTTGCCTATTTGCGCGAGCATCAACTCATTGATTATTGAATTTGCGCCGTCCAGGCCTGGCCTGGCGGCACAGCCCCACCCTGGAGCACACATGAAAGTTTCGGCAGACATCCGCGCGCTCGTCGACCGCCGCAAGAAGGGCTACAGCCTCGAGGCGCCGTTTTATGTGAGCGATGAAATCTTTGCCCTCGATATGGAGGCGATTTTCCGCAAGCACTGGATCCAGGTGGCTGTGGAGCCGGACATTCCCGAGCCGGGCGACTACGTCACGGTGGAGCTGGGCAGCGATTCGATCCTGATCGTGCGCGACGACGACGGCGTGGTGCGGGCATTCCACAATGTCTGCCGGCATCGCGGCGCGCGGCTGTGCAACGAAGAGAAGGGCGCCGTCGGCAATATCGTCTGCCCCTATCATAGCTGGACCTATAGCCTCACGGGCGAGCTGCGTTTCGCCGAGCACATGGGCGACCAGTTCGACCGCTGCAAGCACAGCCTGAAGACCGTCCACGTGGAGAGCCTGGGCGGGCTCATCTTCATTTGCCTCGCACCCACGCCGCCCGTCGACTTCGCCGTGATGCGCGCCGCGATGGAGCCCTATCTGCTGCCGCACGACATGGCGAACTGCAAGGTGGCCGCCTCGATCGACATCATCGAGAAAGGCAACTGGAAGCTGACGATGGAAAACAATCGGGAGTGCTATCACTGCGTGGCGAACCATCCCGAGCTGACCATCTCGCTCTACGAGTACGGCTTCGGCTACCAGCCGAGCGCCGCCAACGCGGAAGGCATGGCGGCCTTTGAGCGGACCTGCGAGGAACGCGCGCAGCAGTGGGAAACCCTGAGCCTGCCGTCGGTCGAAGTGGACCGCCTGCTGGACGTCACGGGCTTTCGCACGCAGCGCCTGCCGCTCGACCGCAGCGGCGAGTCGCAGACGCTCGACGCGAAGATCGCCTCGAAGAAGCTGCTGGGCGAGTTTCGCCAGGCCGATCTGGGCGGCCTGTCGTTCTGGACCCAGCCCAACTCCTGGCACCATTTCATGAGCGACCACGTCGTGACCTTCTCGGTCATTCCGCTTTCCGCCGGGGAGACGCTCGTGCGCACGAAATGGCTCGTGCACAAGGATGCGCAGGAAGGCGTGGACTACGACGTGAACAACCTCACGGCGGTCTGGCGCGCGACCAACGACCAGGACCGGGCGCTCGTCGAATACTCGCAGAGCGGTGCGCAAAGCAGTGCTTACGAACCGGGCCCATATTCGCCGTACACCGAGGGCCTCGTCGAGAAGTTCTGCGACTGGTACGTGGCGCGGCTTGCCGAGCAGATCGAGGCCTGAACGTACGCGCCGTACATACGTTCTTGACGGACCTATCACCGACTGCCGGAGAGCAGCTGGAGGACACCATGATGCGGGATGCGGCAACCTTCGAGCCGCTCGAGGGGCGGCTTACGAAGCCGGAATTCTGGAGCGCGCTGCCGGCGCGCTGGACGAGCGACGTCGAGGAGACGCTCGAGTGCTGCCAGGTGCGCGACGAGACCCACGACGTGAAGAGCTTTTTCTTTCGCTCTCCGCAAGGCCGGGCGTTCGCGTTCGAACCGGGGCAGTTCATCACGCTCGAACTCGAGATAGACGGCGAGACCGTGAACCGCTGCTACACGATCTCCTCGTCGCCCACGCGCCCCCACACGCTCTCGATCACGGTCAAGCGCGTGCCGGGCGGCGTGGTTTCGAACTGGCTGCACGACCATCTGCGCGAAGGGGCGCACGTGCGCGTACTGGGACCCTCGGGCGAGTTTACGTGTGCGCGCCATCCGGCGGCCAAGTACCTGTTCCTCTCGGCCGGCTCGGGCATTACGCCCCTCATGTCGATGAGCCGCGCGCACCACGAGCTGAGCGAGGACCGCGACATCGTGTTCGTGCATAGCGCACGCACGCCCGGCGACATCATCTTCGCGCGCGAGCTCGACCTGATGGCGGCGAACCAGCAACGGTTCCGCACCTCGTATGTGTGCGAGCGCTTGGGGGCGAACACGAACTGGCCCGGCGTCACGGGTTTTCTGAGCCTGCCGCTGCTGCGCCTTATCGCGCCGGACTTCATGGAGCGCGAGATCTTCACCTGCGGGCCCGCGCCGTACATGAAGGCGGTGCGCGATCTGCTCGACGAAGCGGGCTTCGACCGGGCACGCTATCACGAAGAGAGTTTCTCGTTCGAGACGCTCGCCGATGCGCCGGCAGACACGCAAGAGGCCGTGCAGGAGGCCGCCGGCGCCGAGGAACAAGACTTCGCCGTGAGCTTCGCGCGCAGCCATCGCGAGATCCGCTGCACGGCGGGGCAGTCGGTGCTCGAAGCGGCCCGCGCGGCGGGCGTGCGGCTGCCCGCCTCGTGTACGCAGGGGATGTGCGGCACCTGCAAGGTCAAGCTGGTATCCGGCCAGGTGCAGATGCAGCATAACGGCGGCATACGCCAGAGGGAAATTGACCAGGGTATGGTGCTGCTATGCTGCAGCAAGCCGCTCACCGATCTGGTCGTCGACAAGTAGCGGCGCGCCGTGGGGCGAATATCAGGTCGGACGAATCGAACATGGCTGGAGACACCCGATGGAACATGCAGGACCGGGCATGCGCAACATCGAAGGGACATTGGAAGGTGGCGTTGGACACGATGAAAATCACACGCTGCAGCGTGGCCTGAGCTGGAAGGACGCGTTCTGGGTCACGAGCGGCGTGCCGGGCGGCGTGCTGTTCACGATCGGCTGCGTATCGGCCACCGTTGGCCAGCCCGCGTGGGCGATCTGGGTCGCCGCGGTCCTGATGGGCCTGATCCAGAGCGCGACCTATGCGGAAATCTCCGGGCTCTTTCCGCACAAGTCGGGCGGGGCCTCCGTTTACGGCGCGATGGCGTGGGTGCGCTACAGCAAGCTCATCGCGCCGGTTTCCGTGTGGTGCAACTGGCTTGCCTGGTCGCCCATGCTCGCGCTCGGCACCGGGCTTGCCGCGAGCTACATGCTCACGAGCCTCTTCGCGCCTGACGCCGCGATCAACACCTGGCAACTGACCCTCGTCGATCTCGGCTTCGTCAAGCACGGTCTCTCGTTGCGCATCAACGCGACCTTCCTCGTCGCCGCGGCATTTCTGCTCGTGACGTTCCGCCTGCAGCACGGCGGCGCGTCGAAGGCCGCGCGCACGCAGCGCATTCTGGGCATCGCTTCGCTCGCGCCGCTCGTGATTGTCGGCGTGGTGCCGTTCGTGACGGGCGACGTGCCCGCCGCTCATCTGTGGCCGCTGATGCCGCTCGGCCACGACGCCCAGGGCGCGGTGACGGCCGCGGTGTCCGGCAAATGGAACGGCAGCGGCATCACGATGGCGTTCGGCGCGATGTTTCTCGCGGGCTGGGCCGCGTACGGCTTCGAAACCGCGGTCTGCTATACGCGCGAGTTCCGCAACCCGCGGCGCGATACGGCGCGGGCCATCTTCTGGTCGGGCCTCTTGTGTCTGTTCGTAATGACGCTCGTGCCGCTCGCATTCCAGGGCGTGCTCGGCACGGCGGGGATGCTCGATCCGAAGATCGTGGACGGCACGGGCGTGGGCGAGGCGATGGCGCGCATGGTGGGCGGCAGCGGCCTCGTGGTGAATCTGCTGGTCGTCATGCTCGTGCTCACCATCCTGCTCATCGTGATGACCTCGATGATGGGCTCGTCGCGCACGCTCTACCAGGCCTCGGCCGACGGGTGGCTGCCGCGCTACCTTTCGCACGTGAACGAGCACGGCGCGCCCACGCGCGCGATGTGGACCGACCTCGGGTTCAATCTGATCCTGTTGCTGATGTCCGACTACATGACGGTGCTGGCCATCTCGAACGTCTGCTACATGATCTTCGTATTCCTGAATCTCCAGTCGGGCTGGATTCATCGCATGGATCGCCCCAGGGCGGAGCGGCCGTTCCGCTGTCCGACCTGGCTGCTCGCGGCGGGCGCGCTGTGCGGCTACCTCGATCTCGCGTTCATTGGCGCAGGCGCGGATTTGCAGGGCATCGGCACGATGCGCAACGGCCTGATCGCGATGCTGCTGATCGTGCCGGTGTTCCTGTACCGCCACTTCTGGCAGGACCGTGGCCGCTTTCCCGCACGCATGGCGCAGGACATGGCGCTGCAGGACGAGGCGCACAACACCGGCATCCGGCGCTGGCTGCCGTATGGCGCGCTCGTGCTCGCGGTCCTGGTGGTCTGGCTTTCGCATCACCTGGCGAAGCCGTACTTCTGATTCTTTCGTTCTGCCACTGGTCAAGGCGAGGCTCGCCATCGCGGCCTCGCCGGCTGTCTTTGCAGCCTCTACTCACAGCACGACAGTCCGCTCGCCGTTGATGAACACGCGGCGCTCCACGAACGCCTTGACGGCTCGCGCGAGCGTCACGCATTCCACGTCGCGTCCCACGGCCAGGAGCCGCTCCGGGCCCAGCGAATGGTCCACGCGCTGCACCTCCTGCTCGATGATGGGGCCTTCGTCGAGATCGTCGGTGACGAAATGCGCCGTTGCCCCGATCAGCTTGACGCCGCGCGCATGCGCCTGGTGATAGGGGCGTGCGCCCTTGAAGCCCGGCAGGAACGAGTGGTGGATGTTGATCGCGCGCCCCGCGAGCCGGCGGCTCGTTGCATCGGAAAGGATCTGCATGTAGCGCGCGAGAATCAGCAGTTCCGCGCCGCTCGATTCGAACAGTTCGAGCACGCGCGCTTCCTGCTGCGCCCGCGTCTCGGGCGTCACGGGCAAGTGGTGAAACGCAAGCCCGTGTTGCCGCGCGAGCGGTTCGAAGTCGGCATGGTTCGACGCGACGCCCACGATGTCCATCTGCAGCTCGCCCATGCGCCAGCGAAACAGCAGGTCGGCGAGGCAGTGTTCGAGCCGCGAAACCATGATCAGCACCTTGGGGCGCACCGCTACGTCGTGTATGGCCCAGGTCATGCCGAAGTCGCGCGCGATGGGCTGAAAACCGTCGCGCAGCGCGGCGAGATCGAGCGCGGCGGGGCCTGCGTCCGTGACTTCGTGAAAGACGCAGCGCACGAAAAAGCGCGAGCTGATGTCGTCGTCGAAGACCGTGAGTTCGTCGATGTAGCAATGGCGCTTGTCGAGGTAGCCGACGACGGCGGCCACCTGGCCTGCCGCGCTCGGACAGGACAGCGTCAGAACATAAGGATGGGGACGAACGGTTGCGGGCATGCGGATTCTCCGGATGTCGAAAGAAAGGCCTCGTGCGCGGCACCGGTTTTGCGCGGCGCGAGTGCACGGGCGGTGGCGCGAGTACACCGTATTTCCTTCGGGCTGCATAGAATCGGCGCGCCGTATCGCCGGTATCGGCACGCCAACCGGAGTGCCGGGCGGAGCGCCCGAACGGCGGCACGGCGCGAGATGGACGCCGTTGTCGCAAACCGACCAATCCGTGTCGTCTTTGATGGCGTTACCCGAAATATGGGCAGTTACTGTGCATACCACGGCGGCGCGTTGCGGGCGCCGCCGGCACAGGCCAGGGCGCTTTTCCGGTATCGGCCGGACGGTACGTAAGGGGCATTCCCTTGCGGGCCGTGGCGGCGGCTGCGAGCCCCGGTTTCTCCATCCTCGGCACACGGGAGTGAATCGAACCATGAAAAGACTGGATGCCGCCATGCTGACCGGTGTGGCCGTTGCGCTTGCGAGTCTCGCGAACACGAGCCATGCGCAAAGCAGCGTCACGCTGTTCGGCGCGCTGGACGAAGGCCTGAACTACACGAATAACACGGGGGGCAAGAGCGCATGGCAGATGGCCAGCGTGGACCTCGTCACGAGCCGCTGGGGGATCAAGGGCACCGAAGATCTGGGCGGCGGACTCAGTGCGATCTTCGACCTCGAAAGCGGCTTCATGATGGAAAACGGGCAACTCTACTATGGCGGACGCCTGTTCGGCTATCAGTCGTATGTCGGACTCCAGGACACCCGCTTCGGCACGCTGACGTTCGGGCGCCAGTTCGATTCGATCGTCGACGTGATCGGGCCGCTCACCGTCAACAGCAGTTGGGGCGGCTATCTGTTCGCGCATCCGCTCGATAACGACAACACGGACGGCAGCTTCCACGCGAGCAACGCCGTCAAGTACACGTCGGCCACTTACGCGGGCTTGTCGGGCACCGCGCTCTACGGCTTCAGCAACGAGGCGGGATTTGCGCAGAACCGCGTCTACAGCCTCGGCCTCACCTATAACTGGTCGACGCTCACGGTCGGCGCGGCCTTCGAGGACCTTTCGGGGGCGGGTACGACGACCGGCGGCGCCGTCGCCACCAACGACATGGGCTTCTCCGCGCAAAGCCAGAAAATCTGGGGCATCGGCGCGAACTACGGCATCGGGCCCGTGGTGCTCGGCGCGGTCTATACGCATACGAATGTGGACCAGCCTTCGGCGTCGATCTATGTGGGTCCGCTCGCGGCGAACGGACTGCGTTTCGACAACGCGGAATTCAGCGTCAAATACAATCTGACGCCGACGTTCTTCGTGGGTGGTATGTACACCTATACGCGCGCCGAAGTGCAGCAGGACTCGGGCGATGCCACGCCGCACTGGAACGAGGGCGGTGTGATGGCGCAGTACAACTTCTCGAAACGCACCGCGGTGTACGGCCAGTTCGTGTACCAGAAGGTGTCGGGCAACACGAGCGGGACTATCCTCGACTACGCGTATATCCCGGGGTCGGCGGGCGTTTCGTCGAATTCGCACCAGATAGTCGGGCGCCTTGCGATCACGCACAGCTTCTGATGGAGCGGGGCAAGCCCATGAGCCTCGGTGCAATGCAGCATCCCTCGCGAACGGGCTTTCGCGCGAGGGAAAGCGAAGGTAGGGTGGCGGTCCGGCGGGGCGTGTCGCTTTTCCGCAAGCACCTGTCGGAATTCGTCGGTTAGCGGCGGTTTTTTCTGGCAACTATATAGACACACTGTGCGGGCCGGCGCCTGCACCACGAGGAGATGGAGTCGATGAAATCGCCAAAGATCGTGGTTGAAGGTTTGTGTAAGGTATTCGGGGACAACCCGAAAATCGCGCGCGACATGCTGGCGCGCGGTGCCTCCAAGGACGAAGTGTTTGCGAAGACCGGCCACGTGGTCGGCGTTCATAACGTGTCCTTCGACGTCAAGGAAGGCGAGATTTTCGTGCTGATGGGGCTTTCGGGCTCCGGCAAATCCACGCTGATCCGTCTCGTCAACCGGCTCGTCGAGCCGACGGCGGGCAAGGTCGTCATCGACGGTCACGACATCGCCGCGGTGCGCCGCTCCGAACTCACGGCGCTGCGCCGCACCGACATGAGCATGGTGTTCCAGTCGTTCGCGCTGATGCCGCAGCGCACCGTGCTCTCGAATGCCGCGTTCGGCCTCGAGGTGGCCGGCATGAACCGCAAGGCGCGCGAGCGGCGCGCGCTCGAAGTGCTCGAACAGGTCGGCCTCGCCGCCTTCGCAAAGAAGCTGCCGGCCGAGCTTTCGGGCGGCATGCAGCAGCGCGTGGGTCTTGCGCGCGCCCTTGCGGTCAACCCTTCGCTGATGATCATGGACGAGGCGTTCTCCGCGCTCGATCCGCTCAAGCGCAAGGAAATGCAGAACGTGCTGCTGGAACTGCAGAAGAACCAGCGCCGCACGATCATGTTCGTTTCGCACGATCTCGAAGAGGCGCTGCGCATCGGCAATCGCATCGCGATCATGGAGGGCGGGCGCGTGGTGCAGATCGGCACGCCGCAGGAGATCATCGCCAACCCCGCGGACGACTACGTGCGGGCCTTCTTCGAAGGCGTCGATACGAGCCGCTACCTGACGGCCGGCGACCTGATGCAGTCCAACAGCGTGCCGCTCGTGCGCCAGTTCGACCCGTCGGGCATCGCCGCCTCGTTGAATGGCAGTGCGGAATATGCGTTCGTGCTCGATGCGGAGCAGCGCATTCGCGGTTTCGTGACGCGCGAGGCGATAGGCAGCGCGTCGCCGTCGCTGCGCAAGGTCGAGAGCATCCGGCGCGCTACGCCGCTCGATCAGGTGGTATCGCGCGTCTGTGCGAGCCGCACGGCGCTGCCGGTGGTCGACGAAACGGACCGCTATTGCGGTTCCGTCGATCAGGCTTCCGTTCTGAAGGTCATTACGCGCAGTCGAGGTGCCCATGTCTGAGATCATTCCCCTGGGAAGCTGGGTCGACCAGTCCGTCCACTATCTGCTCGATCACGACGCCAGCACGTTCGATTCGATCGGCCGCTTCATCGAAGGCCTCGCCGCATTGATCGAGCACGGGCTTCAGGCCATCCCGATGGGCGTCATGATGGCGCTCTTCATCGGTGTCGGGCTCTGGCGCGTGGGCTGGCGCTTCGCGCTGTTCGCCGCGCTGTCGCTGTTCCTGATCTATGCGACGGGCTTCTGGGACCAGACGATCATCACGCTCGCGCTGACGCTGTCCTCCACGCTCATCAGCCTCGTGCTGGGCGTGCCGCTTGGCATCTGGACCGCGAAGAACAAGCACGTGGCCATGATCGTGCGTCCGATCCTCGACCTCATGCAGACCATGCCGGCATTCGTCTATCTGATTCCGGCCGCCATGCTCTTCGGCCTCGGCCGCGTGCCTGGGATACTCTCGACCGTCATCTTCGCCATGCCGCCCGCGGTGCGTCTGACGAGCCTCGGCATTCGCCAGGTGAACCGGGAGATCGTGGAGGCGGGCCAGGCGTTCGGCTGCACGCCGTGGCAGCTACTCTACAAGGTGCAGTTTCCTAACGCGCTGCCTTCGATCATGCAGGGCGTGAACCAGACGATCATGATGGCGCTCTCGATGGTGATCATCGCTTCGATGGTCGGCGCGGGCGGTCTCGGCAACGACGTGCTCGCCAGTATCCAGCGGCTCGACATCGGCCTTGGCTTCGAGAGCGGTCTTTCGGTCGTGCTGCTTGCGATCATGCTGGACCGCATTACGGAAAGCTTCGGCCGCACGCCCGGCACGGCGCCCGCACCGCGCTTCGCGGGATTGCGCAACGTGATGCGCGTCAGGCGCGAGCATCCGGTCGCCGCACAAAGCTGAACCGGCCCCAGGGAGCGCAGCGTGGTGTCCACGACCGACCGACTCGATCTTGCCAGGCCTGAATATTTCGGGTTCCTTACGTTGCCGAGTTTTTCGATGATCGCCTTCAGCACCGCCGTGGAAGTGCTGCGCATGGCGAACTACCTGGCCCGCGAGACGCACTATCGCTGGTCGGTCATCACGCCGGACGGCGCGACGGCGCACGCGAGCAACGGCATCGCGCTCAGGCCGACCACGACGCTCGAAGCGGCCGGCATGCCCGACGTGCTGATCGTGTGCGGCGGCACGCGGGTTCGCAGTGCCGTGAGCGAGGAGGTGAAGGCGCTGCTTCACGGCGCCGCCGATCGCGGCGTGCTGCTGGGCGGGGTCTGTACCGGGGCGTACGCGCTGATGTCCGCGGGCTTGCTCGACGGCTACCACTGCACTTCGCATTGGGAGGACCTGCCGGCGCTGCACGCCGAGTTTCCCAACGTGCGCTTCGCAGACGAGCTGTTCGTGATCGATCGCGACCGGCTCACCTGCACGGGCGGTACGGCGCCGCTCGACATGATGCTCAACCTCGTCAGCCTGCGTTTCGGACGCAATCTCGCGGCGCAGATCTCGGAGCAGTTCATTCTCGAACGGATTCGCCGGGACAGCGATCAGCAGCCGATTCCCATCGACGCGCGCATGGGGCCTTCGCGCGCGGAACTGATCGAGGTCGTGCGCCTGATGGAGGCCAATATCGAGGAGCCGCTTTCGCTCGACGAACTGGCGCGGCTCGTCAAGCTTTCACAGCGGCATTTGCAACGCATCTTCAAGGTCTGCCTGAATGTTTCCCCCACGCATTACTACCTGAACCTGCGCCTGCGCCGGGCGCGCGAGCTGTTGCGCGCGACCGACGCCACGATCGCCGAGGTGACCACGTCCTGCGGATTTCATTCGCCATGTCACTTCAGCAAGGCCTATCGCGCCCAGTTCGGCCACGCGCCCAGCGCCGAGCGGCGTCAGTCCGGTCGCGTGTAACCCCTGTTGATTTTTTCGTGTCTGTCGCCGCTTCCAACGAGAGGATGTTCATGAAACGCAATCATCTGAAAATCGCCGCTGGCGTGCTTGCTCTTGCCGCCACCAGTGCCCACGCGACGGACCCGGCGGCTTGCCGCACCGTGCGCTTCGCGGACGTCGGCTGGACCGACATCGCCGCGACCACGGGGCTTGCCTCGACGCTGTTCGAGGGGCTGGGCTATAACCCGACCAAAACCATCGCGTCCGTGCCCATTACGTTCGCGGGCATCAAGAGCAAGCAGATCGACGTATTTCTCGGCTACTGGGCGCCGACGATGGACCCGATCATCGACCCGTTCGTAAAGGCCGGCAGCATCAAGGTATTGCCGACACCGAATCTCACCGGCGCGAAATACACGCTCGCCGTGCCCGATTATGTCTATAACGGCGGCCTCAAGACGTTCGCCGATATTCAGAAGTACGCCGACAAGCTCGACGACAAGGTGTACGGGATCGAGCCCGGCAATGACGGCAACGCGCTGATCAACAAGATGATCCAGGGGAATCAGTTCGGCCTCGGCAAGTTCAAGCTCGTCGAATCGAGCGAAGCGGGCATGCTCGTGGAGGTCAACCGCGCGATTCGCGAGAAGAAGTGGATCGTGTTCCTCGGGTGGGAGCCGCACCCGATGAATGTTCAGATGAAGATCGACTATCTGGCCGGCGGCGACGACGTGTTCGGGCCGAACTATGGCGAGGCCAAGGTGTTCACGGCCACGCCGCCCGACTATGCGGCGCGATGCCCGAACGCGGCGAAGCTCGTTTCGAACCTGAAATTCACCACGGCGATCGAAAATCACGTGATGGTTCCCATCATGAACAAGGAGGACCCGAACAAGGCGGCGCTCGAATGGCTGAAGGCGAATCCGCAGACGCTCGACCCATGGCTGGCAGGCGTGCAGACTTTCGACGGGAAGGACGGGTTGCAGGCGGTGAAGGCTTATCTGGCCGCCCATTGACAGGCTGAAGGGGCTGGCCGGGGTTCAGTCCGGCCGCCCGGCGCGGATGGATGGGGCGGGCGCGATGGTGCGGCCCGAAAGCCGCATACGTTCGGGCGTTAGCGTCCGCCGCCCTCATAGACGGTGAGATAGTTCTTCACGTCGGTGACGCCCGGCACCTGGCCCGCCACGGTGGCCGCGTCGTCAACTTCCTTCTGGTGGGCAACCTCGCCGGCCAGGTCGACTTCCCCATGCTTGGCGATCACGCGAACATCGGCGACGTCGATTTTCGCCTTGCTGAGTGCGCTCACCACCTGGCGCTCCAGTTGATGATTCGCTTTTCGGGCCGCGGAGCGGCTCATCGGCGCGCTCGCGTCCGAACTTTGCGCGAAGGATACGGAAGGCAGGGCGGTAACTGCGAGAGCGACGGACAGTGCGGCGGTCGCCGCCGCGCGTTCAACGATTGATTTCATTGCCAGACTCCATAGTTGTTGGAATTTCGGAACCCGTTCGGGCAAGAAGCGGGCAAAAAGCGGGCAAAAAGACCTCGTCGGTGAGCTCCTGCAATGGGAGCCGGGGCCAGTTGACTGGCTCGCGATAGATGATACACGAGGGTTTTGCGGGACGCGTTGGGGCGGGACATGGCCTTGCGCGCGTTGCCGCCTGCGTGAAGACACCGCGCTACGGCTTCAACGCCTGTCCGATGCAGTGGAAGCGTATCCAGAGTAATCAGGACTGCGACCTGCATGGCGGCACGCAACTTGCGCGCCAGCGTTGTGCACGTTGAAATCAAAAGTACACATTGTTTGCTTACGCTTCATCGTATCGACGGTGCCCGAGTATCCGCGGGGCATTGGGCAGATCATTACGCGGGTATTCAAAAGGCTTCATGCGGGGCTGACTCTCCCGTAAAAATGCGGCACGAATTATTAGAACGAACGTGCGCGCTACTTCGCATAGCCCGGATTTTTGCGGAAACTTGTCGCCGAAATGCTCATCCCACATATTGCAATTCACTATTGAACAGTTATGATGAGCCCGCGTGATCTCGAACGTCACGGTTCGAACAAGCGGGGAAACGACGAGTCGATCAGCAACTTCTCGCCCGAGGGACGCAAGGGGCGGGAAGGTTATTCAGTCTTGCAGCGGCGTAGACCGACACTATAAGGAGACGACATGCTGAGCCCTCATGAGTTTGCCACTCTCATGCTGATCAAGGACTCACCCGATCAGGTCGAACTGGATCGAGCCGAGCTCGATACCCTGTTGGCACGACATCTCGTATCCCTCGAAGAAGGGACAGCAGGGCGCAGACCCTGCATCACGAGCGACGGCAAATCTGTTCTGCAAGCCGTCGGTTGCATTCACTAGACCCAAGACATCCGGACTGCCCGGCCTGAAAGTACAAAGCCGTACCTCCAGGCATCTCACGGCAGTCCGGCGCGCAAGACCGGCGCGTCCAGCACATAACAACGAATTCTGATCGAATGGGGGCGCTGCCTGTTTTTAAGCAGTGCGTAATGATTCAGATGGGGTTTTGATAGGCGCGTCTATGCCGTGCGCATTGGCCGTGCCCGATTTTGTTCAAGGAGGATGTTCCATGGCAAGGCAAATCGCGGTCGTGACCGGTGGTATGGGGGGTATTGGCGAAGCGGTCAGTGTCAGGCTGCACGACGCCGGATACGCGGTTATCGTGACGCATTCGCCGGGCAATACCGGTGCGAACGAGTGGCTCGCAAAGAGAGAGTCGCAAGGGCGGCAGTTCCTTGCGTATCCGGTCGACGTGGCCGACTACGACTCGTGCCAGCGATGCGTCCGGCAGATCGCGGCGGAGGTGGGCCCCGTGGATATCCTGGTGAACAACGCCGGAATCACGCGCGACGCGAGCTTCAGGAAGCTCGACAAGGTGAACTGGGATGCGGTGTTGCGCACCAATCTCGACTCGGTCTTCAACATGACCAAGCCCGTCTGCGAAGGCATGGTCGAACGCGGCTGGGGGCGTATCGTCAACGTCTCGTCGATCATCGGTTCGAAGGGCGGCTTCGGGCAGACGAACTACGCGGCTGCGAAAGCGGGCATGCACGGCTTTACGAAGTCACTTGCACTCGAAGTCGCGAAGCGTGGCGTGACGGTCAACACGATCTCGCCTGGCTACATTGCCACGAAGATGGTCATGGCCGTGCCGCAGGAGATTCTCGACACGAAGATCATCCCGCAGATTCCCGTGGGCCGCCTTGGCGAACCCGAGGAGATCGCCGCGCTGGTGCAGTACCTGTGCTCGCGCGAGGCCGGTTTCGTTACCGGCGCCAACATCGCGATCAACGGCGGCCAGCATCTGCAGTGACGGGTGCCATAGCCGCGGAGGCCCGGACGTGCGGCGAGGGAAGGACCCGCACCGCTGAGTCCGGTCAGGCCGCGTGAGCTGAAAGCGGGTGCCGGGGCCGGCACCCGTCGCGTGGGGCGCGTATTACCAGGGCACCGTCCTGCCGAGATAGTCGAGATATTCAAGGCCGGGCCGTCCGTGCTTCGCAAGCAGCACGTTCACGAGATTCGGCACGCTTTCCTCTAGGGTCAGGCGCGCATCGGGCCCGCCCAGGGCCGTGCGAACCCAGCCGGGCGCCATCAGCACGAAGGCCCGCCTGGTCGTGGCCTCGCTTGCCGCTTGCCGAACCGAAAAGCTGCGCATGAACATGTTCAGCGCGGCCTTGCTGCCGCGATAAATCTCGCGCAACGCCACCGTATTGTTGGCGATGCTGCCTTGCCCGGACGACATCGCACCTATCAGCCCGGCAGGCGAGACGAGATGCTGAAGCGCCTCCATGACGCGCATGGGGCTCAGCGCATTGGTGATCATCACCTCCACGAAATTTTCCGTCGATGCCTCGCCGATGGTCGTCTGCTGTTTGTCGGCCGTGCCGGCATTCACGAACAGCATGTCGAAAACTCTGCCCTCGAGTCTGTCGCGTAGCGCGGCAAGCTGGGCAGGCTCGTTGATATCCAGGACCTCGATCTCGAGGCGCCCCTCATGTTCGTCGGCCAGATCGTGCAGCAGCGTTCGCGTCGTCCCGCCGCGCACGGTGCCGACCACATTCCATCCCTTTTTCAGAAATTCGCCGGCCATCGCATGGCCGAGACCCCGTGAGGCGCCGACGATCAGAACGGTCGGGGCCGGTTGACTGGTGGAGGCAGAAAGCATGGAGAGTTATCCTTTGTTCGATCACACGTGCAAGATAGTCAAAAGCCTGAACGGGCACAAGACGCAACGAATGCAAGCCACAGTTGCATGGCGCGCCATGCCAAAACAGGCGCCTGCGGTAGACTGCGGCGATGGACGATCTGGATTTGAACCTTCTCGTTGCCCTCGACGTGCTGCTGGAGGAAGGCAGCGTTACGGGTGCGGCTCGCCGGCTTGGCTTGAGCACGTCGGCGATGAGCCGGACACTCGCACGGCTACGGTCGGCAACCGGCGATCCCTTGCTCGTGCGAGCCGGACGCGGGCTCGTGCCGACTCCGCATGCCGCGGCGTTGCGCGCCCGCGTGCATGCGCTCACCGGCGAGGTGCGAGCCGTACTTAGGCCTCCTGATGGAGGAGTCGATCTCGCTGCGCTCTCTTCGACCTTCACGATACGCGCCGGCGAGTGGTTCATGGAGCTGATCTCCGCGCCGCTCGTGGCGGCACTCACCGAAGCCGCGCCCCATATTCGCCTGCGCTTCGCACCGAAGCCCGACAAGGATGCCCGTCTGCTGCGCGACGGCCGCATCGACCTCGAAGTGGGCCTGCGCGGGGAGTGGGCGCCCGAGTTGTGCGAGGAATTGCTGTTTCGCGACGAATTTGTCGGCGTCGTACGGACCGGGCATCCGCTTCTTGCCGGCGGGAAGGTCACGCCTGAGCGCTTTGCGGCCTGCCGGCACGTCATGGCGTCGCCGGTCGGCGAATTCAGCGGGCCGGTGGACGACGCCCTCGACAAGCTCGGGATCGCAAGAGCCGTCAGCGTCGTGGTGCCGGGCTTCCCGGATGCCATGCGGCTCGTGCGCACGTCCGATTTCGTTGCGACGGTGCCGGGCTGCTGCCTCGGGAACGCGCTGACACGCCGTCACGCCACCGCGTCGGGGCTCAAGCGCTTTGCCTTGCCGGTGTCGTTGCCGAAACACAGCGTATCGGCCATGTGGCATCCGCGCATGGAGGCCGACCCCGCGCATCGATGGCTGCGCAATACGGTCATTGCGCTTTGCAGGCAGGCCTGGCCTGCTGCGTGAGAGGGCCGGCGGGGCGCCGCCCCATTCTTCACGATTCGTATCTTATGGATTCACGGATTCCGCGTTTCATGCCCAAAGCGCTTGCGGCTACCATTCGCCGATACCAGGTGGATACGACACGTCGGCAAGACGTGCGGTAGCCTCAAATACAGGAGACGTCATGGGCACTAGCAGATCCGGCCGGCGCGATATGCCGCTTTCCCTCGCCAGTCTGGCGATCGTATTTCTCTCGGTTGGCGGCCTGGCCGCTTTTCCCAGACAGTCGATCGCGGGCGCGGAGCAGGTTCTTTACTGGTGTACGACGGTCTTCGCCTCGCCGGTTCTGCTGTTCGCGTTCGGCTCGCTGCTGTTCGTCGTCGGGCTCGCCTGCAGCAAGTACGGCAAGATCCGGCTTGGCGAGGGCGCTCCCGACTATTCGACGGTCTCCTGGATCTTCATGTTCATCCTCTCGGGGCTGGGTTCGTCGGCGCTGTACTGGGGCTTCCTGGACTGGGCCTATTACTATCACACGCCCGGATTGAACCTGCCGCCGGATTCGCCGCAGTCGCTGAAATTCAGCGTGGCCTATTCGTTCTTCCATTCCGGTCTGAGCGCCTGGGCCATCTACGCGATTGGCTCGGTCGCGATGTGCTATCACTTCCACGTCCGCAAAAACAAAGGACTGAGCCTGGCCTCGATGGTGGAAGCGATTACCGGTTGCCGCGCGAGCGGTCCGGTCGGCCGTCTGGTCGACCTGCTGTTCATGCTGTGCATGTTCGGAGCACTGACGATTTCGCTCGTGCTTTCCGCCACGACGTTTTCCCGCCTGCTGTCCAACCTGACCGGCATTCCCGATACGTTCGCGACCCAGGTGACCATCATCGTCGCGGTAGCCGTGCTGTTCACGCTGAGTTCGTGGATCGGCATGGACGGCGGCATGAAGCGGCTCAGCCAGATGGTGTGCTGGGGCGTGCTGGCGTTGACCGCGTACATTTATCTGTGCGGCCCTACCCAGTTCATCACCAGCAATTCGCTTTCCAGCCTGGGGCTGATGCTGACGAACTTCGTCGACATGAGCCTGTTCACGGATCCGATGGGCGACGGCAAATTCACCCGCGAATGGACGGTGTTCTACTGGCTGTGGTGGATTTCCTATGCGCCGGGCGTGGCGCTCTTCGTGACCCGCGTGTCGCGCGGACGCACCATTCGGGAAGTCATTCTGGCGATGATGCTGGGCGGCTGCGTGGGGGTGTGGTTCGTGTTCGGCGTGCTGGAGAACTATAGCCTGCACAACTTCATCACCGGCGTCGTCAACGTGCCGGGCGTATTGAACCAGCAGAGCGGCGAAGTCGCGATTGGCTTGCTACTCCAGCATCTGCCGGCGGGCCGCCTCGTGATCGTGTTCTTCCTGCTGCTGATGGCGGTTTTCCTCGCTGCGCACATGGATGCGGTGGGCTACGCCGTGTCGGCAACCTGCACCCGCGATCTGGCGGAGGGGCAGGACCCCGCGCCGAGAGACCGGTTGTTCTGGTGCATCATGCTCACGCTGGTGCCGCTGGCGGTGATCTTCACCAGGGCACCGCTCAATACCATGAAGACGGCTGTGATCGTTACCGCGATTCCGTTCCTTCTGATCATGCTGGTCAAGGTGTACGGCCTGCTCAAATGGCTGCGCGAAGACTATGGCCATGTTCCGGGGCACCTGATCGAAGAGCAGGGCGGCATGCTGGTGGCCCAAGAACACCTGCCCGGTTGAGCGAGCACGACATGCAGCGTAGCTACCCGCTCAGCAGGGAGATGTGCGAGTTCGTGGAGGCCAGCGCGGCCTTTTGCGCGGAAGACGACAGTGTGAAGGCCGGCCGGGCCGCCTACGACGCGCTATGCCGGCACTTCACCCCCACGCGCGACGCCGGCGTGGCCATCGAGGAGCTGTGCGTTGCCGGAGAGGACGGGCCGGTTCCGATCCGGCTTTATCGCCCGGTTGGCGAGGCTCCGGCGCAGGGTTGGCCATGCGTGTTGTACCTGCATGGCGGCGGTTGGGTGGTCGGCGGGTTGGACTCGCACGAATTCATGACGATGCCGATGGCGCGCGACCTGTCCGCCGTGGTGGTCGCGGTTGATTATCGGTTGGCGCCGGAGCATGTGTTTCCGGCGGCGTTCGACGACTGCCTGGCGGCGTGGCGGTATCTGCTGGCGCAGGGCCGCGGCCACGGGATCGATCCGTCCAGACTGGTGCTGGCTGGCGATAGCGCCGGCGGCAACCTGGCGGCGGCGTTGTGTCTGGAAATCGCTCGTGTCGGCGGCCCGGCTCCGCGGGGACAGGCGCTGATCTACCCGGTGCTGGGTACCGACCAGAGCCTGCCGTCCTGGCGTGAGAATGCCGATGCGCCGCTATTGAGCGCCGCCGACGCGGATTACTACCTGAAGGTCTATGCGCCCGCCCCGTCCAGTCATGGGGACCCGCGCCTGGCGCCCCTTGCGGCGCCTTCATTGGCCGGGATGCCGCCGGCTTTCGTGGCGGTAGCCGAATTCGATCCCCTGCGTGACGATGGCCAGCGCTACGTCGAGCGGTTGCGTGCCGCCGGCGCGGCAGCGCAGCTTCATTTCGGGCGCGGATTGCTGCACGGCTGCATGCGGGCAATGCGCAGTTGCCCCGAGACGGCCTGCCTGTATCGGGCATTTATCGACGCGATAGCGGCAATGCTGGAGCAACGGCCCGGCAACCGCACGGTGTTGTAGCGCGCTTCCCGCTTGTCGACGCGGTCTCATGGAGATCGTCGACAAGCGAGTTCAGTCTTGACCAATCGATATCAATTAGTTGTACATAAATAATATAAGGAAGGAGATTCGGACGTGAAAAACTGCATTCTGCTTTGCACCGCACTCGGCACTATCGGAATGACGACACAGGCATTCGCCAGCGACAGTTCGGTTACCTTGTATGGCGTAATCGACGAGTCGATCCAGTACATCCATAACGTGGGTGGCGAACACTACCAGTTGGGGCTGCAGAGCAGCAACTGGTACACCAACCGCTGGGGTATCAAGGGCAGTGAGGACCTGGGCGGCGGCTTGAGCACGGTGTTCAGGCTGGAATCGGAGTTCGACCTCAATACCGGGAAGGCGGACGGCATTTTCAATCGCCAGTCGTACGTGGGGTTGTCCAGCAACCGCTGGGGAACGCTGACCGTGGGCAAGCAGCTCGACATCATGCAGGACATGGTCGTGCCGGTGCAGGGCGATAACTTTCTCGAATATTTCACGGCGCCGGGCGACATCGATCTCGCCGATGGGTCGACGCTCATTTCGAATGCGGTGCAGTGGGCGAGTCCGGTCTGGAACGGCTTGCAGATGGAAGCGCAATACTCGTTCGGAGGCGTCGCGGGTTCCATGAGCTCCGGTTCGACCGCAAGCATTGCCGGTCTGTACACGGGGAAGGCGCTGACGCTGGCGGCCGGCTTCTTCCATGCCGACAACGGTAATCCGGCATTTTCCGGGCGCGGTATCAACTCGACCAACAACGGCATGTTCAGTACACCGGTCAATTCGCATTACGCGAGTGCCAGCAAGATCAACGTCGCGCGGACGGGGGCGTCCTACGCGATCGGGTCCGTAACGTTCGGGGGCTACTACAGCTACTCGGAATATCTGCCGGACGGGTATTCGACATTCTCGAAGGCGGAGCGCTTCAATAATGGCGAGGTCTGGGCCTATTGGCAGGTGACCACGGCAGTCGGACTGGAAGCCGGCTACGATTACCTGAAATCGCACGGCGATTCGAGCGCGACGTACAACCAGTTCTCGCTGGCCAGCGACTACTCGCTGAGCAAACGGACCCGGTTGTATGCGACAGCGGCCTTTACCCACGCTTCGGGCAGCAATGGCGCCGGACCGGCCCAGGCGGTGATTGCCGATTCGTGGGGATGGGAAGGCGGCAACAGCAAGCAGGCGCTATTCGTGCTCGGGATTCAACACAAGTTCTGAGTTTCCGCGGCGCTGCCATTTGCTATGCTGATGGCTTGCGGCCGATCACGCTTTTTACGCGTCGGCGCGCGGATTCCCACCTCGTGCGCGTGAAATGGAAAACCCCCGACTGAATTATTCGCTGCGCCAGCTTCGCTATTTCGTCACGACGGCCGAAGTGTTGTCGTTCACGTCGGCAGCGAAGCTGATGCATATCTCGCAGCCCTCGATCTCGACCGCGATCGCCGAACTGGAGGACTCGCTGGGCGTGCAGCTTTTCATCCGGCATCACGCGTCGGGGCTTTCGCTGACGCAGGCCGGACGCGAGATTCTCGGCAAGACGCGCGACCTGCTGAAGAACGCGGAAGAGCTGCAGGCTTCCGCGCGCGGGATGGATACGGGCATGACCGGCACCATCGCGCTCGGTTGCCTGACTTCGCTCGCGCCGCCGCTCCTGGCCGGGCTCGTCAGCAGCTTTCTGTCCGATCATGCCGGTATCGGCTTCAGGACCACGGAAGCACATCAGGAAGACTTGTTCACGGGCTTGCACGACGGCACGCTCGACCTTGCGCTGACCTACGACATCGACCTCACCGCCGACATCGAGTTTCGTCCACTGGTGCGCCTGCCGCCGTATGTGATCCTGCCCACGGACCATCCGCTGGCGCAGCATCGTTCGGTGACGCTGGCGAGCCTCGTGGGCCAGCCCTATGTGATGCTGGATCTGCCGCACAGCCGCGAATATTTTTCGTCGCTCTTCGACGCCGTGGGAGAGCGGCCCGTGCCGGCGTTCCGGTCGGCCCAGCCGGAAGTGGTGCGGGGCATGGTGGCGAACGGCCTTGGGTACAGCATCCTGAATTTTCCGCTCAAGTCCACGCAGACCGTGGATGGCGCGGACTTCGTGGTCAAGCGCTTCAAGGACGACGTTGCCGCCACCACGCTCGGGATTGCCCAGTCGCGCAACATGAAGCCGCGACAGGTGGTGCAGCGTTTTGCATCCTTCGCCGAGACGGTGATCAAGAAGCAGCACGCCAAGGTTTGAACGGACCGCCATGCCGATGCCCCGTCGGCATGGCGGTGCCGGCGGGGTATCGACGCACGCATCAGGCGCGCTCTCGTCAGAACGAGTAGATGAACTGCGCGCCGAGCAGGTCGTTGTTCCTGCTGTACGAACCGTCGCTGCGCAGGAACACCTGCTGCGTGGCCCAGTCGTGGCGATACTCCACCTTGACCGTGATCTGCTGCGTCGGATAGAACAGCAGGTCCAGCGTCACGTCCTGGCGGGTGGCGCCCTTGCAGTCGAAGCCCAGACCGCCGTTGGCCTGCGAATTCGCAAGGCACTCCGAACCAATGCCGAAGCCGTTGTACGGGTCCATGCCGTTGCCGTTCAGCGCAATGCCGCCGCCCCCGCCGCCGTTCTTGCCGTCGGCCAGCACGTCGTAGCGCGCCGTCACGCCCATGCGGCCCACCACCGGAGCGTTGAACTTGTGGTGCGCGAGCAGCGACAGGCCGTACCACTGCGCGTTGCCGCCGTTGTACGCCGCACGCTGCTGCTGGCCGTAGTCCACTTCGGCGTTGTACTGCGTGTCCGCGAGCGTGTAGGTGGCATCGGCCTCGCCGAAGAAGAAGTAGCCCCCCGAGCTCGTCGCCTGGCCACCCGGTCCGTAGACCACCTGGCCGTCGGCGTTGGTGGCGCTCGAGAGCGTCTGGCGTCCGATGTTGAACGAGCCGCCGATATCCAGCGCGCTGGACCACGTGTAGTCGGTGCGGGCCGTGAAGGTCGGGATCTTGTTGCTGGTGGTGATCGGGTCGCCCAGCGCGTTGGTGCCCGTCTGCGTGACCGAGCCGTAGGTGCGGTACTGCTCGTTGCCGACCATGAACTTCCACGCCCAGTTGCTGCCGTCGGGCGACCAGTTCCAGCCCACGCCCACGTAGCTGCCCGGATCGGAGAAGTCGTAGAGCAGGCCGTGGGTGAGGGTGAGCATCTGGTTGGACTGCTGCACCTCGTAGCCGCCGAAGCTGGGCATCAGACCCGCGACGAAGGTGCCCGTGGCGGTGACCGGCACGGTGATGACGGCGGTGTTCAGGATGTCGTCGCCGGTGCTGCCGTGCTCGTTCTGCAGCAGCGTGATGCCGTTGCCGCGGTTGGGCATGAGGGTGACTTCGGCAGACGGCGCCATCGGTCCGACCCCGAAGGTCTTCTTGATGTCGAGGTAGAGGTCGCCGAAGGTGCTGTTGAAGTAGTTATAGGAGCTTTCGTGGTTCGCGAAGAGGAACGACGAGGTGCTCGCGGCGCGGTTGTAGATGTAGCTCGGGTCGATGTAGCCGGTGATCGAGAGGCCGGCGATGGGGCCGGTGTTGGCCGCGTCGGAGAGCGAATCGACCTTGAGCTGCTGGTTGGCGACCTGCTGCTTGATGGCGTCGAGATCGTCGTTGGTCAGGTGCGCGGGCGCCTTGCCGTAGCCGGGCGAGGAGGCGTCCACTTCCTGGGCCGGAGCGGCGGCTACCGGTGCTGCTGCCGCTGCGGTCTGCGCCGTGGCCTTCGTGTTCTTCGACTGCGCGAGCTCCGTCTTCAGCGATTTCACTTCTTTCTGCAGCGAACTGAGTTCCTGCTGCAGGGCCTTGATCTGGTCGCTGGTCGTATCGGCCATGGCCAGGCCTGGCAGGGCTCCGGCTACCAGCAGACAGATTAACTTCTTCCTCATCAACATTCTCCTTGTGGGTCGTTCCTGCAAAGACTTCGGCATGGGGTGCGCAAACCCCCGTCGGCGTGCAGTCCGTCCCCGGGACCGCCCGCCCTTCTTCCGCACGTGGACCGTGCGCTGTCGCTTCGCTTTGTGCTTCGGGTTGTGCTTCGGTGTACTACGGATACAGGTTCGGATGTCTCTCAGGCCCTGCGGGTG
>NZ_JBANLK010000008.1:0-172149 GCF_054968425.1 Paraburkholderia sp. AV2
CTGACGGCTCGGCGTTGCAACGGGTAAGGCGTGATGAGCGGGGAAGTGCCCGGCGACGGCCGGGCCACGGTGCACAACGCCAACAGAGAGGCGCCACCTTCGCGGTGGTGGACAGACCTGGCACCGGCGATGATCGAATCGTGAACTGTCCGTAGTTGGGGAGCGCATCTATCCCAGCCCCGGTAAATGGCACCGTTCAGCAGCATCGAACGGGACGGCCTAAGCGGGTAAGCCCTTCCATGCATGTCGCATATCTTGCGGCGCGCAGGGGAGAGGCTTTCCCGGCTTAGGCCGGGGCGCAGCCCCGGGCTTTGCCGGGACCAGGGGAGCGAAGCAAGGCAAAACCGTACCAATCCCTCGCATGGGCCACCATCAGAGGGCACAGGCGAATGCAACCCGAAGGGTTACAGGCCGAAGGCTCCCCGAAGGGGCACGCGGCCACCATGCCAAGGCACGTCCCCCCCGAAGCACTCCCCGCAGGCGCGCGACAGCGCGCGGCAGAACCCAGAACGGAAAAACGGGCGCGCGGTCGGTTATCCGGCCACGTTCGACGGCCTCATGTGATATTGCAATCGATGCCGAAGCGGTGTAGAAAGTGAGGTGGAACGGCCCACCTGCTGTCACAGGCGGGCCGTTCACCGGTCAGAAGACCGGTGGCGACCACGCCAACATGGCGATCACGGTGATGATCATCACGAGGACGCGGACGCACTGGGACAGCTTCTTGGTCGGAGCCATTGGCTGGACCCTCCACCTCAACGGGTGCTTACCCCGCTGGGCGGATGCTTCGCAGGAAGCACCCGACCCCATTGTACCGAACGCCCTCCTTGGAGGGCGTTTGTTTTAGGGGCTTATGAAAAACGGGCGCGTGCCGCTCAACCGCGTGCGGGACGCGGTTTCCGCGTGGTCTGCAGCGCAATCGTCAGAAACTTGGAGAGCCGTTCCGACAGATCGGCGGACAAGGCTTCGGGATTCACCTCGTCGAACTGCAACAGGTCAAGCGTCTGCTTCGCCAGGAACTCGTCCCCGAACTGACCGGCGTAGTCGCGGTCATGAACATCGCGCGGGGCATGGCCGACCAGTTCCATGCGGGCATCCTTGGCAACGCCAGCTCCCTTCAAGCGCCGGATCAACGTGGTTCGGAACGACGGGAAGGCGTGCCGTCGGCTGTCCTTGATCCCCAACGTCGTCAGGTAGTCCCCAAAGCGCCGCGACGGGTTCTTGGTGTGTTTGCCTTTGGCATCGCGCGGCAGGTGCGGGAAGAGCCGTACCGCGCCACGGTCGCCCAGTTCCAGGGCGTAGGCGATCAGGCCCAACCGGATCAGATCGGGATGGATCGGGGCGGACCGGATGCTGCTGATCGTCTTCACCCGCGTTTCCGTCTCGTCGTCCCCGGTGTGGTCCGGCTGGATGTCGAGGAACCAGCGCCCGGCATCGCCCTGGCGGATGTCCTGCACGCGGGCCTGGGCCAGTTCGTTCATGCGTGCCCCGGTGTAGAGGCCCAGCAGCGGCAGGAAGAAGTCCTCCGGGTTCTGGGCGAAGGCGAGGAACCGGGCGGGCTCGAAGATTTGCCGAAGCGCATCCGGCGGGAACGGCAGGTAGCCTCGCCCGGCGTTGCTTTTGAGGCGTTGGGTTTTCGACATCTTGACCTGGCCGACCGTGGGGTTCTCGCCCTTGAACTGCCGGGCCTCAATCGCCCAGGTGAAAAACCCGCTCAGGATCAGCCGCTGTTGCCGCCGGGTTTGGTCGCTGATGACGTCTGACGGACGCTCGTTCCGGGCCTGGGCCTTGGCGACGAAATGACGGGCTTCCTGGCCTTGAAAATCCCTGTCCCGGCGCTTCTCGTAGTTCTTCGGCAGCCATTGCAGGAACTCGAAGTAGCCCCGCATGAAGTCCCAGGTGCACATGCCGATCGGGGTCTCGTCGCCGGCCCAACGGAGGAACGTTGCCAGTCCGTTCGTGTAGTCCTTCATGCTCGCGGGCGAGATCTCCCCCTGCTTGCTGTCGAGGTACAGCCGCACGCATTCGGACAGGCGCTTGGTCTTGGTGGCCGCGCGCATGGCGGCCAACTCGTCCAGGTCCGCTAGTTCCTTGTCCGTGGGTTCGGCGGGCGGGAGGGTGAACGGGGCAATCAGGTCTTTCAAGACGGCCTGATCGCGCTGCAAGGTCTCCGGCGTCGTGTCGTCCAGTTCGATCCGTTCCGCCCGGAACTGCCCTTGCGTGACTTGCAGCCCGTGGATCGTCAGTTGTTGGATGTCGTCGGGTGAGAGGGCCAGCAGATCGGCCAGGGCGGGTTTCTTGAGCATCGCAAAGCGGGCGTTGAGCAGGTAGGCCAGCAGTTTAGCGCGCTCGGGATCGCGGGTGCGCAGGGACCGCCAGACCTCTTTCTTGCCGGCAACGGCGGCGAGGTGCGGGGGCAGGACGATGCGGAAGTGGAAGACGCCGTAGGCGGTACGGCGCAGATGCGACGGCAGGAAGGGCGTCAGCATGGTGGCGAACTCTCGATGGAGACGCACCCCGAGATGTTTTGCCACACGCCAGAATGAGAAAAGGCCTTGCAAAGCAAGGCCTTTTCGTATTTGGTGGCGAATCAGGGATTCGAACCCCGGACCTGCGGATTATGATTCCGTCGCTCTAACCGACTGAGCTAATTCGCCGAAGAAGATAATTATGCAGAGCCCTCCGGGCACTGTCAACCCCTGCCCAATAACTTTTTCGCGAAGGCGATCCGGCCAGCCAGCCCGAATCGCCTCGCGCGCCTCAATCCTCCGCGTAAATATTCGAGTCCTTGGTTTCCTTGAGGAACAGCATCCCGATCACGAAGGTTCCCAGTGCGATGATGATCGGATACCACAGCCCGGAGTAAATATCGCCCTTGGCCGCCACGATCGCGAACGCGGTAGCGGGCAGGAACCCGCCAAACCACCCATTGCCAATGTGATACGGCAACGACATCGAGGTGTAGCGAATCCGCGTGGGAAACATCTCCACCAGCATCGCCGCGATCGGCCCGTACACCATCGTCACGAAGATCACGAGGATCGCCAGGATCACCACGGTCATCGGCCAGTTCAACTGCGACGGGTCCGCCTTGGCCGGATAGCCTGCCGCCTTCAACGTGCCCGAAAGCGTCTTCTCGAACGCCGCGCCTTTTTCCTTGGCGTCTTCCGCCTTGCCGTTATAGGTGTCGATCACGGTGTCGCCCACCTTGATCTGCGCCATCGTGCCCGCCGGCGCCGCCACGTTCGAGTAGTTCAGGCCCGCTTTCGACAGCGCGCTCTTGGCGATGTCGCACGAGGACGTGAACTTCGACGTGCCCACCGGATTGAACTGGAACGAGCACTCGTCCGGGTTCGCGATCACGACGATCGGCGCGCGCTGCGTCGCGGCTTCGAGTGCGGGGTTCGCGAAGTGCGTGAGCGCCTTGAAGAGCGGGAAGTAGGCGAGCGCGGCGATCAGGCAGCCGGCCATGATGATGGGCTTGCGGCCGATCTTGTCCGAGAGCGAGCCGAAGAACAGGAAGAACGGCGTGCCGATCAGGAGTGCCAGCGCGATCAGGATGTTGGCGCTTGCGCCGTCCACCTTGAGCGTCTGCGTGAGGAAGAAGAGCGTGTAGAACTGGCCCGTGTACCAGACCACGGCCTGGCCGGCGGTCAGGCCGATCAGGGCGAGAATCACGATCTTCAGGTTTTTCCACTGGCCGAATGCTTCGGTGAGCGGCGCCTTCGACACCTTGCCCTCGGCCTTGATGCGCTTGAACGCCGGCGATTCGTCGAGTTGCAGGCGGATCCAGACGGAGACGGCGAGCAGCAGGATCGACGCGACGAACGGAATGCGCCATGCCCATGCGGCGAACTGTTCTTCGCCCACGGACTGGCGCACGCCCAGGATCACGAGCAGCGAGAGGAACAGGCCGAGCGTCGCGGTGGTCTGGATCCACGAGGTGTAGAAGCCGCGGCGTCCGGGCGGCGCGTGCTCGGCCACGTAGGTCGCGGCGCCGCCGTATTCGCCGCCGAGCGCGAGGCCCTGCAGGAGGCGCATGGCGATGAAGATCACGGGCGAGGCGATGCCGATCGCGGCATAGCCGGGCAGGAAGCCGACCACGAAGGTGGAGAGACCCATGATCACGATGGTCACGAGGAACGTGTGCTTGCGGCCGACGAGGTCGCCGAGCCGCCCGAACACGATGGCGCCGAACGGGCGTACCGCGAAGCCGGCCGCGAAGCCGAGCAGGGTGAAGATGAAGCCCGCGGTGGGATTGACGCCGGAAAAGAAGCTCTTGCTGATGAAGGCCGCGAGCGAGCCGGCCAGATAGAAGTCATACCACTCGAACACGGTGCCGAGCGACGACGCGAAGATCACGCGTTTTTCGTCGTTTGTCATCGGCGCGTGCGATAGCTGTCCGCCTACGGTTGCCATGTATGTCTCCAGTTTTGATATGCGTGGGGTCCGTCGGGCGAGGGGCATGCGGTCCCGGCAGTCCTGCGAAGCATTATTGGAATGGAAACTTACTGGGTTCTGACGTACGTTCAGGCTACGGGTAAGCGTGGGGTGAATGGGGCTCAATCACCAAAGATCGCGCAATATACGGATATTTGATCAATATTTATCGCTATCGTCGGCCAACATCATAATTCGGCAGGTGTCGATTCAAGATGGATAAGGGTAAGTCCCATCCTGAATTTCCTGACGCCGCGGGCTTATCCGGCGTCGCGAAGCCGCAGCGTCACGCGCACGAGCGTTCCCGCAAGCCGCGGCGACTGCTGGTAGACGTTGTCGTCGATGGCGAGGGTGCCGCCGTGCATCGTCGCGATTTCGCGGACGATGGCGAGGCCGAGCCCGCTGCCGTCGCCCTCGCGGCCGAGGATCCGGTAGAAGCGTTCGATTACGCGTTCGCGTTCGGCGGCCGGAATGCCGAGGCCCGTATCCTCGACTTCCAGGTGCACGAGACGCGCATCCGGCTCCGGGCGCACGCGCACGGTGATCCGTCCGCCCGGCGGCGTGTAGCGGATGGCGTTGTCGATGAGGTTCGAAAGCATTTCGCGCAGCATCACCGGGTTGCCGTCGACTTCCAGCGCCGCGCTGTCCTCTTCGTCGCCGCCGCCGCGCGGTCCTTCGTAGCCAAGATCCATCCGCTTCGCGAGGGCCGGCTGGACCCAGTCGCGCACGGCGTGACGCGCGACTTCGGCCGCGTCGACGGGCGTGAAGATCTGTCCCGAGATGCGGTTCTCCGCGCGCGCAAGCACCAGCAGTTGCGTGACGAGCCGTGCGGCATGTTCGGAACTGGTCGCGATCTGCTCGAGCGAGCGATGGACCTCGGGCGAGACGTCCTGGCGCAGCGCCAGTTCGGCCTGGGTTCGCAGGCCCGCGAGCGGGGTCTTCATCTGATGGGCCGCATCGGCGATAAAGCGCTTCTGCAGTTCCATGTTCTGTTCGAGGCGCGTCAGCAGATCGTTGAACGACGTGACGAGCGGCTCGATCTCGGGCGGCGCGCGGCGCGCCTCCAGCGGCGAGAGGTCGTCGGGCCGGCGCATGCGGATATTCGACTGCAGCGCGTGCAGCGGTGCGAGCCCTCGCGAGAGCCCGAACCACACGAGCACGATCGCGAGCGGCAGGATCACGAACTGCGGCAGGATCACGCCCTTGATGATGTCGTTGGCGAGCTGGCGGCGTTTGTCGAGTGTCTCCGCCACCTGGACGAGCACCGGTTGCGCTCTGCCCGACTGCGGCAGCGCCACCGTCGTGTAGGCGACGCGAATGTCGATGCCGTGCAGCGTGTCGTCGCGGAATTCGACGAGACCCGGCGGCGGCCGGTCGTCCTCGTGCGGCAACGGCATGTCGCGGTCCCCGGCGACGAGTTCGCCGCGGCCGCCCAGCACCTGATAGAACGTGCGGTCGATGTTGTCGGCGCCGATTAGCTCGCTCGCCGCGGCGGGTAGCGACAGTTCGGCCACGCCGTTGACGGGCTGGATATGGCGCGCGAGTACATAGGCGTCGGTTTCGAGCGCGCGGTCGAAGGGCCCGTTCGCGATCGACTTCGCGACCAGATAGGTCACGGCGATGCTCATCGGCCAGAGCAGCAGGAGCGGCGCGAGCATCCAGTCGAGGATCTCGCCGAAGAGCGAGCGAGGCCGCGTCTGGGCGGCGGCCTCGGTTTCGTCGGGCGGGGCGAACGGGTTCGCGTAGCGGGCGTCGCGCGCGCTGTCGTCGAGGGTGTCGGCTGGCGGCGCGGAGCGCGTGGCGTGGGCGGGCTCAGCCATCTTCCCGCCCGGCTATTTGAAGTAGTGGCTGGCCGGCATGGCCGGCGGCGCGTTCGTCCCGGCGGCCGGGGTGGCCGCGGTGCCGTTCGGCGTGCCCTGTTCCTTCTCGAGGCAATAGCCCAGCCCGCGCACGGTCACGATGCGCACGCCGCCCGCTTCGACCTTCTTGCGCAGCCTGTGCACATAGACCTCGATGGCGTTGTTGCTGACCTCCTCCCCCCATTCGCAGAGATGATCGACGAGCTGTTCCTTGGAGACCAGCCGCCCTGGCCGCTGCAGCAGCACTTCGAGGAGACCCAGTTCGCGCGCCGAAAGATCGATCACCTGGTCGTTGATGCGCGCCACGCGGCCGACCTGGTCGAAGGAGAGCGCGCCGTGGCGCACGACCGTCGGGCCGCCGCCCGCGCCGCGCCGCGTGAGCGCACGCACGCGCGCCTCCAGCTCATTGAGCGCGAAAGGCTTGGCCATATAGTCGTCGGCGCCGAGGTCGAGGCCCTTGACGCGCTCGTCCACGCTGTCGGCGGCGGTGAGGATCAGTACCGGAAGGTTCGAGTTGCGCGCGCGCAGGCGGCGCAGCACTTCGAGGCCCGGCATTTTCGGCAGGCCGAGATCGAGGATCAGCAGGTCGAAGGTTTGCATGGAGAGCGCGGTGTCGGCGTCCGCGCCGCTCTTCACGTGATCAACGGCATAGCCCGATTGGCGGAGTGATCGAACGAGACCATCCGCGAGTATGCTGTCGTCTTCGGCAATGAGAATTCGCATGGTGCGCCGGCGCCTTCGCCAGGTCTCCAGGCCCGCGCCGGGCTTGCGCGGCGCGTGGCGGTCTCCCGAAATTTCGCGGTTTTGGCAAGCTTGGGGCTTGCTAAAACCACTGTTTTTTTATACAGTGTCTGCGTTCGTGCGCGTAAGCCAACCAGGGGGCTCGCGCATCGTCACGAGACGCCGTTCATCATAGCAAAGGACGATTCATGGAAGATAGCAAGAAAGGCTCGGCTGGGCTGACTGCTGAAAAGAGCAAGGCGCTGGCCGCCGCGCTCGCGCAGATCGAAAAGCAGTTCGGCAAGGGGTCGATCATGCGACTCGGCGATGGTGAGGCAGTCGAGAACATCCAGGTGGTCTCCACCGGTTCGCTCGGCCTCGACATCGCGCTCGGCGTGGGTGGCCTGCCGCGCGGCCGCGTGGTCGAGATCTACGGTCCGGAATCGTCGGGTAAAACCACGCTCACGCTCCAGGTGATCGCCGAACTGCAGAAGATCGGCGGCACGGCGGCGTTCATCGACGCGGAACACGCGCTCGACGTGCAGTACGCCTCGAAGCTCGGCGTGAACGTGCCGGAGCTGCTCATTTCGCAGCCTGACACGGGCGAGCAGGCGCTCGAAATTGCCGACGCGCTCGTGCGCTCGGGCTCGATCGACATGATCGTGATCGACTCGGTCGCGGCGCTCGTGCCGAAGGCCGAAATCGAAGGCGAAATGGGCGACTCGCTGCCGGGTCTGCAGGCCCGCCTGATGTCGCAGGCGCTGCGCAAGCTTACCGGCACGATCAAGAAGACGAACTGCATGGTGATCTTCATCAACCAGATTCGCATGAAGATCGGCGTGATGTTCGGCAACCCGGAAACCACCACGGGCGGCAACGCGCTCAAGTTCTACGCGTCGGTGCGTCTGGACATTCGCCGCATTGGCTCGATCAAGAAGAACGACGAAGTGATCGGCAGCGAAACGCGCGTGAAGGTCGTGAAGAACAAGGTTTCGCCGCCGTTCCGCGAGGCCGTGTTCGACATCCTCTACGGCGAAGGCATCTCGCGTCAGGGCGAAATCATCGACCTCGGCGTGCAGGCCAAGATCGTCGACAAGGCAGGTGCGTGGTACAGCTATAACGGCGAGCGCATCGGCCAGGGCAAGGACAACGCGCGCGAATTCCTGCGCGAAAATGCGGACATCGCGCGCGAGATCGAAAACCGCATCCGCGAGTCGCTCGGCGTGAGCGCGATGCCCGCCGGCGTCAACGATTCCGACGAAGTCGAAATCGCGGACGAAGAAGAGTAATCCGTCGTGATCCGCAAGGGCCGGTCCGCATCGGCGCCACCGGCGCCAACCGAAGCGGGTCGCCCGCGGGATCCGCGCGCGCCTGGCGGTCCGCACGAGCCTTTCGAGCAGGTTGGCGCGCCCGGCGGTCCGATCGACGCCCAGTTTGGCGGACCTTTCGGCGCCGCTTTCGATGAGTTCGAGTCGTCGTTCGGGGCCTTCGAATCGGCCGACGATGCGCCGCAGGCAGACCGCTTCGAACGCACGTCGAGCGCACGCGCCGCTCGTTCGGCCGCGAGGGGCGGCGAGCCTGCCGCCCCTGCTACTCCTGGCACCAGGTTCGAACGCACCTCCGAATCCCGCAAGGAACGCGCGCCTGCCGCATCCCAGCGCCCTGGCCCCTCTCTCAAGGGCCGCGCGCTCGCTTACCTCTCACGCCGCGAGTACAGCCGGGCGGAACTCTCGCGCAAGCTGATGCCGTACACGGACAACGCCGACGAACTCGAGGCCCTGCTCGATTCGCTCGTCCGCGAGGCCTGGCTCTCCGACGCGCGCTTTGCCGAAAGCATCATCCATCGTCGCGCCGCCCGTCTTGGCGCTACGCGCATCGTCGGCGAACTCAAGCGCCACGCCGTCGGCGACACGCTTATCGAAGAGGTGAGCGCGCAGTTGCGCGAGACCGAGCTTGTCCGCGCCCGCGCTGTCTGGCAAAAGAAGTACGGCACGCTGCCCGAGACGCCCGCCGAACGCGCGCGACAAGCTCGCTTTCTCGCTGCGCGCGGTTTTTCGATGGCGATCATCGGCAAGATCCTGAAAGGCATCGAGGACGACGGGTTCGAAAATTGAGACTGCAAGGATCCCGTAAGTCCCTGAGCGGGCTGTATGTTCGGGGCAGTGTCAAATACCCGGTATGCTAAAATCCAAAGGTTTTCCCATCCGGTCTTAGCCTTAGCATGCCGCTTTCCCCGCCCGCGCCCCGCCAACTGCGCCACCAGCGTGCAATCCGGGCGGTCGCCTATGAGCGCGAAGACGGCTTGTGGGACATCGACGCGTGTCTGACCGATCACAAGCCACGCGACGTGCCGCTCGCCGCCGGTGTCCGGCCCGAAGGTCTGCCGATCCATGAACTCTGGCTCCGCATCACGATCGATCGCAAGCTCAACGTCGTCGACGCCGAAGCGTCGTCCGACTGGGTGCCCTACGACGGTCAGTGCCAGAACGCCAATCCCGCCTATCGTGCCCTCATCGGGCTCAATCTCCTCCAGAATTTCCGCCGCGAAGCGGGCCGGCGACTCGCCGGAACGGCTGGCTGCACGCATCTCACCGAGATGCTGGGCGTGCTGCCGACCGCCGCCGTGCAGGCGTTCGTCGGGGAGGTCTGGCGTGCCGGAGACGATTCGAAGGGCGAAGGGAAGCGCGAAGACGCGGGACCGGAAATCGGCAAGACGGCCGACGGCGACGCCGCCGGCGAGAAGCCGCCTTTCCAGCTAGGCCGCTGCCATGCGCTGCGGTTCGACGGCGAGGCGGTGAAGCAGTTTTATCCGCGCTGGTATGGCCACGTGCCGCGCTCCATCGAGCGCGGGGCGGACGCCGCCGGCGTGCGCGACGAAGGCCCGGGCCGCGAGGGCAGGGCCGACGCCGTCACGCATGAATAACAACAGCGGAAACGAAGTTCAATCCAACTCTCAGACTGAAGGGAATCACGCATGAAGATTCACGAGTACCAGGGTAAGGAAATCCTGCGGAAATTCGGCGTCGCGGTACCGCGCGGCAAACCGGTGTTTTCGGTGGATGACGCGGTCAAGGCCGCTGAAGAGCTGGGTGGCCCGGTGTGGGTCGTCAAGGCGCAGATCCACGCTGGCGGCCGAGGCAAGGGCGGCGGCGTGAAGGTCGCGAAGTCGCTGGACCAGGTCCGCGAGTACGCGAACCAGATCCTCGGCATGCAGCTCGTCACGCACCAGACCGGTCCGGAAGGCCAGAAGGTCAACCGTCTGCTGATCGAAGAAGGCGCTGACATCAAGAAGGAACTGTATGTCGGCCTCGTGCTCGATCGCGTCTCGCAGAAGATCGTCGTGATGGCGTCGAGCGAAGGCGGCATGGACATCGAAGAAGTCGCCGAAAAGACGCCGGAAGCGATCCACAAGGTCGCCGTCGACCCGGTCACCGGGCTGAAGGACGCCGAAGCGGACGACCTCGCCCGCAAGATCGGCGTGCCGGAAGGCTCGATCCCGCAAGCGCGCGCGATCCTGCAAGGCCTGTACAAGGCGACGTGGGAAACGGACGCCTCGCTGGCCGAAATCAACCCGCTGATCATCACCGGCGACGGCAAGGTCATCGCGCTCGACGCGAAGTTCAACTTCGACGCGAACGCGCTGTTCCGCCACCCGGAAATCGTCGCGTACCGAGATCTGGACGAAGAAGATCCGGCCGAAGTCGAAGCCTCGAAGTTCGACCTCGCCTACATCTCGCTCGACGGCAACATCGGCTGTCTCGTGAACGGCGCAGGCCTCGCCATGGCGACGATGGACACCATCAAGCTGTTCGGCGGCGAGCCGGCGAACTTCCTCGACGTCGGCGGCGGCGCCACGACCGAGAAGGTCACGGAAGCTTTCAAGCTGATGCTGAAGAACCCGGGCCTGAAGGCGATTCTCGTGAACATCTTCGGCGGCATCATGCGCTGCGACGTGATCGCAGAAGGCGTGATCGCCGGTTCGAAGGCCGTGAACCTGAACGTGCCGCTCGTCGTGCGCATGAAGGGCACGAACGAAGACCTCGGCAAGAAGATGCTGGCCGAATCGGGCCTGCCGATCATCTCGGCGGACAGCATGGAAGAAGCCGCGCAGAAGGTCGTCGCGGCTGCCGAAGGCAAGTAATTCTCACCGGTACGTATGGCGCGGCGGCGGCGCGAACGGCAGTGTGAAAGCACGGTCGATGCGACGCGCGGCGCCAGGCAAACAGAGGTCAATACATGTCGATTCTGATCAACAAAGACACCAAGGTCATCACGCAGGGCATCACCGGCAAGACCGGTCAGTTCCACACGCGCGCCTGCCGTGAGTACGCCAACGGCCGCGAAGCGTTTGTCGCCGGCGTGAACCCGAAGAAGGCCGGCGAGGACTTCGAAGGGATTCCCATCTACGCGAACGTGCGTGAAGCGAAGGAAGCGACCGGCGCGACCGTGTCGGTCATCTATGTGCCGCCCGCAGGCGCAGCCGCCGCGATCTGGGAAGCCGTCGAGGCCGATCTCGATCTCGCGATCTGCATCACGGAAGGCATTCCGGTTCGCGACATGCTGGAAGTGCGCGACCGTATGCGCCGCGAAAACCGCAAGACGCTGCTCCTCGGACCGAACTGCCCCGGCACCATCACGCCGGACGAGCTGAAGATCGGCATCATGCCGGGTCACATCCACAAGAAGGGCCGCATCGGCGTCGTGTCGCGTTCGGGCACGCTGACGTATGAAGCCGTGGGCCAGCTCTCGGCACTCGGCCTCGGCCAGTCGTCGGCTGTCGGTATCGGCGGCGACCCGATCAACGGTCTGAAGCACATCGACGTCATGAAGATGTTCAACGACGATCCGGATACGGACGCCGTGATCATGATCGGCGAGATCGGCGGTCCGGACGAAGCGAACGCCGCTTACTGGATCAAGGACAACATGAAGAAGCCGGTCGTCGGCTTCATCGCGGGCGTCACGGCGCCTCCGGGCAAGCGCATGGGCCACGCCGGCGCGCTGATCTCGGGCGGTGCGGATACGGCCGACGCGAAGCTGGAAATCATGGACGGCTGCGGCATCAAGGTGACGCGCAACCCGTCGGAAATGGGCCGTCTGCTGAAGTCGATCCTGTAATTTTCGAGAATCGGCGGCGCTCGCGCAGCACCCAGGCGCGGGTGGCCGGCGTTTTTTGATATGCTTGCGGAATCCTTTCACGAGGTTTCCGGACAAAAGCGAGGGAGCCAGTCATGGCCCCTCGCTTTTTTATTGGCTGCGCCTGCTAGCGGCCACTTTCTCACGGTCCCGCCGTCGCCTTCATGCCCGAGTTCTTCGCGTCGCTCCATTGGGGCGCTGTGCTCCAGATCATCGTCATCGACATCCTGCTCGGCGGCGACAACGCCGTCGTGATCGCGCTCGCATGCCGCGACCTGCCGGCGCAGCAGCGCCTGCGCGGCATCATCTGGGGCACGGCGGGCGCAATCGCGCTGCGGGTCGTGCTGATCGCGTTCGCTGTCGTGCTGCTCAACGTGCCCTTGCTGAAGTTCACGGGCGGCTTGCTGCTGCTGTGGATCGGCGTGCGGTTGCTCGCGCCCGCGCATCTCGAACACGACAACGTGAAGCCCGCGGAGAAGCTGATCGGCGCGATCAAGACGATCATCGTCGCCGATGCGGTGATGAGCGTCGACAACGTCGTGGCGATTGCGGGCGCCGCCGAGGCCGCCGATCCCGCGCATCGGATCGGCCTCGTGATCTTCGGGCTGATGGTGAGCATTCCGCTCATCGTGTGGGGCAGCCAACTGGTGCTGCGGCTGCTGGACCGCTTTCCCGTCATCGTCACGCTGGGCGCCGCGCTGCTCGGCTGGATCGCCGGCGGGTTGATCGTCAACGATCCGGCCGGCGACCGCTGGCCGCTGCTCGATACGCCGCTCGCCGAATACGGCATGTGTGTGGCCGGCGCCGTGTTCGTCGTGGCGGTGGGACTCGCGTTGAAGCGCCGCAATGCGCGGCGCGCGCAGTCCGCCAGTTCATCCTGACGCGCGGATTTTCATGGCCTGGGCGCAGCCTTCGCGACGCTCAGGCCATTCGGCCGACTGCCCGGCGGCCTGACCCGCCGATACGATCAAAACGCCTGTTCACGACCGTGAGCAGGCGTTTCTTGTTTCAGGAGCCCTGATGATGATCGTATCCGTACTCGCTGCGAGCCCACCCGCAGCCCTTGCCGCCCTCGCGCGCTGGTTTTTGTTCCATGCGTCTTCGCGCGCCGCCACGCTGGCTTCGGCCAGGTTCGCCCGGTTCGCGCGGCGCGTCGTGGTTCAAGGCTTCACGCTGATCGAACTGATGATCGTGCTTGCCATCGTCGGCGTCATCGCCGCCTATGCCATACCTGCCTATCAGGATTATCTTGCGCGCAGCCGCGTCGGCGAGGGACTCTCGCTCGCGTCGTCGGCACGGCTCGCGGTTGCGGAAAACGCGGCGAGCGGCACCGCGTTCTCGGCCGGTTTCTCCACGCCGCCGGCTACGCGCAACGTCGAATCGGTGCAGGTCGACGACGCCACGGGGCAGATCACGGTTGCCTTCACGACGCGCGTCGCACCCGCCGGAAGCAATACGCTCGTACTCGTGCCCTCGGTACCCGACAACGCGGAAGCTCCCACCGCCCGCGTCGCGCTCTCGCAAGGCAGCGTCCAGTCGGGCACGGTTACGTGGGAGTGCTTCGCGGCCGGCAAGACGGCTTCGTCGCTGGGCGCGCCGGGCTCCGGACCGGCACCGGCCGAAGCGGCAACGCTGCCGTCGAATCTCGCGCCGCCGGAGTGCCGCGCTTGATGAGACTTGATGTGCGAAGGCATTCGCCCAGGTAACGAGAGCAGGGTCGCGCTTTCTCGCGAGATCCGCTTTCCGCGCTTCGCGCCGTCGTCATGCAAGGCGACGGCGCGTCCCGGCAACCTGCTGGCCGGAGGCGGGGCACGCGCAAGCGGCCTCAAATCGGCATGCGCAAGACGCAGTAACCTTCCCGGTCCGCAAATCGCGCGAAAAGTCTTGTATAGTGCGCCGGTTGCTGATGCCCCCGCTTACCCATGCCTTCCACTTTTGCGCGCTATCTTACGTTCTTCTTGCTGGCCGTTGCGTTGACGCTTCCCTATGCGGTCGTCGCTCACACGTATCCTATCCCGACGTTCTACGCCGAATACGTAGCGCTGGCGCTCTGGCTGCTGGTCGGCGCGTCCGTGGTGCTGCTCGCGTTCCCGGCGCGGTCTACGGCCGAATTCGCCACGCCCACGGTCGGGCTCGTGCCGCTCGCCTTTGGTCTGCTGCTGGTTGCGCAGACCATCATGCTGCCGGTCGCGCAGCCGTCCATGAACTGGCTCGGCGCTGGCTATCTGCTCGCGGCCCTGATGGTCACGTATGCGGGCTACGGCATCGCGCGCGCGCGCCTGACCGAGACCGCGATGGTCTGGGCCGCCGCGGCGCTCATGGTCGGCGGCGCGTTCGCGGTGTTCTGCCAGGTCATCCAGCTCTTTCATCTCGAAACGAAGGTCACGCCGCTCGTCGTTGCCTACAACGTGACGTTCGATCGCCGGCCGTTCGGCAATATGGCGCAGGCCAACCACCTTGCTACCTATATCGCGTTCGCGATGGCAGCCGGCCTCTTTCTCGTGCAGACGCGCCGCTTGCCGCTCGTGATCTGGGCCGTGCTCTCCGCGGTCTACGCGGGCGGCCTCGCGCTCACGGTTTCGCGCGGCCCCTGGCTGCAGATTGCCGTCATCGTCGTCGCCGGCTTCTGGATTGCGCTCGCGCTCACGCGCCATGACGGCGCGCAGGCGGGCGGGCGGCGCGGCCCGCGCAACTGGCTCTTGCCGGTCGTGCTGCTGCTGATCTTCATCGGCGTCAATGCGTTCGTGCGCTGGGCCAACGTCCGCTACGGGCTGCAGCTCGACCAGTCCGCCGCCGACCGCTTCAAGGACGCCGGCCAGATCGCGCCGCGCATCGCCCTCTGGCGCTATGGGCTGACGATGTTCAAGACGCATCCGGTTCTCGGCGTCGGCTGGGGCGATTTCCCGATCCACCAGTTCGAACTTGCGCGCTCGCTCGGCGGCGTGGAGATCGCGAACAACTCGCACGACGTTTTTATCGACCTGCTCGCCAAGACCGGCGTGATCGGCTGCGGCATCGTCCTGCTGGGTCTCGTTGCGTGGTTCGTGCGCGCGCTGCGCGTGCCCCATACGCCCGAGCGCGTGTTCGGCTTCATGCTGATCGGCGTGCTGGCCATGCATGCGCTCGTCGAATATCCGCAGCAGTACATGTTCTTCCTGCTGCCCGCGATGTTCGTGTTCGGCGTGCTCGAAACGCGTCCGCTGCGCTTCGTACCGTCCCGCCTGTCGTTCGGCGCGTTCGCGGTGGTGGTGTTCGGCGGTCTCGCCGCGCTTTACCCGGTCGTGCAGGACTATCACCGTGCTGAGGTGCTGTATTACGGCGAACGTCCGGCCCAGCAATACAGCGAAGCCCCGTCGTTCCTGTTTAGCGCGTGGGGAGACTACGGCATGGCCACGTTGATGCCGATGGATGCGGCGAATCTCCCGGCGAAGCTCGCGGCGCATCAGCGCGCGATTGCGCTGCTGCCGGGCGAGACCGTGCTGCGCCGCTATGCGGTCCTGCAGGCGCTGAACGGCGATACGGCCGGCGCATTCGACACGGTTGCGCGTCTGAAGATTTTCGCGGCCGAGTTGCACGACTGGCCGACGCAGCAAGCCGCGCTTTACGGTTTGTGCGACGAGCAGCCTGCGCTGAAAGACTTCAAGGCGCAGCTCGTGAAGCAGTACGGCAATCCGCCGAAGCAGATCGACGAGGATGACGACGACGATTCCGACGATTGACAGGCTGGTGAGACGGGGCGGGTGAGGCCGTTGGCGGGCCGGCTGCCGGCCCGCCGGCCCGAATCAAAGTGCGGAATATTTCGTGGCGTTTCCTCTGGCCTTGTCCACCGGATAGCGCTCGGCATTGAGCTTCAGCTTCTCGGAAGCCGCATCGAGGAGATTGATTCCTGCCCGATGCGCGACCAGCAGCAGGTAGATGAACACATCGGCGCATTCATGCCTGATGTGGTCGAGCTGCTTCGGGTCGCGAAGCAGGGCTTCGATCTCCGAATCGGTTTTCCACTGTATCGTCTCCAGCAGTTCCCCAGCCTCGATGCTGGTGGAGACAATCAGGTTGCGCAGCGTATGGAATTGCTCCCAGTCGCGCTCGTCGCGAAATGCCAGCACCTGCTTGAGCAGTTCTTCGATCGTCATAGCCCCATCCTGGACGTGTAACCCGGCGGCTCAGTTCTGCGCCACCCAATCTCCCGACTTCCCGCCATGCTTCTCCATCACCTTGACGTCGGTGATGGTCATGCCGCGATCCACGGCCTTGCACATGTCGTAGACGGTTAGCAGTCCGACCTGCACGGCGGTCAGCGCTTCCATCTCCACGCCGGTCCGGCCGAACGTTTCCACCTGCGCCGTGCAATGCACACCGGGCAGCGTCTCGTCGAGCGCGAAGTCCACCTTCACGCGCGTGATCGCGAGCGGATGGCAAAGCGGAATCAGGTCCGACGTGCGTTTCGCGCCCTGGATGGCAGCGATGCGCGCGACGCCGATCACGTCGCCTTTTTTCGCCGCGCCGTCGCGGATCAGCGCGAACGTCGCGGGCAGCATGCGAATGGTTCCGCGCGCGACGGCAATGCGCTTCGTCTCGGCTTTGTCGCCGACATCGACCATATGCGCGTCGCCGGTGGCATCGAAATGAGTGAGTTCAGGCATGGTTGGCTCTCTGTTTATTGAAGGCGCATATCCTGGCAGCGTCGCCCGGCTTGACCGGCGCCTGGCGTCTTGCCGTCCGGTCCGGATCAAGCGGCCGCGGCTTCTCGCGCGGGACTCGCGATGAAGCCGAAACGCGCGGGCACGTCCGCACGCCGGATGGGCATGATCGGCAGGGCGTCGGCGTCGGTACGCCACATGAAGTGCCCGCTTTGGCCGTCGTCGGCGAGCGTGGCGTGGTCGGTGAACAGATCGAGATCGTGGTCGTGGAGCAGGGCCACGTGGCCCGATCCGCTCGCCGCGCCGCAAGCTGCCTCGACGAGCAGCACGCTGCCTGATTCATCCACCCAGACGCCGGCGGGTGAGAGCGGCTGGCCGGTCTGGTCCGTGAGCGCGAGCGCACCGTTCGCATCCGTTGCGAGCCGCACGACGAACGGCGTGTATTCCAGCTCGACGTACACGCGCTGCGGTCCGTTCTGGAAATACCACTGCCCGCGCGCGTCGCACTCGTAATTGCGGTTGATGAATCCGATCAGCGCTTCGTGGCGGATCGCCGTGCCAGGCGCCCCGGCGGCCTGATCGGCCTCGTCGCGCAGGCGCCAGTGGCCGCGCGCATCGAGGCGCAGCCAGCCGGTGCAGTGCGGCACGTTGGGCCAGCGCGCGAGCGCCTGTTTGACGATCTCATCCATGGGTGACAAAGCCCGCAAGCCAACTGGTCACGCGTTGCGAGAGCCAGCCGGAGCGGCCCGGAAACGGCCCGGTCATGAAGCCGACATGCCCGCCATGTTCGGGCTGCTCCAGTTCGACGGCAGTGCTTACCGCGTGGCGGCCGGGCAGCGCGTGGCCAGGCAGGAACGGATCGTTGCGCGCGTTGAGCACGAGCGTCGGCACGACGATTTCAGTGAGGCGCGGCTTGACCGTCGCCTGGGTCCAGTAGTCGTGCACGTCGCGAAAGCCGTGCAGCGGCGCCGTGACGACATTGTCGAATTCGCCCATCGTGCGGCTCGCGAGCATGGCCTCTTTGTCGAAGAGACCGGGATACTGCCCGAGCTTCTGGAGCGCCTTCACCTTGAGCGTTTTGAGGAAGCTCTGCGTGTAGACCCTGCCGAAGCCTTGCGAGAGCATCCTGCCGCCCGCGTGGACGTCGAGCGGCGCCGAGATCGCGGCGGCAGCGGCCACGATGGCGGCATCCTCGCGCTGCTGCGCGAGCCAGTGCAGCAGGACGTTGCCGCCCAGCGAGACGCCCGCCGCGACGAGCGGTCCGCCATGGCGCGCGGCGAGGCGGCGCAGCATCCAGTCCAGTTCGTTGGCGTCCGCGAGGTGGTAGAAACGCGGCAGCAGGTTCAGCGGGCCGCTGCAACTGCGAAAATGCGGAATCACGGCATGCCAGCCGAGCGCGGCGGCGGCCGCCGCCAGCGAGCGCGCGTAGTGCGAGCCCGAGCCGCCCTCCAGGCCGTGAAAGAGCACGAAGAGCGGGGCCTCGGGGGCAAGGCGCGTGCTTCGCGCGGGCTCGACCCAGTCGAGTTCGATGAAGTCGCCGTCGGGCGTGTCCCAGCGTTCGCGGCGATAAGCCGGCAGCGGCAGCCGCGAGAAGAGAGCGGGGACGATGGTTTGCGCATGAGCGCCAGGCAGCCAGAAGGGGGCGCAATAGGCGCCGGCTCGCGATGCCCCGACGGCGCGCGCCGCCGCGGCCACCGGCGCGCGGGTATCGGCGGGCCTGTCCTCGGTCGTACTCATGGCGGTGCTTCCGGGCGTATCAGTGCAGCGCGCCCTGACCGTGGCGCAGCTTGGCGGAGAACTGGGTCGCCGCATCGTCGGGCATGCGGCTCGCGTGGATATGGGCGATGCGCCATTCGCCGCGCTCATGAACCATCACGTAGGTCGTAAAGACCATTGCGGGTATGGCTTTCGGATCGACCGGGCGATGCGCTTCGACGATCGCGTAGACCACCGTGCCGAGGCTGTCGTAGACGCGGATATCGAGCGGCTCGATCGAGACCGGCGCCGCTTCGAGCTGCGTGGCGAGCCCCGCGCGAATGTTCGGCAGACCATGCAGATGCGAGCCGTCCGCGCAGATGCAGCTCACGAATTCCTCGTCGATCCACAAGCCCATCAAGCTGTCGATATTGACCTCCGCGACGGCCTGGTAGTACGCGTTGAGGGTGTCCGCGGCGGCTTCGAAGATGTGGGCGAAACGTGGCATGGCTCGTTGGTCTGTTGCGCCGGAGCGCGGGTTGGCGAATCGACACTCGCGAATCGACACGGGATTTCGCTGCCGCGAGCATGCCGATATCGCGAGACACTCCTGTGACGCGCGCCTAGCGCTGGCCGAGCAGCATGCCGCGCAGATCGCCGAACACCTGTTCCGGGCTCAGTTCGCGCAGACAGTTCAGATGCCCGAGCGGGCATTCGCGCTGGAAACACGGGCTGCAATCGAGATGCAGCCATTGTACCTTTGCGAGTTCCGACAAGGGCGGTGTGTGGCGCGGATCCGTCGAACCGTAGAGCGCGACGAGCGGGCGGCGGAGCGCGGCGGCGACGTGCATGAGGCCCGAATCGTTCGTGACCACGGCGCTCGCCCGCGAGATCAACGCGCAGGCTTCGCCAAGCGCGGTCTGGCCGCACAGGTTGCGCACGTTCGCAGCCCGGTCGGCGATGGCCTGCGCGAGCGGCGCATCCTTCGGAGAACCGAGCGCGATGATCTGCGCGTACGGGAACGACTGCCCCACCATCTGCGCGAGCGCCGCGAAGTGCTCGGGCGGCCAGCGCTTCGCGGGGCCGTACTCTGCGCCGGGGCAGAACACCAGCAGCGGCACGCGCGTGTCGAGGTGAAAGCGCGCCGAGACGCGCGAGGCCTCGTTCGGATCCGATTCGAGGCGCGGCATCGGCAGGTCGTCGGGCACGGTCGCGCCGGGCGCCCATGCGAGCGCGGCGTAGTGCTTGACCATGGGCGGCCGCTCGTCCTTCGGCGGATTCGCGTGGCGCACGTTCAGGAAGCCGTAGCGGTTCTCGCCCGTGTAGCCGATGCGCAGCGGAATGTTCGCGAGCCACGGAATCAGCGCGGACTTGAGGGAGTTCGGCAGCACGTAGACGGCGTCATAGCGCACGTCGCGCAAGTCGGCCGCCAGCTGCCAGCGGCGCAACAGTTGCAGCTTGCCGTGGGCGAGGTCCGTGGCGTAGACGTCGCGGATCTCGGGCATGCGTTCGAGCACGGGCGCAACCCACGTGGGCGCGACTGCATCGATCGCAATGCGCGGATGCAGTTTTACGAGCCGCGAAAGGAGCGGCTGCGCCATCAGTGCGTCACCGATCCAGTTCGGTGCGATTACCAGCGCGCGGCGCATCGTGTGTCGGAGTCCGGAAATGACAAAGGTTCCGCGCGCGCTTTGGCGAGCAGGAACACGGTTAGCGGGGAAACGCGCCGTGGGGCGCGCAGGCGTTGGCGGCAAGCCGCCCGCGGTTGTGCGGGCGGGGGCCGGCGAAACAAGGGCGTTGCCGTTCGCGTGCGGCGCGTCGGCCGGCGCGAGGCCTGCCGGCGCCGGCCGCGCGCTCGATCGCGCTCAATGGCCGTGCACGACCTCGCCCTCGCGCAGCTTGTAGCGCGTGCTGCAGTACGGGCAGCGCGCTTCGCCGTGCGTCACGTCGATAAAGACGCGCGGATGGTTGCTCCAGCGCGGCATCGACGGATTCGGGCAATACGCCGGCAGATCCTTGGCCGAGAGTTCGACCAGCGGCATTTCCTTGATTTCGCTCATGAGGACAATTCTCGTAATGCGCTTTGTTAAGCCATGACACCGCGAACGTCGTGAAACCCGCGGCCGGCAAAACGCGTATTTTAGCGTCATTTGGCGTCAGCACGGGCGCGCGGGCGTTTTTGTTGCGATGCACAATCCTGCGAAAAAATGCCGGAGTCCTGCAGCAACCGCCCAAATACGGGACATTCGCGCGAGCACGTCTCTGATCGTCCTGGCTATCGGCTAAAATACCGATCTCGCAATTCGATGCCGGCGTCTGTCAGGTAACGAGCAGCGACCCGAGACAGCGTCAGACCGGATCCCGCGCCGTGCAGACTGAGAGTGCCACCGTAGTGCCAGCCGAGTACCACCTGAGCAGGCCGCCTCGCATCGTGTTGCCACCGCCTTCCCACCATCACGCACAGTCAAGTCCATGAACAAGGTTCTGCGTCTCTCCGATCTGATCTCCGAAGGCAAACTCAACGGCAAGCGGGTGTTCATCCGCGCCGACCTGAACGTGCCGCAGGACGATCAGGGCAACATCACCGAAGACACCCGCGTCCGCGCCTCCGTGCCGGCCATCAAGGCCGCGCTCGACGCCGGCGCCGCCGTCATGGTCACGTCGCACCTCGGCCGTCCGACCGAAGGCGAGTTCAAGCCCGAAGACTCGCTCGCGCCCGTCGCGAAGCGCCTTTCGGAGCTGCTCGGCCGCGAAGTGCCGCTCGTTGCGAACTGGGTCGAGAACGGCGTGAACGTCGCGCCGGGCAACGTCGTGCTGCTCGAGAACTGCCGCGTCAACAAGGGCGAGAAGAAGAATTCGGACGAGCTTGCCCAGAAGATGGCGAAGCTCTGCGACATCTACGTGAACGACGCGTTCGGCACGGCGCACCGCGCCGAAGCCACGACTTACGGCATCGCGAAGTACGCGCCCATCGCCTGCGCGGGCCCGCTGCTCGCCGCCGAGCTCGATGCGCTCGGCAAGGCGCTCGGCGCGCCGAAGCGCCCGCTCGTGGCGATCGTCGCGGGTTCGAAGGTCTCGACCAAGCTCACGATCCTCGAATCGCTCGCCGAGAAGGTGGACCAGCTGATCGTCGGCGGCGGCATCGCCAATACGTTCATGCTCGCGGCCGGTCTCAAGATCGGCAAGTCGCTCGCGGAAGCCGACCTCGTCGACCAGGCGAAAGCGATCATCGACGCGGCGCGCGCGCGCGGCGCCTCTGTGCCGATCCCGAGCGACGTGGTGACCGCGAAGGAGTTCTCGCCGACCGCCAAGGCCGAGATCAAGGCCGTGGCCGACGTTGCCGACGACGACATGATCCTCGACATCGGCCCGCAAACCGCGAAGGCGCTCGCCTCGCAGCTGCAGCAGGCCGGCACGATCGTGTGGAACGGCCCGGTGGGCGTGTTCGAGTTCGACCAGTTCGGCAACGGCACGAAGACGCTCGCGGACTCGATCGCCAGTTCCGGTGCGTTCTCGATCGCGGGCGGCGGCGACACGCTCGCGGCCATCGCGAAGTACGGCATTCACGACAAGGTCAGCTATATCTCGACGGGCGGCGGCGCTTTCCTCGAATTCCTCGAGGGCAAGAAGCTGCCGGCCGTGGAAGTGCTCGAAACGCGGGCGGCCGGTTAAGTGGCGCCCCGCGCCCCGGCGGCAAAGGCAGCCGCAAAACCGGCCCGTGCGCGCGCGAAGTCGCGCACGGCAGCCTCAACGGGGCGCGACGCGCGCCCGGTAGCATCGTCCGAAGCGCCGGTGGCGGCGCTGGCGGACGCAGAATCCCCGGCGGCCGCCGCGGGCGCGGCGCGCGATGGCGCGCTGGCGGCCCGTGCGCATGCCGCCCCGACGGAGCCGGCGCGCGAGGCGGGAACGTCCGCCGCGCGCGTGGCGCCGTCGCACAAAGCGACGCCGGGTCTCACCGGCGCGCGTTCCGGCCAGGCCGCACGTGCGGCCGAGCCGGCCAGCAGCCCTTCTCGCAGCAACGCTTCTTCCAGCGATTCTTTCCAGACGAGGAGATTCATGCATCGCGCCACCAAGATAGTCGCCACCATCGGTCCGGCCTCCAGCTCGCCGGACGTCCTGCAGAAAATGATTCATGCGGGACTGGACGTGGTGCGTCTCAACTTCTCGCACGGCACGGCTGACGACCATCGCCAGCGCGCCGAAACCGTGCGGGAGTGTGCCCGCAGGGCCGGTCGCGAAGTCGCGATCATGGCCGATCTGCAGGGCCCGAAAATTCGCGTCGGCAAGTTCGAGAACGGCAAGACGCTGCTCGAGCCGGGCCAGCCCTTCATCCTCGACGCCGAGTGCGAGCTCGGCAACGACGAGCGCGTGGGCCTCGATTACAAGGATCTGCCGCGCGACCTGAAACCGAACGACGTGTTGCTGCTCAACGACGGCCTGCTCGTGCTCGACGTCGTGCGCGTGATCGGCAGCGAGATCCACACGACGGTGCGTGTGGGCGGCGAGCTCTCGAACAACAAGGGCATCAACCGTCAGGGCGGGGGCCTCACGGCGCCGGCGCTGACGGCGAAGGATATGGAGGACATCCGCACGGCCATGTCGCTCGGCGCGGATTTCGTCGCCGTGTCGTTCCCGAAGAACGCCACCGACATGGAAATGGCGCGCCAGCTCGCGAACATCGCGGGCGCGCCGTACGGCATCAAGCCGAAGATGATCGCGAAGATCGAGCGCGCCGAGGCGATTCCGGTGCTGCAGGAGATTCTCGATTCGTCGGACGGCATCATGGTCGCCCGCGGCGACCTCGCGGTCGAAGTCGGCAACGCCGCGGTGCCCGCGCTGCAAAAGCGCATGATCCGCATGGCGCGCGAGTCGAACAAGCTCGTCATCACGGCCACGCAGATGATGGAGTCGATGATCCACGCCCCGGTGCCTACGCGCGCGGAAGTGTCGGACGTCGCCAACGCCGTGCTCGACGGCACCGACGCCGTGATGCTTTCGGCCGAATCGGCTGCGGGCAAGTACCCGGTGCAGACCATCGAGGCGATGTCGGCCATCTGCCTCGAAGCCGAAAAGTCGGAGCAGTCCGAGCTCGACAAGGACTTCCTCGACCGCACCTTCACGCGCATCGACCAGTCGATCGCCATGGGCGCGCTCTTCACGGCCTACCACCTCGGTGCCAAGGCGATCGTGGCGCTCACGGAGTCGGGCTCGACGGCACTGTGGATGTCGCGCCACTGGACGCACGTGCCGATCTTCGCGCTCACGCCGCGCGCGGGCAGCGAACGGGCGATGTCGCTCTACCGCAATGTCACGCCGCTGCATCTGGACACGAGCAACGACCAGGACACGGCGCTCCAGCAGGCGGTCGAGGCCGTGGTGAGCAAGGGTTACGCGGCGCGCGGCGACATGATCGTGCTGACCTGCGGCGAGCCGATGGGCCAGGCGGGCGGCACCAACACGCTGAAGATCGTGCGCGTGGGCGACGCACTGTAAGCTGCCGGCGCCTGCTTTCGCCTGGATTTCGAGACAGGTGAGGGCAGCGCCGCCCTGGCACTTATCTGGTGCCATACTGGTATCACACTGGCGCCAGATGGGTGCTACTTCGCCGCCATTTAGGCGCTATTTGAGCGCCTTTTCGCCGCAAATGCGGCCCGCGAGCAGCGATGCCGCGCGCGGGCTGTCAATCTCTTTTGCACATTCTTTCCGTTTCTGACGTAGAGACACGCCATTTTCGTGCCAATTACGTGTCTGGCGCCGGGCGCGGTGCCGCTTCGCGATAAAATCCCAAAATTGAGCCCTCGACGAGCACGCGGGCGGCGGCCTTTGGGTCGCCTTTGACCGGCCGCGTCAGATGGCCGGCGAAACGCAGGATTTCGTTTCATATCAAAGGAGTAGCACAATGCCTCTCGTTTCAATGCGTCAACTGCTCGACCACGCGGCTGAACACGGCTACGGTCTGCCGGCGTTCAACGTGAACAATCTGGAACAAGTCCAGGCCATCATGGCCGCGGCCGACCAGGTGGGTTCGCCGGTGATCATGCAGGCGTCGGCGGGCGCGCGCAAATATGCGGGCGAACCGTTTCTGCGCCACCTGATCGAAGCCGCCGTCGAGTCGTATCCGCATATTCCCGTCGTGATGCACCAGGACCACGGCCAGTCGCCGGCGGTCTGCACGGCGGCGATCCGCAGCGGTTTCACCAGCGTCATGATGGACGGCTCGCTCGAAGCCGACGGCAAGACGGTGGCATCTTACGATTACAACGTCGAAGTGTCGCGCAAAGTCGTGGAAATGGCGCACTCGATCGGCGTGACGGTGGAAGCGGAACTGGGCGTGCTCGGTTCGCTGGAAACGATGAAGGGCGACAAGGAAGACGGTCACGGCGCCGAAGGCACGATGACGCGCGAGCAGCTCCTGACCGATCCGGAGCAGGCCGCCGACTTCGTGAAGCTGACGCAATGCGACGCGCTCGCGATTGCGATCGGCACCTCGCATGGCGCCTACAAGTTTTCGAAAAAGCCCACGGGCGATATCCTGTCGATCCAGCGCATCAAGGAAATCCATGCGCGCATTCCGAACACGCACCTCGTGATGCACGGGTCGTCGTCGGTGCCGCAGGAACTGCTGGCCGAGATCCGCGAGTTCGGCGGCGACATGAAGGAAACCTACGGCGTGCCGGTGGAGGAGATCCAGGAAGGCATCCGTCACGGCGTGCGCAAGATCAACATCGACACGGACCTGCGCCTCGCGATTACCGGTGCGATCCGTCGCTACATGTACCAGAATCCGTCGAAGTTCGATCCGCGCGACTACCTGAAGCCGGCCCGCGAAGCGGCGAAGAAGGTGTGCCTGGACCGCTTCCTGGCGTTCGGCTGCGAAGGCCAGGCGGGCAAGATCAAGCCCGTGTCGCTGGACAAGATCGCCGAGAAGTACAAGTCGGGCGAGCTTGCGCAGATCGTTCGCTAACGAGCGCGGGTTTGCCTGGAAAGAGGCCTGGCCGGCACGGCGGGCCCCTTGCCGAAGCATTGCAGGATCGTCGCCGTTTCCGCAGGTTGGGGAAACGGCGACAAGCTTTTTGATTTACCCTATTGGTCCGGTTTTCCCACCGGTCCCGCCACGTTCTCATAGCGAAACACGACGATGTCTACCCTTTACGAATCCACGCTCCGCTCGCTGCCGCTTCTCGGCCGCGGCAAGGTCCGCGACAACTATGCCGTGGGCAACGACAAGCTGCTGATCGTCACCACCGACCGCCTTTCGGCATTCGACGTGATCATGGGCGAGCCGATTCCGAAGAAGGGCCAGGTGCTCAACCAGATGGCCGATTTCTGGTTCGAGAAGCTGAAGCACGTCGTGCCGAACCACCTCACGGACATCGCGCCCGAGACGGTCGTGGCGGCGGACGAAGCGGAGCAGGTGAAGGGCCGCGCGGTCGTCGTGAAGCGCCTGGAGCCGATCCTCGTCGAGGCCGTGGTGCGCGGCTACCTGGCCGGCAGCGGCTGGAAGGACTACCAGGCGACGGGCGCCGTGTGTGGCGTGGAGCTGCCGCCGGGTCTGCAGAACGCACAGAAGCTGCCCGAGCCGATCTTCACGCCCGCGGCGAAGGCCGAAATGGGCCACCACGACGAGAACATCACCTACGAAGAGATGGAGCGCCGCATCGGCACCGAGCTGTCGCGCACCATCAAAGCAATTTCGATCAGGCTGTACCAGGAAGCGGCCGACTACGCCGCGACGCGCGGCATCATCATCGCCGACACGAAGTTCGAATTCGGTCTCGACAACCACGGCCAGCTCTATTTGATGGACGAGGCGCTTACCGCCGACTCGTCGCGCTTCTGGCCGGCCGATCAGTACCAGGTGGGCTCGAACCCGCCGTCGTTCGACAAGCAGTTCGTGCGCGACTGGCTCGAAACCCAGGACTGGAAGAAGGAGCCGCCGGCGCCGAAGTTGCCCGACGAAGTGGTCGAGAAGACCTCGGCGAAGTATCAGGAAGCGCTTGAGCGCCTGACCGGCCAGAAGCTGGCGTAAAACTGTGAAGAAGCGGGGAAGAGAAGGCAATGAGTGAAGTCCAGACGGCTCACCAGCATGCGGCGCCGCTCGTCGGCGTGCTGATGGGCTCCAGCTCCGACTGGGAAACCATGAAGCACGCGGTCGCGATCCTGCAGGAATTCGGCGTCGCGTACGAGGCGAAGGTGGTCTCGGCGCACCGCATGCCCGACGAGATGTTCGAGTACGCCGAAAAGGCCCGCGAGCGCGGCCTGCGTGCGATCATCGCGGGCGCGGGCGGCGCGGCGCATCTGCCGGGCATGCTGGCGGCCAAGACTACCGTGCCCGTGCTCGGCGTACCGGTGGCGAGCCAGTATCTGAAGGGCGTGGATTCGCTGCATTCGATCGTGCAGATGCCCAAGGGCGTGCCGGTTGCGACCTTTGCCATCGGCGAAGCGGGCGCGGCCAACGCGGCGCTCTTTGCCGTCTCGATCCTGAGCGTCACCGACGTCGAATACGCGAACAAGCTCGCGGCTTTCCGCGTGCGCCAGAACGAAGCCGCGCACGCGATGGCGTTGCCAGCGCTGTGAGTGCCACCGTCGGGGCGGGGCTTCCTGCCTCGACGTTAAACCCCCGGTCTGTCCGCGCGTCGCGGCCAGCCGCGACCGACCATTGAAATGAACCCTGACAACACTCCGGTTTCACCGATCCTGCCCGGCGCCTGGCTTGGCATGGTGGGTGGCGGCCAGCTCGGCCGCATGTTCTGCTTTGCGGCCCAGGCGATGGGCTATCGCGTCGCCGTGCTCGACCCCGATGCGGGAAGCCCGGCGGGCGCCGTCGCGGACCGCCATCTGTGCGCGGCCTACGACGACGAAGCCGCGCTCACCGAGCTTTCGCGCCTGTGCGCCGCCATCTCGACCGAATTCGAGAACGTGCCGTCCGCGAGCCTCGACGCACTCGCGAAGTCCACGTTCGTGGCCCCCGCCGGGCGCTGCGTGGCCGTGGCGCAGGACCGCATCGCGGAAAAGCGCTTTATCGCATCGGCGGGCGTGCCGGTGGCGCCGCACGTGGTGATCGAGTCGTCCGAGGCGCTTGCCGCCATCGACAATGCCACCCTCGCCGCCGTGCTGCCGGGCATTCTCAAGACCGCGCGCCTGGGCTACGACGGCAAGGGGCAGGTGCGCGTGGGCAATGCCGACGAAGTGCGCGAGGCGCATGCCGCGCTCGGCGGCGTGCCGTGCGTGCTGGAAAAGCGCCTGCCGCTGAAGTTCGAGGTGAGCGCGCTGATCGCGCGCGGCAGCACCGGCGCGAGCGTGGTCTACCCGCTCGCGCAGAACACGCACCGTAACGGCGTGCTTTCGCACACGATCGTTCCGGCGCCCGACGCGGGCCCGGCGCTCGTGCAGCAGGCCCAGCAGGCGGCGCTGCAGATCGCGGCGAAGCTCGGCTACGTAGGCGTGCTCTGCGTGGAATTTTTCGTGCTGGAGGACGGCTCGCTCGTCGCCAACGAAATGGCCCCGCGCCCGCACAACTCGGGCCACTACACGACCGACGCATGCGCCACGAGCCAGTTCGAGCAGCAGGTGCGCGCGATGACGGGCATGCCGCTCGGCGATACGCGTCAGCACTCGCCGGCCGTGATGCTCAATATCCTCGGCGACGTGTGGTTCCCGGCCGGTGCCGGCGAGGCCAAGGCCCCGCAGGGTCCCCGTTCGGGGTCTGCGCCCATCACGCCGCCGTGGGACCAGGTGGCCGCGATGCCGGCTGCACGCCTGCATCTGTACGGCAAGGAAGATGCGCGCCCGGGCCGCAAGATGGGCCACGTGAATTTCACGGCGGCCACGCTCGAAGAAGCGCGCACGGCCGCGCGAGACTGTGCGCGCCTTTTGCACATCGTCACGAGCTGACAAGCCCGACGCCATGACCGATCTGCAATCCGGCGCCGTGCCGCCTCCGACCGACGCCGATATCGACGAGGCTGCCGCGTTGCTCGACGCGGGCGAACTGGTGGCGTTCCCGACCGAGACCGTCTACGGCCTCGGCGGCGACGCCGCGAGTCCTGACGCTGTCGCGCGTATCTATGCGGCCAAGGGACGGCCGGCGAATCACCCGGTGATCGTGCATCTGCCGCCAGGCGGCGATCCCGGTTACTGGGCGGCCGAGTGGCCCGAGACGGCGCAGAAACTCGTTGCCGCGTTCTGGCCCGGTCCGCTCACCCTGATCGTCAAGCGCCATGCGCGCATTCCCGATGCGGTGAGCGGCGGCCAGGACTCGGTCGGGCTGCGTTGCCCGTCGCATCCGGTCGCGCAAAAGCTGCTGGCGGCATTCTCGAAGCGTCGCGGCGGCCACGGCGGTATCGCCGCGCCTTCGGCGAACCGCTTCGGCCATGTGAGCCCGACTACGGCGCAACACGTGCGCGACGAGTTCGGCAAGGCCGTGCATGTGCTCGACGGCGGCGCGTGCGACGTCGGTATCGAATCGACGATTCTCGATTTGTCGCGCGGTTTTCCCGCGCTGCTGCGCCCCGGGCACATCACGCCGGACGATATCGCACGGGTGCTCGGCGAGGCGCCGCGTCTGCCGGATGGCTCGGACGCCACGGCGCCGCGCGCCTCCGGCACGCTGAAGGCGCACTATGCGCCGCGCACGCCGCTCGCGCTGCTGCCGTTCGAGGCGCTGGAGCCGCTGCTGGCAACGGCGGCCGCACAGGGCGAAGCGGTGGCGCTGGTGGCGCGCGCTTCGCGCGCGCTCGCGTGGGCGAGTGCGCCTCACGTGCATTTCGTCGCCGCGCCGGAAGACCCCCAGGCCTACGCGCGCGAACTCTACAGCCTGCTGCGCGCGCTCGATCGGGCGAATGTCGCGCGCATTCTTATCGAAAAGTTGCCGGAGACGATCGAGTGGATCGCCGTGAACGACCGACTTGGGCGGGCTGCGGCGGCGTTCGAGGCGCAGGGGGAGTAGGGCGCGTTGCGCGCCGCGCAATCCATCGGTCGAAAACAAAAACCCGGCTTGCTGGAAGGCGAGCCGGGTTTTTTACATCGAAGGCGCTCCAAAAAAGAGCGGGCGGCAGAACGCTTACTTCCCAAGCCCCGTCTTTGCAATCGTCTGCTCGACGAACTGGGCGAAGAGCGCATGCGTATGGGTGGTCGGGTGGACCGTGTCCGCGAAGACATAGCTCTGGTCCGCGCCCGCGACCGTGTAGGTGGACGGCGAGCAGAACAGCGACGAGCCGAACTGCGTGCCGTACTCCGCCGCGGTCAGGCCGGTACCCGCGAGCACCGACGGGTTCTTCTGCGCGTAGGCCGTTGCGTTGGCTTCCATCGCCGCGAGATTGCAGGCGGTGCCGGTGTTCGACACGGTGAAGCCCAGCGACTGGTAATCCGGCAGCAGGACCGTATCGAACCACGTGAACGCATCGGCGATGATCACGGCGCCGGACTGGATCTGCGGCGCGATGAGCTGCTCGACCATGCCGTTGTACGCGGCGCTGATGCCGGTCAGCAGCGCCGCGGCGCCAGCCTGCTGGGCGTTCGCTGCCACGCCGAGCGGCGTCTGGCCGATATCGGGTACGGTCATGAACACCACGTGCTTCGCGCCCGAACTGACGATGGTCTGGATCTGCTGCGCCATCGCCGCGGCGGCCGTGGCGATCTGGGCATTGGTTTGCTGCAGGTAGCCGGCGATGAATTCCACCTGGCCGGCCTGCGTGGCCGGCAGTGCGCCGTTCTGCACTTCCACCGGGTATTCGGTCTGCAGCGCCGTGCCGAGCGCGGTCAGGTTTGCGGTCGTCGCCCACTGGAAGATGTCGTTAGCGCCGCCGTCGACCAGGATGAGCTGGTTCGAATTGAACGCCTTGTAGGTGCTGAGGTAGTTCTGCACCTGCGTCACGACCGGCATCGTCGTGGCCGCGGCGTTGTCCGGCGCCCAGCCTTCGCCTTCGGCCAGGACCACGTCCGCGCCGCCCTGCGCGTAGCCGAGGCCGCCCGTGGCATAGGGCGTCACGCCGAAGCCGCCTTCGAAGGCCGGTGTAAGTGTGTTGCCATAGTATTGGGCGACGTTCTGCGTCCACACCTGGCCCGGGTTCGTCGTGAAGCGGCCGCCGCCGAAGCCCGGCAGGATGTTCGGCGAATAGGTGCCGGCGTCGGAGAGACTGTCGCCGAACGTCACGACCTGCAGATTGACGCCGCCCGGCGGCGTCGAACTGGAGCTGCTGCTTCCCCCGCCACCGCCGCCGCAAGCGGCCAGCAGCGCGAAGGCCGCGCTCGCCATGGCGATCTGCGTCGTGCGCAGCAGCGTACGGTGTCCCGGTGCTCGATGCTTCATATTCACTTCATCTCCTCTGTTGTGGCCTTTGATGCCATGTAACGCCGGCCTTGCCTTGTTTCGCGGTTTCCCCTTGGGGCGAGGCCGACAGACTACCGAATCTTTCAGGCTTCGCGCGATCCCTGCGCGCCCCTGGTGTTGTTTTGTTGCGGCACCCAGGCTTCTCCACCGGTCAGGGCGATGCGTTGCGCATGATGTCGCACGGCCCATTCGGGCGGCGCGAACAGCGCAGCGCAGCGCTCGCGCCAGCCGCGCATCCGCGTGAAGTCGCGCGCCATCGAAATCCACTCGTGGAAGGTCGCCTTGAGCGGGTTATACGTATCGAGCGGCTCGACGATGCCGTACACCGGCGGATCGCCCGCGTCTTCCTCGACGTAGCTGCCGAACAGCCGGTCCCAGATCGCGAGCACGCCGGCGTAGTTGCGGTCGATATAGCGGTCGTTGCGGGCGTGATGAACGCGATGCATCGAAGGCGTATTGAGCACGTACTCGAGCCAGCCGAGCTTGCCGATGGCCTGGGTATGGACGAAGAACTGGAACGCGAGATTGACGAGCACGATGCCGACGATCTGCATGGGCGTGAAGCCGATCAAGGCAAGCGGAATCCAGAACATCCACATGCCCGCGACCGGGTACATGAGGCTCTGGCGAAACGCCGTCGAGAGATTGAGCCGGCCCGACGAATGGTGGACCACATGTGCAGCCCAGAGCCAGCGCACGCGGTGGCTCGCGCGATGAAACCCGTAGTAGAGGAGATCCTGGGCGACGAACAGCACGATCCACGCGAGCCATCCGGGCTGCCACGAAACGATGCGGAAATGCCGGTAGACGTAAGCGTAGACGGGGATCGCGACGAGCCAGGCGAGCTTGTCGGCGCCCTGGTGCATCAGCGCGAGCGCGGCGTTGCAAAGCGTGTCGGGCCAGCTATAGAGGGTAGTGCCGGGCCGCGTGCGGGCGAAGTGCCAGGCCTCCCAGCCGATGCCGGCGAGAAAGACGGGCGCGAGCGCGAGCAGCAGCCATTGCGCATCGAACTGCATGAGCGTCCTCCTCCTCCGTCCCGGTGGCGGCGCTGCGGTGCAGCGCGGCATTGTTGTCCGTTCGTTGTCCTGTCGCGCCGGCGCGCGTTGCTTGCGCGCCGCCGGACGATGCCCGTCAGGGTACACGTCTAACGCGCGCGCCTCACGCGGCTTTGCTAGAGGAATGCTTCGGTCCACCGCCCCCGGGACGGGCGGCGCGGCCGATGTGTGCTCAGTACGCGTGGCGGCGTTGCGGGTTTTTACGGACCGGCTTGGGCGCGCGCTTCGGATGCGCCTGCACGTACATCGGCGCCTCTTCCGGCATGCCGTTGTAGACCCATTCGAGCAGGGCGTCGTGCGCTTCGCGCGCGCCTTCCGCGTGCGGATCGTTGATGATGCTCACGACGATCCACGTCTCGCCCGTTTGCGCCGCGACGTAACCTGCGATTGCGCGCACGTCGCGCAGCGTGCCGGTCTTGATATGGGCGTTGCCCTCCACCGCGGCATGGGTGAGGCGGTTGCGCATCGTGCCGTCCACGCCGGGCACCGGCAGCGAGTCGATGAACGGCTGGGCCACGGGGCTGGCGTTCGCGGCCTGCAGCAGGTTCGCGAGCGAGAGGGCGCTGATGTGCTCCTCGCGCGAGAGGCCGCAGCCGTTGTCGAGGACGAGTTCGGGCATGTTAATGCCGCTCTTGCGCAGGAACGCGCCAACGGCGGCCGCGGCCTTCGCGGTGGTGGCGGGCGGCTTGCCCTCCACGGCGCCGAGCGTGAGGAACAGATTGCGCGCCATCACGTTATTGCTGAACTTGTTGATGTCGTGCACGACGTCGGCAAGCGGCGGACTTTCGTGAACCGCGACAACGCGCGCCTGCGGCGGCACGACGCCGTTCTGCACGGTGCCGCCGAAGGTGCCGCCCGCTTGTTGCCATAGCGCGAGGAAGCCGTCGGCGAAGAAAGTGCTGTGGTCGACGGGCGCGGCCATGTTGATCGTGCGCTCGCCGCAGCGAAGCGCATAGCTGCCGTCGAAGCTCGCGGTGACGAGGCCGTTCTGGCCGGGGACGATCTGCGGCGAGGGGAGGAGGCCCCGGCAGGCGCCCGCACGCTCGCGGACCCGGTTGTCGATCTGCCACTGCGCGACGGGCGGCACGACGTCGATCGTCACGCCGTCGCGCGAGGGCGCGAAGGTGAACGAGAGCGACTTGAACGCGTACATCAACGGATCGGGGCCCACGTTGTAGGGCGCATTTTCGTCGCCGTCGAACGAGGGCAGATCGCGTGTCGACACGTCGAACTCGCTCTTGTCGAGCACGAGCGCGCCCTCGATGCGCGCAATGCCCGCCGCGCGGATCTTCTGCACGAGGTCGATCAGTTCCTCGGGCACGAGTTTCGGGTCGCCCGTGCCCTTGATGTAGAGATTGCCGTGCAGCGTGCCCGCGGCGTCGACCTCGCCATCGGTGTAGGCAGTCGTTTTCCAGCGATAGTCGGGGCCGAGCAGCGCAAGGCCGCTGTAGGTCGTGACGAGCTTCATCGTGGAGGCGGGCATCATCGGCTGGCCGGCATTGACCGCGACGCTGGGCTGGCGGTCGCCGACCTTTTCGATCACGACGCTGATTGCCGAAAGCGGCACATGCGCATGTTCGAGTCCGGCCATTACCGAGGGCGGCAGCGTGGTGCTCACGTTGACCGTGGGCAGGCGCGCGCCCTCGGGCTGGGCGTAGGCCGCGGGCACAGCGGCGCAGCCCGCCGCGAGAAAGGCGCAGGCGAGGCGGATCGCCGGCAGCGTGCGCGCGGCGGTGCGCGGCGCGGGACGGCGTGCCATAGAGCGAAATGTAGTGCGAAATACGGAGCAAACGCGGGACAGCGCGGGGGGCATCGAAGCGGGCAGCAGCGTGGCAAGCATGAGAGCGTCGGACGAAAGCGGGCAGTGCAGGGGCGGCGTGCGCCGCAAAAGCGCACATTGTAAAGACCTCGCGTGGCCCGCGCGCAAACTCACCACAAAAAGCCTGCGATTTGCCGTGCGCGGTCCGCTGGCGCCACGGTGCATCCGGGGCGCTAGAATGCAACTGTCCGAACCCTGTGCAAGGCGGCTGCGCCGCCTTGCCGTTTGATTACGATGCGAATACTGCTAGTCGAAGATGACCGCATGATCGCCGAGGGCGTGCGCAAGGCGCTGCGCGGCGAAGGTTTTGCGGTGGACTGGGTCGAAGACGGCGACTCGGCGCTTTCGGCCGTCACCGGCGAACCTTACGATCTGATGCTGCTTGATCTGGGCCTGCCCAAGCGCGACGGGCTCGACGTGCTGCGCACGCTGCGCGCGCGCGGCCTTTCGGTGCCGGTGCTGATCCTCACGGCGCGCGACGCGATCGCCGACCGCGTGAAGGGGCTCGACGCCGGCGCCGACGACTACCTGATCAAGCCTTTCGATCTCGACGAGCTCGGCGCGCGCATGCGCGCGCTGATCCGGCGCCAGTCGGGCCGCAGCGAGTCGATGATCCGGCACGGTTCGATCACGCTCGATCCGGCGTCGCATCAGGTGACCCAGGACGGCGTGCCGATCGCATTGTCGGCGCGCGAATTCGCGCTGCTCGAAGCGCTGATCGCGCGGCCGGGCGCCGTGCTTTCGAAGAGCCAGCTCGAAGAGAAGATGTACGGCTGGGGCGAGGAGATCGGCAGCAATACCGTCGAGGTGTATATCCACGCCCTGCGCAAGAAGCTGGGCGCCGACCTGATCCGCAACGTGCGCGGGCTCGGTTACATGATCGCGAAAGACGCGTGACACGACCCGCTTTGCATGGGATGGGACGAGGCGCTGAAGCGCCGGGTTCCATCGACAGGAGATCCACGCGCCGATGAGTTCCATCCGACGACAACTGCTGTTCTGGCTGCTCGCGCTCGTCGTGGCGGGCGTCGGGCTCGCGGGCTGGCTGATCTATCGCCAGGCGCTGGCCGAGGCCAACGAGCTGTTCGACTACCAGTTGCAGGAGATCGCCGAGGCGCTGCCCTCGGAGCCGTTCAACGAAATTCTGAGTTCGCGCGATACCGGCAATGAAGGCATCGTCCTGCAGATCTGGAATCGCAACGGAGTCCTGATGTATTACTCGCACCCGCGCGCGCCGCTTGCGCCGCGCGCCGAGCTGGGCTTTTCGACCGAGCGCACCGACCGCGGCGACTGGCGCGTGTATGGCGCGATCGTCGGCGACAACGTCGTGCAGCTTGCCCAGCCCGTGTCGGTGCGCAACCGGCTTGCCGCGAACGTCGCGCTGCGCACGCTGTGGCCGCTGATCGTCCTGTTGCCCTTTCTCGGGCTGGCGGTCTGGCTCGTCGTGGGCCGCGGGCTCGCGCCGCTCGCGCGCGTGGCGCGCGCGCTCGATACGCGCCATCCCGAGGCGCTCGACCCGTTGCCCGAGCAACGATTGCCGCGCGAAGTCATGCCGCTCGTGCACGCCCTCAATGCGCTGCTCGATCGGCTTGCGCAGGCGATCGACACGCAAAAGGCCTTTGTCGCCGACGCGGCGCACGAACTGCGCACGCCGCTCGCGGCCGTGCAGATCCAGGCGCAACTGGTTGCGCGCGCAAAGGACGACGAGACGCGCCGCGAGGCGCTCGGCGATCTGCAGGCGGGCGTCACGCGCGCCACGCGTCTCGCCGAGCAGTTGCTCGCGCTCGCGCGCTCCGAGCCCGATGGGCATGCGCGCGAGTGCAGCGTCGACCTGCACGCGCTGCTCGACGATTGCGTCGCGGCCTATGCGCCCGTCGCGCAGCAGCGCGGTGTCGATCTCGGCATCGAGGAGAGCGCGGCGGCGTCGGTGCATGGCGATGCCGATGCGCTGCGCGTGATGCTCAACAACCTGCTGGACAACGCAACGAAATACACGCCGCCGGGCGGCCGCGCGGATGTCTGCCTGCGCGTGGAGGACGGGCATCCCGTCGTGCGTATCGCGGACAGCGGTCCGGGAATTCCCGTGGAGGAGCGCAGCCGTGTGTTCGACCGCTTCTACCGCGTCGGCCCCGGGGCGGCGCGCGCCCGCACCGACATTTCGGGCACGGGGCTCGGTCTCGCCATCGTGCGCCGCATTGCCGACCAGCACGATGCCAGAATCTCGCTTGGCGATTCGGCTGCGGGCGGTCTGCTGGTCGAGGTGCGTTTCTGATGCCAACGGCATGCCACGCGCCGCCACCTGCCGCTACGATCAGCCGCGGGGAACTTTTCCGCATGGGGCGCAGCGTGCTTAAGGCTCTTTTAAGTGACACCCCTTAGTCTTCGTATCGTCGTGACAGTACGCCGCTTCAAGGAGTCCGCAATGAACACCAAAGTCTTCACCCGCAGTGCCGTGGCGATCGCCGTTGCCGTCGCGTTGTCGGCGGGCTACGTGGCGGGTCGCCGCGACGTTCCGGCCCCGCAGGTCATCACGCCGGCGCAGGCCGCGATGATGCCGGCGGAAGCGGCCGCCAAGACCGGCATTCCCGACTTCTCCGGACTCGTCGAAACCTATGGGCCGGCGGTCGTCAACATCAGCGCGAAGCACGTGGTCAAGCAGACGGCGATGAAGGGCGGCGGTCCGCAACAGCTGCCCATCGATCCGAGCGATCCGTTCTACCAGTTCTTCAAGCACTTCTACGGCGGCGTCCCCGGCGGTGGCGGCGACGACGGCGGCCAGTCCGATGCGCCTAGCACGAGCCTCGGCTCCGGGTTCATCATCAGCCCGGACGGCTATATTCTGACGAATGCGCACGTCGTGGACGGCGCGAACGTCGTGACCGTGAAGCTCACCGACAAGCGTGAATTCAAGGCGAAAGTGGTCGGCGCGGACAAGCAGTCCGACGTCGCCGTGCTGAAGATCGACGCGAAGAACCTGCCGACCGTGAAGATCGGCGACCCGCACCAGAGCAAGGTGGGCCAGTGGGTGGTCGCAATCGGTTCGCCCTACGGCTTCGACAACACCGTGACCTCGGGCATCATCAGCGCCAAGTCGCGCTCGCTGCCGGACGAGAACTACACGCCTTTCATCCAGACCGACGTGCCGGTCAACCCCGGCAACTCGGGCGGCCCGCTCTTCAACCTGAACGGCGAAGTGATCGGCATCAACTCGATGATCTACTCGCAGACGGGCGGCTTCCAGGGCCTTTCGTTCGCCATTCCGATCGACGAGGCGATGAAGGTCAAGGACGAGCTCGTCAAGACCGGCCACGTGAGCCGCGGCCGCCTCGGCGTGGCGGTGCAGTCGATGAACCAGACGCTTGCCAACTCGTTCGGCATGGACAAGCCGCACGGCGCGCTCGTAAGTTCCGTCGACGCGGGCGGTCCGGCCGCGAAGGCGGGGCTCAAGCCTGGCGACGTCATTGTCGCCGTCAACGGCCAGGCGGTGGACGACTCGTCCGACCTGCCGTCGATGATCGCGGGCATGAAGCCGGGCACCAAGGCCGATATCCAGGTGTGGCGCGACAAGTCGACGAAGGACTTCAGCGCGACCATCGGCGCGCTCTCCGACGCGAAGGTGGCGTCGAGCGACGGGCAAGGCGCGCAGATGCAGAGCCGGCTCGGCGTGGCGGTGCGTCAGCTCACGCCGGACGAAAAGAGCAACGACTCGGTCGATCACGGCCTGATGGTCGAGCAGGCGGACGGCGCGGCGGAGAATGCCGGCATCCAGCCCGGCGACGTCATCCTCGCGGTGAACGGCCGTCCGGTGTCGACCGCCGACCAGCTCAAGCAGATGATCGCGCAAGCCGGCAACAGCATTGCGCTTCTGATCCAGCGCGACAACGCGCAGATCTTCGTGCCGGTCGATCTCGGCTGATTGTCGGCTGATCCCGGGCTGATCGTGCCCTTTGTGTTAATCGCTGCCGCTGTTGGCCTCATGCCACGGTGGCAGTGTCGTTTTCGGAGGCCGGTCCGTTCGCCCGCCGTGCCGCGATCCGCAACATTTGACACAGAAATCACCTATATCTATTGGTTCTTCGGCTGGACGATGCGGGCATGCTCTTTGCGCGTCCTCATCTCCCAGGCAACCTGTAAAGGAGCGGTCACAATGAAAACGTCCATCTCCACACGTCCCATCGCTTCGGTCCTGCTCTCTGCGGCGCTCGCGCTCGGTTTCATGGGGACTGCCGCGGCGCAGCAAAACAACGCCGGCGGCACGGTCGGCGGCTCGAGCGCCGACAATACGAGCGCCGGCAACGTCAACGGCACAGGTATGCCGCAGATCCAGCAGCAGGGCGACGTGTCGTTCGTGTCGGGCGGTGTCGGCCAGGACGAATCGAAGGCGCTGCAACACGCCGAGCACCGGTGGCCGCTCGCGCTGCGCTTCACGGGGCCCGGCGGCGAGTTTCTTGCCGACGTGCGCGTGCAGATCGCCGACGCGCACGGCGCAAACCTCCTCGACACGACGTCGCGCGGTCCGTACATGCTCGTGAAGCTGCCGCCGGGCCGCTATACGGTGCATGCGAGACACGCGGGCGTCGACAAGACGAGCGCCGTGACGGTGGGCGCGAACGGCGGCGCTCGCGCGGCGTTCAACTGGTAAGACGGCGCCCCCGGCTGGGCGGCGTGCCGCCGCCGGAGTTTGCGCGATCGGGTTGAGCAATCGAGCGGACTTTCGCCGATAATGAAGGCAGGGCTGGCCGCGCGCTGCAGGCGCGCCAGCCGGAAACGGTGCGCGACGCTCATGCGCCGTGCGCATGGCATCGGCCCGGCGGGCGCAGACTCGCCGGCCAGACGGGACGCCCCGCGAGGCGCCGCCGCGATCAGACAGGGAGCCGGACATGGCGAACACCGCCAATGAAAAGGACGCCGGTCATCGCATCGACATCGGCGCGAATCGCCATCGCGTGCGCGTGATCCATGGCGGGATCACGATTGCCGACACGCTTGCGGCCCTCACGCTATCGGAAACCGGCTATCCCGACGTGTTCTATATTCCCCGCGCCGACGTGAACATGGCGCGGCTCGAGCGCTCCTCTCGCACGTCGCGCTGCCCGTACAAGGGCGAGGCGTCGTATTTCCATCTGCGCACCGAAGACGGTCGCGTCGAGGACGTTGCGTGGAGCTACGAAGCGCCGATCGAGGGCGCAAACGGCATCAAGGGCTATCTGGCGTTTTACGCTTCGCGCGTGGACCGGATCGATCAGACATCCTGACCGGTACGAACGCGCATTCGGGGGAGCCGCCATGGAACTGAACGACGCATTACGCATTCCGCTTGCGCCGTCCGTCGTCTGGGAGGCGCTGCAAGACAGCGCGCTCGTGCGCGCGAGCATGGAGTACTGCGAGTCGTTCCGGCGCCTCGCGCCGGGCGAGTTTGCGCTGACGCTGACCGTGCCGCTCGGGCCGTTGCGCGCGCGCTACGAAGTGCGCGCTCACATCGCCGGCGATGCCTCGCAGGTACCGACTACGCCGCGCCGCGTGCTGAGCTTTCGCGCGCGCGCCGACGGCATCGGGTCGCTGCGCGGGCAGATCGACATCGCGCTGCGCGCCGACGATCATCCGGGCGGGCCGGCCGGTCTCCTGAAGGGCGCGAACACGCGCATCGACTACTCGCTCTGGGCGACGCTCACGGGGCCGCTCGCCGGATTGCCGTCGCGCCAGCTCGAAAATGCGCTGCGCGAAGTCGCCGACGATTTCTTCACCGAATTCTGCGCCGTCATCGAAGCGAAGCACGGCAAGGCGCCGAATCGCGCCGCGGGCAAGGAGCCGCGCCGCAGCCACGTGTTCCTGCGGCCGATCAATCTGGCGGGTGTCGCGCGCCGCGCGCATCTGTTGCCGCAGCACACCGGGGGCACGCTGAGCGGGCGCGCCGCCAGCACATTGCACCCCGAACCCACGCCCCACGCCATGCCCAACTGGGCGTGGGCCGCGCTGATCTTCTTCGTCGCGCTGCTGCTATATGCGGCGCGGCGCTTCGCCGAAAGCTGACGCACGCCGAAGCACCGCCCCGAAGCAACCCGTTCGGCCGCTCAGTCCGCTGCGCCGGGCGCTCCCGCGCCCATGCGCAGCGCCGGGCTATAGCGCAGCATGTCGAGCATCCCCTCCACATGCCGCTGCGCGTAGGTGGCGACGTCGAACACGTCGGGCAGGATCGCCATGTCGTGCAGCATGCCCGTGATGAACGAGTGCAGCAGGCGCGCGCCGCGCGCCGCATCGAGATCCGCCGGCAACTGGCCTTTGGACATCGCGTTGCGCAGACCCTCGTCGATCCGCGCGAGCCCTTCGCGCATGTTGGACTGGTGACGCGCCATCACCGGTCCCATCTCCTCCACGAACTCGCACTTCATAAACAGGATTTCGAACACGCGGCGGCGCCGGGCGTCCGTCGCCGTGTCGCGCAGGCACGTCACGCACAGGTCGCGAATGCGCCCGAGCGGATCCGGTTCGGAGGGATCGACCGTGGCGGCTTTGAGTTCGTCGAGCGGCAGCAATACGCGGTCGAACATGGCCGTGAACACGTCTCCCTTGTTCTCGAAGTGCCAGTAGATCGCGCCGCGCGTAACGCCGGCGGCCTGGGCGATATCGGCGAGGGATGTGCGCGAGACGCCCTTCTCGAAGAAGACGTGCTCGGCGGCGTCGAGGATCCGGTTGCGCGTCTCCTGCGCTTCCTCTTTCGTGCGTCGGGCCATGGTTCTGCGTGTTGTATGAATAACGAGGGTGTGGGGTTTTTGTAAGCGACTACCGAAATATCTGCTGCGCCTGGAATCTGGGACGCGCAGATTGCCCTGGAGATAGCCGTCAGGAATGACGTTTCGTTCTTAAACATTCGTTCGCGAATGTATCTATAATAGCACCCCACCACCTGGTATCTGATTGGTGAATGTCCGGTTACTATCCGTCACTGGCCCGCGTGGCCGTAGAAACCCCAATGCGCGATGCCGTCGTCAAGGCGGCGCCGCAAAACAGCCAGGACGGATGCGCTGGCCGGAACTGCGCCTCGAAGAAGTCAAGGTTATCCGTCAGGTATTGCCAGATGCTGGCGTGCGTTGCCGTCCCGCCCTCAGTGGGGCGCCGCATGCTCTTTTTTTGTCAGCTATAGACAGAGGTCGCTCCATGCGCGTCGAACGGGTTCCATTCCACCTGATCAGTATCGCGACGGCTGCCGTCGTGCTCGCAGCGTGCGGGCAACAGCAGTCGGCGCCGCAGCAGCAAACGCCCGAAGTGGGCGTCGTGACGGTCCAGCCGACCGCCGTGCCGGTCGTCACCGAACTGCCGGGCCGCACCAACGCCTTCCTCGTCGCGCAGGTGCGCGCGCGGGTCGACGGGATCGTGCTGCGCCGCGAATTCACCGAAGGCGCCATCGTCAAGGCCGGTCAGCGGCTCTACAAGATCGACCCGGCGCCCTACATCGCCGCGCTGAACAGCGCGAAGGCCACGCTCGCCAAGGCGCAGGCCAATCTCGTCACGCAGAACGCGCTCGTGGCGCGCTACAAGGTGCTCGTTGCCGCGAACGCCGTGTCGAAGCAGGACTACGACAACGCCGTCGCGGCCCAGGGCCAGGCGCAGGCGGACGTCGACGCCGGTAAGGCCTCCGTCGATACCGCGCAGATCAACCTCGGCTATACGGATGTCATCTCGCCCGTCACGGGCCAGGTCGGGATTTCGCAGGTCACGCCGGGCGCCTACGTGCAGGCGAGCCAGGCCACGCTGATGTCCACCGTGCAGCAGCTCGATCCCATGTACGTCGACCTCACGCAGTCGAGTCTCGACGGCCTCAAACTGCGCCGCGACGTCCAGGAAGGGCGCCTGAAGACGAGCGGCCCGAATGCCGCCAAGGTCACGCTCGTGCTGGAAGACGGCCGCAGCTACAAGGAGCAGGGCAAGCTGCAGTTCACCGACGTGACGGTCGACCAGACCACGGGCTCGGTGACGGTCCGCGCGCTGTTCCCGAATCCCGACCGCGTGCTGCTGCCGGGCATGTTCGTGCGCGCGCGTATCGAGGAAGGCGTGAACGACAGCGCGTACCTCGTGCCGCAGATCGGCGTGCAGCACGACCAGAAGGGCCAGGCGTCGGTGTTGGTCGTCGACAGTGCCAACAAGGTCGAATCGCACGTCATCCAGACTTCGGGCACGCAGGGCCAGGACTGGATCGTCGACAGCGGCCTGAATCCGGGTGACCGCGTGATCGTGCAGGGTACCGAGAAAGTGCGCCCGGGCGCGACCGTGAAGGCCGTCGACGCGCAATTGCCGCCGCCGCCCCCGCCGGGCGCGCCTTCGGCGGACATGACGACGTCCGCCGCGAGCACTGCGGGTGGCGCCGCCTCGGGTGCGCAGGCAGGGCACGCACAAGCGGCGGCGTCCGCCGCGCCTGCCGCCTCCGCCGCGCAATAACAGGGAGCCTGCTTCATGGCAAAGTTTTTTATCGATCGCCCGATTTTTGCGTGGGTGATCGCCATCATCCTGATGCTGGCGGGCGTGGCCTCGGTGTTCACGCTGCCGGTGGCGCAGTATCCGACCATTGCGCCGCCGGCCATCCAGATCACCGCGACCTACCCGGGCGCGTCCGCGAAGACGGTGGAAGACACGGTCACGCAGGTCATCGAGCAGCAGATGAGCGGTCTCGATCACCTGCTGTATCTCTCGTCCACCAGTGACGACTCGGGCACGGCCACGATCACGCTGACCTTCGCTGCGGGCACCAACCCGGACATTGCGCAGGTGCAGGTGCAGAACAAGCTGCAGCTCGCCACGCCGATCCTGCCGCAGGTGGTGCAGGAGCTCGGCATCAAGGTCACGAAGTCGAGCAGCAGCTTCCTGCTCGTGCTCGCGTTCGTGTCCGAAGACCACAGCATGTCGAAGTACGACCTCGCGAACTATGTGGCGTCGAACGTCGAAGATCCGGTCAGCCGGATCGACGGCGTGGGTATCGTCACGCTGTTCGGCTCGCAGTACGCGATGCGGATCTGGCTCGACCCGAACCGGCTGAACAACTACGGCTTGACGCCCGTCGACGTCAGCAATGCGATCGCCGCGCAGAACGTGCAGATCGCGGGCGGCCAGCTCGGCGGCACGCCTTCGGTGGCGGGGCAGTCGTTCCAGGCGACCATCACCGAATCGACGCTGCTGCACACGCCCGAGGAGTTCGGCAACATCCTGCTGAAGGTGAACCAGGACGGTTCGCGCGTGCTGCTGAAGGACGTGGCCCGCATCTCGCTCGGCGGCGAAAACTACAACTTCGACACGAAGTACAACGGTTCGCCGACCGCCGGTCTCGGCATTCAGCTCGCGACGGGGGCGAATGCGCTGCAAACGGCGAAGCTCGTGCGCGAAAAGGTCGACCAGCTCTCGAAGTACTTCCCGCATGGTCTCGTCGTGAAGTATCCGTACGACACGACGCCGTTCGTGCGCCTGTCGATCGAGGAAGTGATCAAGACGCTGCTGGAAGGCATCGTGCTCGTGTTCCTCGTGATGTATCTGTTCCTGCAGAACCTGCGCGCGACGCTGATTCCGACCATCGCGGTGCCGGTGGTGCTGCTCGGCACCTTCGCGATCATGGCGGCGGTGGGCTTCTCGATCAACACGCTCTCGATGTTCGGTCTCGTGCTGGCGATCGGCCTGCTCGTGGACGACGCGATCGTGGTCGTGGAGAACGTCGAGCGGGTGATGGTGGAGGAGGGGCTGTCACCGAAGGAGGCCACGAAGAAGGCGATGGGCCAGATCACCGGCGCACTCGTCGGCGTGGCGCTCGTGCTCTCCGCGGTGTTCGTGCCGGTGGCGTTCTCGGGCGGCTCGGTGGGCGCCATCTACCGGCAGTTCTCGCTGACGATCGTGGCCGCGATGGTGCTGTCCGTGATGGTCGCGCTGATTCTCACGCCGGCACTCTGCGCGACGATCCTCAAGCCGATTCCGCAGGGTCACCACGAAGAGAAGAAGGGCTTCTTCGGCTGGTTCAACCGGACCTTCGAAACGAGCCGCGACAAGTACCACAGCGGCGTGTACCACGTGATCAAGCGCTCGGGGCGCTGGCTCATCATCTATCTGGCGGTGATCGTCGCGGTGGGCATGCTGTTCGTGCGTCTGCCGAAGTCGTTCCTGCCCGATGAGGACCAGGGCACGATGTTCGTGCTCGTGCAGACGCCTTCCGGCTCGACGCAGGAAACCACGGAGCGCACGCTCGACAACATCGAGAACTACCTGCTCACCGACGAGAAGAGCATCGTCGAATCGGTGTTCACGGTGAACGGCTTCAGTTTCGCGGGCCGCGGCCAGAACGCGGGTCTCGTGTTCGTGAGGATGAAGGACTACAAGGAGCGCCAGCACGCGGACCAGAAGGTTCAGGCACTGGTGCGCCGCATGTTCGGCCGCTACGCGGGCTACAAGGACGCGCTGGTGATTCCGGTGAATCCGCCGTCGATTCCCGAGCTGGGCACGGCATCGGGCTTCGACTTCGAGCTGGAAGACCGCGGCGGTGTCGGTCACGAGAAGCTGATGGAAGCGCGCAACATGCTGCTCGGCATGGCGGCGCAGAACCCGACGCTCGCGCTCGTGCGCCCGAACGGCCTGAACGATACGCCGCAGTACAAGGTGGATATCGACCGCGAGAAGGCGAATGCGCTCGGCGTGACGGCGGCGGCCATCGACCAGACGTTCTCGATCGCGTGGGCGTCGTCGTACGTGAACAACTTCCTCGACACCGACGGCCGGATCAAGAAGGTGTACGTGATGGCCGACGCGCCGTTCCGCATGAACCCGTCGGACCTGAACATCTGGTACGTGCGCAACGGTGCGGGCGGGATGGTGCCGTTCAGCTCGTTCGCCACCGGCCAATGGACTTACGGCTCGCCGAAGCTCGAACGCTACAACGGTATTTCGTCGATCGAAATCCAGGGGCAGGCGGGCGCGGGCAAGTCGACGGGCCAGGCGATGACGGCCATGGAGCAGATCGCGGCGAAGCTGCCCGCGGGCGTCGGCTACGAATGGACCGGCCTGTCGTTCCAGGAAATCCAGTCGGGCTCGCAGGCGCCGATCCTCTACGGCATCTCGATCCTCGTCGTGTTCCTGTGTCTGGCGGCGCTGTATGAGAGCTGGTCGATCCCGTTCGCGGTCATCATGGTGGTGCCGCTGGGCGTGCTCGGCGCGCTGCTCGCGGTGACGCTGCGCGGACTGGAAAACGACGTGTTCTTCCAGGTGGGTCTGCTGACCACGGTGGGTCTTTCGGCGAAGAACGCGATTCTGATCGTGGAGTTCGCGCGCGACCTGCAGGCCGACGGCAAGATGGGGCCGATCGAGGCGGCGCTCGAAGCTTCGCGTCTGCGGCTGCGTCCGATCCTGATGACGTCGATGGCGTTCATTCTGGGCGTGTTGCCGCTCGCGATCAGCAACGGCGCGGGCTCGGCGAGCCAGCACGCCATCGGTACGGGCGTGATCGGCGGCATGATCACGGCTACGTTCCTCGCGATCTTCATGATCCCGATGTTCTTCGTCGTGATTCGCGCGAAGTTCGCGGGTGAGAAGGAAGATCCGGCCGCGGCGCTCGAGCACTATGAAGAGCACCATGCGCACGACCACGACGATGCGAACGGTGGTGGCCAGGGTGGAAACGCCGGCGGCAATGGTGGGCGCAGCGGTGGTGACAACGGCCCGGGCAAGGAAGGACACTGAGATGCAAAAACTATCCGCAATTGCAGTGGCCGCCGCAGTGGCCACCACCGTCCTCGCGGGCTGCACGATGGAGCCGTGGTATCACCGGCCCGAAGCACCGGTCACGCAGACTTTCCCCGAAGGCGGCGTCTACGCGACGCAGCCGGGGCAGCCTGGCGGCGTGCAGAACGGCCGCAGCGCCAACGGCTCGGCTGCCACCGACATCGGCTGGCGCGACTTCTTTACCGATCCGCGTTTGCAGGAGCTCGTCGATCTCGCGCTGAAGAACAACCGCGACCTGCGCGTTTCGGTGCTGAATGTCGAGGCGGCGCGCGCGCAGTACCGGATCACGCGTGCGCAGCTTCTGCCGACTCTCGATGCCGTCGGGTCGGACAATCGCCAACGCGTTCCCAAGGACTTCCAGTTCATCCCGCAAAATCCGTACAGCACGTACAACGTGGGCCTGCAGGCGTCCTGGGAAATCGATTTCTGGGGGCGTATCCGCAGCCTGAAGGACCAGGCGCTGGCGCAGTACCTTTCGACGGCGCAGGCGCGCAAGGCGGCGGAAATCTCGCTCGTTTCGCAGGTCGCGGACCAGTATCTGACGATGCTGGCGGATGACGAGTTGCTGAAGGTCACGCAGAACACGCTGAAGACGGCGCAGGATCAGTACACCATCACGAAGGCCCAGTTCGACAACGGGACGGGCACCGAACTCGATCTGCGCCAGGCGCAGACCGTGGTCGAGACCGCGCAGGCCAACCTGCAGGCGCAACTGCGCGCTCGCGCGCAGGCCGAGAACGCGCTCGTGCTGCTGATCGGCGAACCGCTGCCGGCCGACCTGCCGCCGGGGCTGCCGCTCAATTCGCAGAATCTGCTGACCGACATTCCCGCCGGGCTTCCATCCGACCTGCTTACGCGGCGTCCGGACATCATGGAGGCCGAGGAGACCCTGCTTGCCGCGAACGCGAACATCGGCGCGGCGCGCGCGGCGTTCTTCCCGCAGATCTCGCTGACGGGCTCCTTCGGCACGGAAAGCCTGTCTCTTGGCGATCTCTTCAAGGCGGGCACGGCGGCGTGGACCTTCGTACCGCAGATCACGATGCCGATCTTCACGGGCGGCCAGAATCTGGCGAACCTGGACTACGCGAACATCCAGAAGCGCATCGAGATCGCGAACTACGAGAAGGCGATCCAGTCGGCGTTCCGCGAGGTCGCGGACGGGCTTGCCGCGCGCGGCACCTACGATCAGCAGATCGCGGCGCTCGAGCGCGACACGTTCGCCAACCAGCGGAGCCTGGATCTTTCGGATCTGCGTTACAAGAATGGTGTGGACAGCTATCTTTCGGTGTTGACGGCCCAGACCAACCTGTACGCCGCGCAGCAGACGCTGATCCAGACGCAGCTTGCCCGGCAGACCAATCTGGTCGATCTGTACCGTGCGCTCGGCGGCGGCTGGATCGAGCATGCCGGCGAGACGCCGCGTGAGGCCGACGCGCCGGCCGATTACGGTGCGGCGAGCGCGCCGGCGGCCGCTTCGGCCGCAACGGCAGGGTGATCGTGCCCGGCATCGTCTAGCGATGCTTCTGCAGAGAACGCCACGGGAAACCGTGGCGTTTTTTTTCGCATAGGCCGCGAGCCTGAAGGGATGAAAAAGCGGGAATGAAAAAGCGGGAATAAAAAAAGCGCCACGGTCTCCCGTGGCGCCGAACCAGCAAAAGGTCACGGCCGGTGGGCCGTGACACCTCTCGCGTCAACTCAATGTGCTGCCGAACGCGGCATTTCGTGGCCCGGCGTCTGGCTTTGCGCGTCGTCTTGCGCGCTCGGGCTTTCGAGATCGTGGCCCGCGCGGCGGATATCGCGCTCGGCACCCTTTTCGCTCCTCACGCCGTTGAAGATCAGGTTGAGGACCACGGCCGAAACCGAGGCCAGCAGAATGCCGCTATGGAGAATCGGGGCGAGGGCGGGCGGCAGCTTCGCGAAGAAATGCGGCGACACCACCGGCACGAGGCCGAAACCCACGCTCACGGCGACGATGAAGAGGTTGTGCTGGTTCTTCACGAAGTCCACGCGGCCGAGCGCCTTGATGCCGTTCGCCGCCACCATGCCGAACATCACGATGCCCGCGCCGCCCAGCACGAAGGCCGGCACCGAGGCAACCATCTGCGCCATCTTCGGGAAGAGACCGAGCAGCACGAGGATCAGGCCGCCGGTCGCGCACACGAAGCGGCTCTTCACCCCCGTAATGCCGATCAAGCCGACGTTCTGCGAGAACGAGGTGTGCGGGAACGAGTTGAAGATGCCGCCGATCATCGTGCCGAGGCCGTCCACGCGCAGGCCGCGCACGAGCGTCTGCTGATCGACGGGACGATCGACCATGTCGCCCACGGCGAGAAACATGCCGGTGGATTCGATGAAGGTGACGAACATCACGATCACCATCGTCGCGATGGGCAGCACGTGGAAGACCGGCAGGCCGAAGTGGAATGGCATCGGAAAGCCGACCCAGTGCGCGTTCGCCACGCCGTCGAGGTTGACGCGGCCGAGCACGAGCGCGATGGCGAAACCCGCGACGATGCCGAGCAGCACCGAAATGTTCGAGATGAAGCCGCGCCCGAATTTGTTGATGAGCAGGATCAGCATCAGCACGAGCAGCGAGAGGCCGAGGTAGACGGGGTTACCGTAGTCGGGGTTGCCGACACCACCAGCGGCCCAGTTGATGCCCACCTCCATGAGCGACAGGCCGATCACCGTGATCACGGTGCCCACCACGACGGTCGGGAAGAACCGCAGCAGCTTGCCGATCAGCGGCGCGATGAGGATGCCGATCGCGCCCGCCGCGATCGTGGAGCCGAAGATGTCGAGGATGCCGAGCGAAGGATCGGTGCCGATCGCGATCATCGGGCCGACCGAGGCGAACGTGCAGCCCATGATGACAGGCAGGCGGATACCGAAGATCCAGAGGCCGAGCGTCTGGATCAGCGTGGCGATGCCGCAGGCGAACAGGTCGGCACTGATGAGGAAGGCGATCTGGTCTTTGGGCAGCCACAGTGCGCTGCCGATGATGAGCGGCACCGCAACCGCACCCGCGTACATCACGAGGACGTGCTGGATGCCGAGGGTGAGAAGCTGGCCGGTGGGCAGCCGCTCGTCGACCGGGTGGACCTGGGCCCTTTCGTTACCCTTGGGGTGCATGTGTCTCTCTCCGTTACTCTGGTTTGGAATATGGCCTCCAAGGTATGCGGAACGACAAGCCCCAACAAGACCACTGGAGACTATTTCCTGCTTTCCGGGGGTGATATGCCTGTGGCGCGTCCAATATGCGGGATAGCCCTGATGCCGGTGCGCGCGGGACGCATGGATTGTTCCGCGGGTGGGCGGGGCGCCGGACGCCGCGACGCACGCAAGCGCGCAAAATCCGTTGTTTCGGGCGCCAGGCCGGGCCGGCAGGGGTATCGACACCATCCCGGCACACGGATCGTTGCCGAAAAAGTCCCGGTGCGAAGATTGGGTGGCGCGCGGTCCGGCCGGTATGGAATATGGCCACAGCGCTATGAACCCTATTTCACTTTCCGCATGGAGGCGATTTTGCGGTGCGGCGCGACCCATCGGGTTAACCCGCGAACGGCCGATTTTGGCGTCGATTTTCGTGTCGTTCCGGGGCGTCGCGCGATGCAGCGCATGACCCCGCTATCATGGTCGCTTTCCGGTCTCTTCGACACACCTTTTCTCCATGAGTCACACGCACGCGCGCTTCCTCGGCATCGATCTCGGCACCGGTTCGCTGAAGGTTGCGATAGTCGATGAAGCCGGTATCGAACGCGCGGCGGCGAGCGCTGCTTACGCACTCGATACGCCGCAGCCCGGCTGGGCCGAAATTCCCGTTTCACGCTGGTGGGACGCGTTATGCGCGGCCTGCGCCCGCCTGCCCGCCGACGAGCGCGCGGCGGTGCGAGCCATCGGCTTTTCCGGGCAGATGCACGGCGTCGTGCTGACCGACGAAACGGGCCGCGCCCTGCGTCCCGCGATGCTGTGGCCCGATACGCGCGCGCATGCGCTACTCGATGCCTGGCCGGAGCCGCAGGACAATCCGGTTGCGCCCGGCATGGCAGGTCCGCTGCTGCGCTGGGTAATGCTGCACGAGGCAGGTATCGCGCACGGCGCGCGCTGGGCCTTGCAGCCGAAGGATTGGCTGCGTGTGGCGCTCGGCGGCGCACCGATTGCCGATCCGTCCGATGCGTGTGCGACTGCGCTCGCCACGCCAGACGGCACATGGGATGCCGCGCTGATCGAACGCCTCGGCTTGCCCGCGCGTTGGTTCGCGCCGCTCGCGGCATCGGGCGAGGCGAGCGGCGCGCTCTCTGCCGATGCCGCGCAGGCGCTGGGTCTCACCGCGGGCATCGCGCTCGCGGCAGGCGCGGGCGACACGCCGTGCGCCGCGCTTGGCAGCGGCCTTGCTCCCGAGGGCGACGCGCTGCTCACCACCGGCACGGGCGGCCAGATTCTCGTCACCGCGCGCCGCGAGCCGGCCGCGCGGCGCGGCCTGCATCGCTACCGTTCGGCGGATGGCGGCTGGTACACGATGGCGGCGATGCAGAACGTGGGTGTGGCGCTCGAAGCTGTGCGCGGCTGGCTGGCTTATGACTGGGCTCACGCGTATGAGGAAGCGTTCGGCGCAGCGCCTTCCCCGGCACTCGCCTTTCTGCCTTACCTGAGCGGCGAGCGCTCGCCATGGCTCGATCCGGCGGCGCGCGGCGGCTGGCTAGGTGCCGGGCTGGGCGACACGCGCGGCACGCTCATGCGCGCCGCGTTCGAAGGGGTGGCGTTCGCCCTACGTGCGGGGCTCGACGCGATACGCGAGAGCGGCACGCCCATCGTGAAGCTGAAGCTTGCGGGCGGCGGCTCGGTCGATGCGCGCTGGCGGCAACTGCTTGCCGATGCGCTCGACGTCGAACTCGACGCCATCGATTGCCCGAACGCCGCCGCGCGCGGCGCCGCGATGCTGGGCGGCCTCGCCTGCGGACACTGGCGCGAGACGGACCTCGCTGCACTCGCGCCTACGGCAACACGCGTGGCGTCGCCGGGCGGAGATGCGGCGCTTGCGCAGCGTTATGCGCGTTTTATCGATCTCTATGGCCGCACGCGGTCATGGTTTCCGGTAGCGCAGTGAACGGTGCCCGGTTCATAGCCTTCGTCCGTGCAGCTCACAAGCTTGAGGGCGCTCGCAAGCAGGCAGACTGCCAGTAGCAAAAAGAAAACGACATAGGGTGTTCTCATTTTTGTCACGCCCGGCTCATCGCCAATGGCCGGGAACCCAGCCGCCATAAGGCCCGTAGTGCCCCGGAACCCATACCGCCCCCGGTCCCGGCGCCGGCGCGACCACGCACCCCGGAAGGACAATGCTCAGCGCGATGCATAGAGCCAGGACTTTCAAACTGCGTTTCATATATCTCTCCCATTCCAGTTCTGCAAACGTGCGCGACAGAAGACAGGCACGGCTTCACCATCTCCGGTATCCGTAGGCGCGACCGTGCCAGCCTGGGTGCCATCCCCATCCCCTGTGCCAACCCCATCCGGCATGCCACCAGCCGATGCCCGGATGCCACCATCCCCAGCCCACGCCCACGTTGTAGCGCCACACGTAGCCGACCGCGGGCGCGACGCCCACCGGCGCAACATAGGCCACGCCGGGAGGCACCACCACGGCCGGGGGCGGGGCGACGACGACCGGAGGCGCAACCGGCACGGCGGGCGCCACGATCACCTGGGCGTGGGCGCTTGAGCAGCACACCGCGCCAGTCAGACACAGGGCTTTGAGCAAGGTATTCATGGCATTCAATCCTGGATTAAGGGATTCGGAGCGGGGCTCGCATCATCCTCAATAAAATAAGGAATCCGTAATATTTTCTTTGCCATTGCAAAAGACCTGGACGATCGAGTGACGCGCAATGAACGCAGTCAGACGCCGCAATCAGACGCGATGGGCTGCGCAACTATTTCTTGTTTGAACGTAGGCTGCGTTGCAGTCTGGTCGCGCCCCTTTTCGGATGAAAAGTAACAGTTTGTTTCGCAGCGCCCGCTATCGGGCCGAAAGCAAAGCGGCGTTGCACCTTGCAGTGCAACGCCGCTTTTTATCGCAACAGGGCGGGGTCTCAGCGCCGCCCGATCAGGCTCAAGCCGTAGATGAGCGCCGCGAGCGCCGTGATCCAGAAACTCGTGGGCCAGTCGGTGTAGAACGCGAGCGTCACGCCTAGCCACGCCTGCGCGAGCGCGAGCGCGGCGGCGAGCACGAGGCCGCTGGAGAGGCGTGTCGTGAGGTTCTGCGCGGCGGCGGCCGGTCCGACCATCAGGGTGAAGACGAGCAGCACGCCGACGATCTGCGTGCACGCGGCCACGGCCAGCGCCGCAATCGCGAGGAACAGCACCGAGACGAGCCGCAGCGACACGCCCTTGGCCTCTGCTAGCTCGGGCTGCAGCGAAGCGAACAGCAGCGGCCGCATGATCGCCCCGAGTGCGACGAGGCTCGCAGCAGCGAGCAACGCCAGCACGCCGAGCGTATCGCGGTTCACGCCGAGCACGTTGCCGAACAGCAGCGACGTGACCTGGGTGGCGTACGCCGTGAAGAAGTGCAGAAAGAGCAACCCGAAGCCCAGCGCGAGCGACAGGATCACGCCGATGGCGACATCGCGGCCCGCGAGCTTTTCGCCGAGCGCCCCCATCGAAATGCCGGCTGCAAGTGTAAAGCCCACCATGCCCCACATCGGCGAGACGCCGAGCAGCACGGCGCCCGTCGCGCCCGTGAAGCCGACGTGCGAGAGCGCGTGGCCCGCGAAGGTCTGTCCGCGCAGCACGAGGAAATAGCCCACCACGCCCGCGAGCACCGCGACGATGCCCGACGCCGCGAAGGCGTTCACCATGAAATCGTATTCAAGCATCGTGCGTGTGGCCGTGTGCGTTGCTGCCGTGGTTAGGGTCTTCTGCGTGCGCGTGGCCGTGGCTGTCGTCGTGTTCGTGCTCGTGATCGTGCTTTTCGACCTCGACGTCGCCCGACATCACGAAGATGCGCCCCTTCATGCGCATGACTTCGATGGGCGAACCATAGAGCCGCGAGAGCACGGGCCCGGTGATGACCTCGTCCACGCTGCCGAGCGCCGCGACGCCATTGCCGAGATACAGCACGCGGTCGAGCGCGTTGAGGAGCGGATTGAGCTCGTGTGCGGAGAACAGCACCGCGATGCCGAGTTCGCGTTGCACGCTGCGCACGAGTTCGACCACGCCGCGCTGATGGTTGGGATCGAGGCTGATGAGCGGCTCGTCGAGCAGCAGCAGCTTCGGGTCGCCGAGCAGGCACTGCGCGAGCAGCAGGCGCTGACGCTCGCCCCCCGAGAGTTCGGAGAGCGGGCGATTGGCGAGCTGGGTCGCGCCGACCAGTTCGAGCACGCGCGCGACGTCGGCGCGCGTGGCCGCATCGGTACGCGGCAGGCCCCAGCGGTGGCCGTCGGCGGCCATCGCGACGAAATCGCGCCCGCGCACGCGGCGGCTCGCGAGCGCGCTGCGCGTCTGCGGCATATAGCCGATCGACGCGTTGCCGCGCGCCACCGTCTCGCCGAGCACGCGGATCGCGCCGCCCGCGGCCGGCACGAGGCCGAGGATCGCGCGCATGAGCGTGGTCTTGCCCGCGCCGTTCGGCCCGAGCACGCCGATGAACTCGCCCTGGTTGATGGCGAAGTTGGCGTCGCGCAGGATCGTGCGCCCGCCAAGCTCGAGCGTCACGCCCGCGAGCGTGAGCACCGGCATCTCGTGCGGGCGCCGCAAACCTGGGGCGCCGTGCGGCGCCGCAGCATTATGGGGCGTATGGGGCGAGGGGCCTGCCATCGTCATCGGGTCATTCCTTGCTACCTTCTTCCTTGCCTGATTCAGGAGTGCGCCGAAGCCGCGAGCGCATGGTCGAGCGCGTCGAGCTGCGTGAGCATCCACTTCTGGAACGTCATGCCCGGCGGTTCCGTTTCGGTGACGCTCATCGACGGTACCTTCGACTGCTTCGCCAGCGCCAGCATGCGGCGCGTCAGCGCTTCGGTCGCCTGGCTGTTATAGATCAGCACGCGCACGCGCCGCTCGCGCAGGTCGCTTTCGAAGGCGGCGATATCGGAGGCGCTCGCTTCCGTATCGTTCATCGTCGCCATCTGGAAGCTCATGTTGCGCATCGCGAGTCCGATCGCATCCGACATATAACCGAACACGGGTTCCGTTGCCGTTACCGGCTGGCCCTGGTAGCGCGCGCGCAGCGCGGCGACCTTCGCGTCCAGCGGCTTGAGCGAGTCGAGGAACGTGGCCAGGTTCGCATCGTACACGCTCTTGTTCGCGGGGTCTGCGGTGTCGAGCGCCGCGCTCACGGCGCGCGCCACGGCCGGCATGGTCTGCGGGTCGTACCAGAGGTGCGGGTTGTCGCCGGCCTTCTTGCCGACGAGATCCGCCGCGACGATCGTCACGCGCTGGCCGCCTTGCGTGGCGCCGAGCAGCTTCGTCATCCACGGGTCGTAGTCGGCGCCGTTGTAGACCACGATGCGCGCGTGCTGGAGCGCGCGCGCCGTCTTCGGGCTCGCCTCGAAGAGGTGCGGGTCCTGGTCCGGGTTGCTCATGATGCTCGTGACGTCCACATGCGAGCCGCCGATCTGCTTGATCACGTCGCCGTAGAAGTTCTCGGCGGCGACCACGGGAATGGCGCTTTCGGCAGCGTGCGCGGCTTGGGCGAAGCCCAGCGCCGCAGTCAGCGTGGCGGCAAGGCGGGCGACGGTGCGCATGGACGTTGGTGCGAGACGGCGGGCGGCAAGCGCGCGCGCCGGGTTCAGCGAGATCATGGTTCTGTCCTTGGTGGAGTCAGGAACGGCGGATACACAGCAGTGGCGCCAGGGCGGCCCCGGCGTGGTCGAACTACGAAGGCGCAATGATATAACGTATCGAAAATACTGGCGAGTGAGGCCGCTGCCGGTTATGCCCGGGCTGAGCCCATGCCGCGCCCTGGCTTGCGCGCTGCACCATCGAAATCTCGTTAAATCGCGTTTGCCCGCCTTGACATGCCTCCCCGCGTGTCCGATCATTCGATCACCAACCGAGCAAATGCTCACACGTTGGGCGTTCGCTCACATGGCGGCGCCCGAGCGGTGGCAGGACAGCACCGCCAGGAACGATATGGGAGACAACCCTGTGGCACACACCGCGAATCCGGCGGCAGGACGTTTGCAGGACAAGGTGGCCGTGCTGACCGGCGCGGCGAGCGGCATAGGCGAAGCCGTCGCGCGCCGCTATCTGGAGGAGGGCGCGCGCTGCGTGCTCGTCGACGTGAAGCCCGCCGATGCCATCGCGCCGCGGCTTGCCGCCGAACACCCGGAGCGCGTGCACGCGCTCAGCGCCGATATCACGCGCCGCGAAGACATCGAGCGCGTCGTGTCCGAGGCGGTGACGCGTTTCAGCCGCATCGACATTCTTTTCAACAACGCGGCGCTCTTCGACATGCGCCCGCTGCTCGACGAATCCTGGGATGTCTACGACCGTCTCTTCGCCGTCAACGTAAAGGGCATGTTCTTCCTGATGCAGGCCGTCGCCCGCCGTATGGTGGAGCAGGGGCACGGCGGCAAGATCATCAACATGTCGTCGCAGGCGGGTCGCCGCGGCGAGGCGCTCGTTTCGCACTACTGCGCGACCAAGGCGGCCGTGCTGAGCTATACGCAGTCGGCGGCACTCGCGCTCGCGCCGCATCGCATCAACGTGAACGGCATCGCGCCGGGCGTCGTGGATACGCCGATGTGGGAACAGGTCGATGCACTTTTCGCGCGTTATGAAAACCGTCCGCTTGGCGAGAAGAAGCGCCTCGTGGGCGAAGCCGTGCCGCTCGGCCGCATGGGATTGCCGGACGATCTCACCGGCGCGGCGCTCTTTCTCGCGTCGGCGGATGCCGACTACATCACGGCGCAGACGCTCAACGTCGACGGCGGCAACTGGATGAGTTGAACACCCTGGCCGCATTTTCCGCTGCAGCACTCTATAACTTGACCAAGAACGTAACGAACAGGAGACAAGCCATGAAACCAGCCTTCAGGACCGCGTTGCGCATGTTCGGCGCGGGCGCTATCGCCGCCGCGGGCGCAAGCGCCGTCCACGCGCAGACCGTGACGATCGCGATGTTGAACAACCCGGACATGATCGAGCTGAAGAAGCTCTCGCCGGCCTTCGAAAAGGCCAATCCGGGCATCAAGCTGAACTGGGTGATCCTGGAAGAGAACGTGCTGCGCCAGCGCGCCACCACGGACATCACGACCAATAGCGGCCAGTTCGACGTGATGATGATCGGCACCTACGAGGCGCCGCAGTGGGGTAAGCGCGGCTGGATCGTGCCGATGACGAACCTGCCGGCGAGCTACGATCTCGACGACGTCGTGAAGACCGCGCGCGACGGCCTCTCGTACAACGGCACGCTTTATGCGCTGCCGTTCTACGTCGAAAGCTCGATGACGTATTACCGCAAGGACCTGTTCGCGGCGAAGGGCCTCACGATGCCCGAGCAACCGACCTACGACCAGATCAAGCAGTTTGCCGACAAGCTCACCGACAAGGCGAGCGGCACCTACGGCATCTGCCTGCGCGGCAAGGCGGGCTGGGGCGAGAACATGGCGTATGTGACCACGGTGGTCAATACGTTCGGCGGCCGCTGGTTCGACGAGAAGTGGCATGCGCAGCTCACCACGCCCGAATGGAAGAAGGCCGTGAGCTTCTATGTGGACCTGCTGAAGAACGACGGCCCTCCGGGAGCGAGCTCGAACGGCTTCAACGAGAACCTGACGCTGATGTCCTCGGGCAAGTGCGCGATGTGGATCGACGCCACGGTGGCCGCGGGCATCCTCTATAACAAGTCGCAGTCGCAGGTGGCCGACAAGATCGGCTTCGCGGCCGCGCCGACCGAAGTCACGCCGAACGGCTCGCACTGGCTGTGGTCGTGGGCGCTCGCGGTGCCGAAGTCGTCGAAGTCGCAGGACTCCGCGAAGAAGTTCATCGAATGGGCGACCTCGAAGGAGTACATCGACATGGTCGCGAAGGACGAAGGCTGGGCCTCGGTGCCGTCGGGCACGCGGACCTCGACCTATCAGCGTCCCGAGTACAAGGCGGCGGCGCCATTCTCCGAGTTCGTGCTGAAGGCGATCACGACGGCCGACCCGAACCATCCGACGGCCAAGCCGGTGCCGTACACGGGTGTCCAGTTCGTCGGGATTCCTGAGTTCCAGTCGTTCGGCACCGTGGTGGGCCAGAGCATTTCCGGCGCGCTTGCGGGACAGATGAGCGTCGATCAGGCGCTCGCAGCCGGCAACGCGGCGGCCGACCGCGCCGTCATGCAGGCCGGGTATCAGAAATAAGCGGAAACAAGCAGACGTAAGCTGAAGTCATGTAATCCCGACGCGCATGCCGCGCCGCCCGCCCCGCTCACCCGGGCGGCGCGGCCCGCGTCAAGAAGCGGCGCCGCGCTCCCCGCGCGGCGCGCAAAGCAGAAAGGGTGGTCACGATCATGCGTCATCTCCATCTCCCCATGCCAGTCCTCCATCGAGCCCGTAGTCCCCAGCCCCAGCAGACCGAGTCGCGCAAGTCTGCCTCGCGCTGGCTCGTATCGCCCTCCATTGCCGTGCTGCTGCTCTGGATGACGATTCCGCTCGCGATGACCATCTGGTACTCGTTCACGCGTTACAACCTGCTCAATCCCGATCTCAAGGGCTTCGCGGGCCTCGACAACTACAAGTTTCTCGCGACCGATCCGTCGTTCCTGCCGTCCATCGCTCATACGCTCGAATTGATCGTCGCGGTGCTGGTGATCACGGTGGTGGGCGGCGTGCTGATGGCTGTGCTGTTCGACCGCAAGTTCTACGGCCAGGGCGTGGCGCGCCTCTTCGCGATCGCGCCGTTCTTCGTGATGCCGACGGTTTCCGCGCTGATCTGGAAGAACATGATTCTCCACCCGGTGTACGGGCTCGTGGCCGTCGCGATGCGGGCCATGGGTCTCACGCCGATCGACTGGTTCGCCGTCTATCCACTCACCGCGGTCATCATGATCGTCGCGTGGCAGTGGCTGCCGTTCGCATTCCTGATCCTGTTTACGGCGATCCAGTCGCTGGACCAGGAGCAGAAGGAGGCCGCGAAGATCGACGGCGCCGGCGCGATCGCCCTGTTTTTCTATATCACGCTGCCGCACCTGCGCCGCGCGATCGCCGTGGTCGTGATGATGGAGACGATCTTCCTGCTGTCGATTTTCGCCGAGATCTATACGACAACGGGCGGCGGTCCCGGCAACGCGACCACCAACCTCACTTACCTGATCTACTCGATGGGCCTGCAGCAGTTCGACGTGGGTATCGCGTCCGCCGGCGGCATCCTCGCCGTGGTGCTCGCGAACATCGTGTCGTTCTTCCTCGTGCGCATGCTCGCGCGCAACCTCAAAGGGGAGTACGAAAAATGAGCCAGCTTGCCGCATCTCATGCACCCGAATCGCCGCATGCCGTCAACCGCTCGTCGCCGCTGCAGTTCATCGGCCGCGTGCTGCCCGGCGTGCTGGCGTGGATCATCGCGCTTGCGCTGTTCTTCCCGATCTTCTGGATGACCATCACGGCGTTCAAGACCGAGCAGCAGGCCTACGTGCCCTCGCTCTTCTTCATGCCGACGCTCGACAGCTTCCGCGAGGTCTTCGCGCGCAGCAACTACTTCGCGTTCGCGTGGAATTCGGTCCTGATCTCGGCGGGCGTGACGATCGTCTGCCTGATCTTCGCCGTGCCCGCCGCTTACTCGATGGCATTCTTCCCGACGCGGCGCACCCAGCAGGTCCTGCTGTGGATGCTGTCGACGAAGATGATGCCTTCCGTGGGCGTGCTCGTGCCGATCTATCTGCTGTGGAAGAACACCGGGCTGCTCGACACGGTGAGCGGTCTCGTGATCGTCTATTCGCTCATCAATCTGCCGATTGCGGTGTGGATGGCGTACACCTACTTCAACGAAATTCCCCGTGACATTCTCGAAGCGGGGCGCATGGACGGCGCGGCGACGTGGCAGGAGATCGTCTATCTGCTGATGCCGATGGCGGTGCCGGGCCTGGCCTCGACGGCGCTCCTGCTCGTGATTCTTTCGTGGAACGAAGCGTTCTGGAGCATCAACCTGTCGAGTTCGAACGCGGCGCCGCTGACCGTGTTCATCGCGTCGTATTCGAGCCCCGAGGGACTTTTCTGGGCGAAGCTTTCGGCGGCCTCGCTGCTGGCGGTGGCGCCGGTGCTGATCGTCGGCTGGCTCTCGCAGAAGCAGCTCGTGCGCGGGCTCACGTTCGGGGCCGTCAAATGACGGTTGCCGCCCTGATCTGCGATTGCGATGGCGTGCTGATCGACAGCGAAGCCGTGGCCGCGCGCGTGCTCGTACGCGAGCTCGAAGCGCGCTGGCCCGGCGCCGACGTCGCGCCGGTCCTGATGCCCTTGCTCGGCCAGCGCATCGAGCGCGTGCTCGCCGGCGTATGCGAGGCGTTCGGGTGCACGCTCACGGCGGCCGACGTCGCGGCGATTGGCGTAGTGGCCGAGCGCGAGGCCCAGGAGGCGCCGCTCTTTCCCGGCGTGGCCGCGGCGCTGGCCGCGGTGCCGCTCGTCAAGGCCTGTGCGAGCAACAGCTACACGGCCGTGGTGCGCGCGGTGCTCTTGCGCAACGGCCTCGACACCTTCTTCGGCGAGCGCGTGTATTGCGCCGACCAGGTCGCGAAGCCCAAGCCCGCGCCCGACGTCTATCTCGCGGCCGCGCACGGCGTGGGTGCGGCGCCTGCGGCGTGCCTCGTCGTCGAGGACAGCGTGGCGGGCGTGAGCGCGGCGCGCGCGGCCGGCATGACGGTGCTAGGCTTCGTCGGCGGCACGCATGTGGGCGAGACCCATGCGCTCGAACTGCGCGAAGCCGGCGCGGGCGAAATTTTCGACGACATGAGTACGCTGCCCGCGCGGGTGGCGTACTGGATGCAAAAGGCGCAGGCCGCGGCGCATTGAGCGACGCGCGGCCCGAGTGAGTGGTAAAGAACAGCAGTGGGCGTGCGCCGCCAGGCGCCGCCTCAATGAAGCGATGAACGGAGACACATCATGGCAAGCGTGATCCTGCGAAACGTGCTGAAGCGCTACGACGAGACCGAAGTGCTGCGCGACGTGAACCTCGACATTGGCGACGGCGAATTCGTCGTGTTCGTCGGCCCGAGCGGCTGCGGCAAGACTACGCTCATGCGGATGATCGCGGGTCTCGAAGACATCAGCGCGGGCGACCTCACGATCGACGGCACGCGCATGAACGACGTGCCGCCCGCCAAGCGCGGCATCGCGATGGTGTTCCAGTCGTATGCGCTCTATCCGCACATGACGCTTTACGACAACATGGCGTTTGGCCTCAAGCTCGCGGGCGCGAAGAAGCCCGAGATCGACGCGGCGGTGAAGAACGCCGCGAAGATCCTGCATATCGACCACCTGCTCGACCGCAAGCCGAAGCAGCTTTCGGGCGGCCAGCGGCAGCGCGTGGCGATTGGGCGCGCGATCACGCGCAAGCCGAAGGTGTTCCTGTTCGACGAACCGCTGTCGAACCTCGACGCCGCGCTGCGCGTGAAGATGCGCCTCGAATTCGCGCGTCTGCACGACGAGCTGAAGACGACGATGATCTACGTGACGCACGACCAGGTCGAGGCGATGACGCTGGCGGACAAGATCGTCGTGCTCTCGGCAGGGAACGTGGAGCAGGTTGGCAGTCCGAACCGTCTTTATCATGCGCCGGCCAACCGCTTCGTGGCGGGCTTCATCGGCTCGCCGAAGATGAACTTCCTCGACGGTGTCGTCCAGCAGGTGGCGGGCGACGGTATTCTGGTGCGCTACGAGACCGGCGAAACGCAAAAGGTGGCCGTCGAAGCGCGCGGCGCACGCGAGGGCGACAAGGTGACGGTAGGCATCCGCCCCGAGCATCTGCATGCAGGCGCGGGCGAATACGGCGTGAGTGCGAAGGCGATGGCGGTCGAATCGCTCGGCGACGCGGCCTATCTATACGCGGAGTCGGTGGTGGCGCCGGACGGGCTGATCGCGCGCATTCCGCCGCTGGAGCGGCACGAGCGTGGCGAAGCGATGAAGCTGGGCGCGACGCCCGACCATTGCCATCTGTTCGATGCGAACGGACAGGCGTTCGAGCGGCGCTTCGCGCAGGAACTGGCGGCCTGAGCCTTAGGTCCCGAGGCAAGCGATTCGGGTGCCGCCTCGCGGGCGGCGCCGTACCGTGTTTGACTGTGGTTGCGCTTCTTCGCCCGCTGCGTGCGGGCGTTTTTTCGCCGCGATTCGAGTCCCGCGGGCGGCGAGCGTCAGGCCTCCAGCGCCGCGCGCGCGCACGCCTCGTCGGTGACGAGCCCCGAGAGCCAGCCGCCCTTGAGCGCGGCGATGACCGCGTCGCGCTTGCGCGCGCCGCCCGCAAAGCCGATGGTCGGGCGTTTCGGCGGCGAATCGAGATGCAGGCTCGTCACGCGTCGTCCCGTTGCCGAATCGACGCGCTTGCCCGAGGCATTGATCGGCAGTCCGAGCATTTCGGCCACGGAGCCAAGCCGCATCAACTCGCGCACTTCGCTGGCCGTGATGAAGCCGTCCTCGTGCAGCGGGCAGTGCTCGCCGATATTGCCGATCCCGACGAACGCAACATCGGCTTCGCCCGATAGCGACTCGACGATGCGGTAGAGCCGGTGATTGCACCACTGCGCGCGCTCGGCCTCGTTGTCGGCGATGAGCGGCGCGGGCAGCAGGAAGTGCTTGCCGCCGGTCTTCTCGGAGATATGGAGCGCGACGTCGTAGCGGTTCGATGAGCCATCCTGAGCGATCGCGCCCACCATCGAGACGAGCCGGTGCTGCGGCCGTTCGAGCTGCGCGATCTGATCGACGGCGGCCTTGAGCGTGCGGCCGCTGCTCACCGCCACGACCATCGGCCGCTCTTCGGTGAGGTAGCGTTCCATCACCTGCGCGCCGGCCACGGCGAGCTTGCGGTCGATTTCCTCGGGTGTGTCGTTGTCGATGGGCACGATCTCGCACACCGAGAGGCCATAGCGTTTCGACAGCCGGTCCGCGAGCGCGAGACAGTCGGCAAGCTGGTGATCGACGCGCACGCGAATCAGGTTCTTCTCGACGGCGAACGCCACGAGGCGCTGAGCGACGGGCCGCGAGACCTGCAGCTTTTCCGCGATTTCATTCTGCGTGTTGCCCGCCACGTAGTAGAGCCACGCGGCGCGGGTAGCGAGATCGAGTTTTTCTGTGGACTTGGGCACGATGTTCTCAGGCGTCGGAGCAGGCGGGTAAACGCCGCCAGGGTCGGGACCGGATAGGTGAGCTCAGGCCAGCCGCTCGCGCGAGCGCTCGAAGAGCGGCCGCACGTGGCGATAGAGCGCGCGGTAGGACTCGAGCCGCTCGCGCAGCGCCGCGTGCCGCGCCGCATTCGGCGTGTATTCGGCGAGCACGGGCGGCTTGGTCAGCACCTCGTCCGGTCGGCCGCCCGCCGCGAGCCAGCCAAGCCGCGCCGCGCCGAGCGCCGCGCCCGTCTCGCCGCCGCCGTGCTGGCGCGTGGGCGTAGCGAATGCATCGGACACGAGCTGGGCCCAGTATGCGCTGCGCGCGCCGCCGCCGAGCATCGAAAGGGCACCCACCTCCGTGCCCGCCGCCGCGAGCGCGTCGAGGCCGTCGGTGAGCGCGAGCGTCACGCCTTCGAGCACCGCGTAGCCTAGCAGCGCGCGATCGGTCGCGTGCGTCATGCCGAAGAACACGCCTTGCGCGTAGGGGTCGTTGTGCGGCGTGCGCTCGCCCGAGAGATAGGGCAGAAAGAGCGGGGCTTCGCCGAGCGTGGCCGGCGCGAGTTTTTCGACTTCGGCCAGCAGCGTGGGCTCGTCCGTGCCGGTCAGCTTGCAGACCCAGCGCAGACAGCTCGCGGCCGAGAGCACGACGCTCATCTGGTGCCAGCGGTCGGGAATCGCATGGCAGAACGCGTGCACGGCCGATGCGGGATTCGGCCGGAAGCGGTCGCCTACCACGCACAGCACGCCCGAGGTGCCCAGTGAAACGAAGCCGTCGCCGGGCTGCGTTGCGCCGATGCCGATCGCACTCGTGGCGTTGTCGCCGCCGCCCGCCGCGACGATCACGTCGGCGCGCAGGCCGAATTCGCGCGCCACCTCGGGCAGCAGCGTGCCCGAGGGCGCGCTGCCCTCGGCGAGCGCGGGCATTTGCGCGCGCGTCATGTTGCAGGCGTCGAGGAGCGCGTCGGACCAATCGCGTTTCGCGACGTCGAGCCAGAGGGTGCCGGCCGCGTCGGACGGATCGGACACCTTGCCGCCCGTGAGGCGCAGGCGCAGATAATCCTTCGGCAGCAGCACGCAGGCCGTTTCGCGGAAGATCTGCGGTTCGTGGCGCGCGACCCAAAGCAGCTTCGGCGCGGTGAAGCCCGGCATGGCCAGATTGCCCGCGATGCGGTGAAGCTGCGGCGCATGCGCGGTCAGTTCGGCGCATTCGTCCACCGCACGCATGTCGTTCCAGAGGATCGCCGGGCGCAGCACGGTGTCGTGCTTGTCGAGCAGCACGGCGCCGTGCATCTGCCCCGAGAGGCCGATGCCGCGCACCTGTGCGAAGTCGGCGGGATGCTTCTCGCGCAGCGCGGCGAGCGCGAGGCGCGTGCCGTCCCACCAGTCGGCGGGATTCTGCTCGGCCCAGCGCGCATGGGGGCGCGAGACGACGAAGGGCGAGCCGGCGGTGCCGACCACGCGGCCATCGGGCGAAAGCAGCAGGACTTTTACTTCGGAGGTGCCGAGGTCGATGCCGAGATACATGGGCGCGCGTGATGTCGTGAAGAAGGATGCGCTACTTTAGCCGCGCGGGCGCTGCGACGCCATGCGTGGCGCCCCGATACCGGGGCGATGGCGAGGCGACGGCCGCACCGTCGCCTCCTTGACGCCATCTCTTTACGTCGCGGCGAAGCCGCGTGCCGCAAGCCAGCCGTCGACGCGCCCGAGGGCGCCGCGCACCGCGTCGACGAGCGCGGGTGTGTCCGCGAGTTTGCCCCACAGCAGCTTGTCGGCGCAGAACGCCGCGAGCGGATCGGCGGCTTCGAACAGGCGGTGCGTAGCCGCCTCGTCCATCACGCCGTCCTGGTAGCGGTACGGCAGCTTGCCCTCGTGCCAGCGCTGGAGAAAGCGCAGGAAGAGCGCGGGCAGCATGGCCGTGGCGGCGGGCGTCGCGCCCGCGGCGATGCGCTGGGCGAGCGTCGGCGCGATAAAGCCGGGGATCTTCGAAAAGCCGTCGGCGGCCACGCGCTGGTTCGTGTCCTGGATATACGGATTGCTGAAGCGATCGAGCACGACGTCGCGATACTTCGCGAGATCGAGCGGGCTCGGAGTGAGGCACGGGATCACGTCCTCGCTCACGTATTCGCGGGCGAAGGTGCGGATGTCTGTGTCGTTCGTGCCTTCGTGGATGTAGTCGAGGCCGATCAGCGTGCCCGCCCAGGCGATGCAGCTGTGCGTGGCGTTGAGGATGCGGATCTTGGCTTCCTCGTAGGGCATGACCGATTCCACGAGCTCCGCGCCCGCGCGCTCCCATGCGGGGCGTCCCGCGCAGAAGTGATCCTCGATCACCCACTGGATGAACGATTCGCCCATCACGGGGCAGGCGTCGTCGAAGCCGGTCGCCGCCTTCACGCGCTCGCGCACGTCGGGCGTGGGTCGCGGCGTGATGCGATCCACCATCGAGTCGGGGCAGGTCGTGTTCGCATCGAACCAGGCGAGCAATTCCGTCGCGCCGCGCAGTGCGAGGAATTCGCGCATGCCCGCATGAAAGCGCTTGCCGTTGCTGCGCAGGTTGTCGCAGGTTTGCAGCGTGACCGGGCCGCCGTTGCGCGCGCGACGCGCTTCGAGAATGGCCGCGAGCGCGCCGTAGATCGTCGTGCGCGCGCCGCCCAGGTCGGCGGCGAGGTCGGGGTTCGCGGTGTCGAGGCGGTCGTGCTCGTCGAGATAGTAGCCGCCTTCCGTCACGGTGAACGAGATGATCTTGCAGGCCGGGTCGGCGCCCGCCTCGACGAGGCCGGCGAGATCGGCGGACCACGGCAGCACGCGCGTGATCGAGCGGATCGTCTCGTAGCTGCGCTCGCCTTGCGGCGTTACCGTTTCCAGCGTGTAGACGCCCTGCTGTGCGGCGAGGGCGTCGAGCACGGCATTCATATCGGAGCGGATGTTGCCGACGGTGAGCGACCACGGTGTTTCGCCGGGCGTGCGCGTGAGGTTTACACGGTGCAGGTACCACGCCTGATGCGCGCGGTGAAACGAGCCGGCACCGATGTGCAGGATGACGTTTTCGCCGCTGCGTTCGCTGTTCATGTATGTCTCCTTCCGACAAAGCCGGAATGCAGGATTGCGCGCCTCGCGTGCGCGTCTGTCCAGGTGCCGGGATCGGGGTGGCCAGTTCGATAGAGCAATTGCTCTTGTAATGAACGAATGATCGTATTGGGTCCGTCGAAAGTCAAGACGGCCGCGGTGGGTTTATGTGGCGCGCTGCGGCGTGCAGGCGCTCGCGAAAGTCCGGTGAGCGGGCGTTCGGCGGGCGTTTGCGCGGTTGCTGTGGCGCACAAGAGCTAAGGAAGGGATGGCCCGGTCATGGACCGCAGTACGGCTCGCGGCGCGACGTGGCGTGCGGAGATGCGGCTGGCGTTCTCAGCCGCCGATGCGTTCCACTGCCGCCAGCGCTTGCGCGGTGGCATCCGCCGCGCAGCAGTCGACGACGATGCGCTCCGGCATCGCGCGCAGCCACGTGAGCTGGCGCTTGCAAAGCTGGCGTGTGGCGAACACGCCCTTGTCGCGCATGGTGGCGTAGTCCGTGAAGCCGTCGAGGTATTCCCAGGCCTGGCGGTAACCCACGCAGCGCATCGAAGGCAGGTTCGCGTTCAGGTCGCCGCGCGCGCGCAGCGCCTTGACCTCGTCGACGAGGCCCGCTGCCAGCATCGCATCGAAGCGCTGCGCGATGCGCGCGTGCAGCACGCCGCGATCGGACGGCTCCAGCGCGACGGGCACGAAGCGGTAACGCGCCGCGTCGTCGGCGGGAGCGGCGGGCGCCGCCAGCAGCGCCGACATCGGCCGGCCCGTCAGCATGAAAATCTCGAGCGCGCGCTGGATGCGCTGCGAATCGTTCGGCGCGAGGCGCGCCGCCGTTGCCGGATCGACGCCGGCGAGGCGCGCATGCAGGGCAGGCCAACCCTCGCGGGCGGCATCGGCGTCCAGCGCCGCGCGGACCTCGGGGTCGGCGGTGGGCAGATCGTTCAGGCCCTGCGTGAGCGCGCGGTAATAGAGCATCGTGCCGCCCACCAGCAGCGGCACGTTTCCGCGCGCGGCGATTTCGCCCGTCACGCGCAGCGCGTCGGCGCGAAAGCTCGCGGCGGAGTAGGCGTCGGCGGGATCGACGATATCGATGAGGTGATGAACCGCCGCCGCGCGCTCTCCGGCCGAGGGCTTTGCCGTGCCGATGTCCATGTCGCGATAGACGAGCGCCGAATCGACGCTGACGATCTCGACCTCGCGCCCGCGCGCCGCAGCGTGGGCGGCGTAGGCGAGCGCGGCGGCCGTCTTGCCCGAGGCGGTTGGGCCGAGCAGACACGCAACCGGCAACTGCGTGGCGCTGCTCATTGACCGCGCATGAACAGGCGATCGAGATCGCCGAGCGTAAGCTGGTACCAGGTGGGCCGGCCGTGATTGCACTGGTCGGCGCGTTCGGTGGCTTCCATCTGGCGCAGGAGCGCGTTCATTTCGTCGAGCGTGAGGCGCCGGTTCGCGCGCACCGCGTGGTGGCAGGCGAGGGTGCCCAGCATTTCGTGCTGGCGCTCGGTCAGCACGCGCGAGCCGCCGTAGGCATGCAGATCCGCGAGCACCGCGCGCGCGAGCGCGGGCAGGTCGGCGTCCTTGAGCAGCGCCGGCACTGCGCGGATCGCAATCGAGGTGGGCGAGAGCACGGCGAGGTCGAAGCCCAGCGCTTCGAGCGTCGCCTTTTCTTCTTCGACGGCGCCCGTTTCCACGGGGTCGGCGACCATCGAAAGCGGAATCAGAAGCGGCTGCACGGCAAGCGAGCGTTCGGCGAGCGCCTGCTTGAACTGCTCGTAGAGAATGCGCTCGTGCGCGGCGTGCATGTCGACGATCACGAGACCGCGCGCGTTCTGCGCGAGCACATAGATGCCGTGGACCTGGCCGAGCGCGAAACCGAGCGGATGGTCGTCGTTCGCGTCGAAGGCGGGCGGCGCGGCGCGCGATGCGGTTTCGGCGGCGCCGTCTTCCGCCTGCAGCAGCGTCGAGCCTTGCGCCGTGCCGGCGCCCACGTCCTTGCGGCCGAAGAGGGCGTCGTAGAGCGCGAGCGGCTGCGCGACGGGCAGCGAGCCCTGGGTCATGCGCGACTGGCGCAGCCAGGTGTTGCCGGAGCCGCTGCCCGAACTGCTGGCGCCGCCGGTCTTGAAACCGGAGCCGCTGCTCGATCCACCCCCTGCACCGCCGAAACCGCCGCTTGATCCCGAGCCGCCGAAGCTGCTGGCCACGCGCGCGGTGCCGAATCCACCCGGGCCGCCCTCCGTGCCGGAAGACACTCCCGCCGACGTGCCGAATACTCCCGCGCCCGGCGCGGGCCGCGGCTCGATGAGCGCGGCATGGCCACCCGAGGTGGTTTCGGGCGACGCCCCGGCGTGCCGCGCAAGCGCGCGCTGCACGGCATGAAACACGAACTGGTGGATCGAGCGCGAGTCGCGGAAACGCACTTCGATCTTCGACGGATGCACGTTCACGTCGACGGCCTCGGGCGGCAGGTCGAGGAACAGCACATACGACGGATAGCGGTCGCCATGCAGCACGTCCTCGTACGCGGCGCGCACGGCGTGCGTGAGCAGCTTGTCGCGCACGAAACGGCCGTTGACGAAGAAGTATTGCTGGTCGGCGCGATTGCGGCTCGCGGTCGGCAGGCCGGCGCAGCCGTACACGGCGAGCGGCCCGGCGCGCTCGTCGAGCGGCAGGTGCGCGGTGGCGAAGGTTTCGCCGAGGATCTTCGAGACGCGCGTGGCCGGATCGCTCGCATTCCAGTGCTCGACGGCGCGGCCGTTGTGCAGCACGGAGATCGCGACGTCGGGCCGCGCGAGCGCGCTGCGGCGGATCATTTCGAGGCAATGCCCGAGTTCCGTCTGCTCGCTCTTCAGAAACTTGCGGCGCGCGGGCGTGTTGAAGTACAGCTCGCGCACTTCGATGGTCGTTCCCTGGCCGCCCGCGGCGGGCGAGAGCGTGCCCGTGTTCGCATCGATCTTGACGGCGTGCGGGGCGTCGGCCGGGCGGCTCGTGATCGACATCTCGGCGACCGAAGCGATCGAAGCGAGCGCTTCGCCGCGGAACCCGAGCGTCGCGACGCTTTCGAGTTCGGCGAGCGAGCGGATCTTGCTCGTGGCATGGCGCATCAGCGCGAGCGGCAGTTCGCGCTCGGGAATGCCGTAGCCGTCGTCGGCGATGGAGATGCGCTTGACGCCGCCCTCGTCGAGCAGGATGCGCAGCGTGGCGGCGCCCGCGTCGAGCGCGTTCTCCAGCAGTTCCTTGACGACCGAGGCCGGCCGCTCGACCACCTCGCCCGCGGCGATCTGGCTGATGAGCTGGTCGGGCAGCGGCTGGATCGCGCGCACGGGCTGCATGGCGCGGTGCGCCGCATCGCCGGCGTGCCCGGACCCGGCAGCGGCCGCGGATGCGTCGCCGGCGGGGTCAATCGGACCGGCGGAGTCGGTGGGATCGGAAAACGAAGACATGCGCGCAATTATAGCGATTCGGGCTGTGTGGCCTGCACCACCTTTCGCAGATGAATCCTGAAGTTCGTTCCCCGGGATTTTGCGTGACGCTGGGGCACTTTCGGTATGATGGCGCGGTCAATTTGCCTTCTCGCCCATTCGCTCAATAAGGGACACCTTTGGACACGCTGCTGCAGTTCGCCAATCTTGTCTTGCACATCGACAAGTTTCTCGGGGTCTTCATTCAACAGTACGGGGCCTGGGTCTACGCCGTCCTGTTCCTGATCGTGTTCTGCGAGACGGGTCTCGTGGTCCTGCCGTTCCTGCCGGGCGATTCGCTGCTCTTCATCGGCGGCGCGTTCGCGGCGACGCACGCGATGGACCTCGGCGCGCTGATCGCGCTGATCGTGGTGGCTGCGGTGACGGGCAACACCGTCAACTATCTGATTGGCCGCGCAATCGGGCCAGCCGTGTTCAATACGCGAATCCCCGTGCTCGAACGCTTCCTCGACCGCGCCGCGCTGCAAAAGACCCACGACTTCTATGCGCGCCACGGCGGCAAGACCATCGTGCTTGCCCGCTTCATTCCGGTCGTGCGCACGTTCGCGCCGTTCGTCGCGGGCGTTTCGCAGATGAGCGCGCAGCGCTTCCAGCTCTTCAATATCGTCGGCGCGCTGCTGTGGGTGCTGCTGCTCGTGCTGCTCGGCTACTTCTTCGGCAACATTCCGTTCATTCGCCAGTACCTGAACGTCATCGTACTCGTGGGCATTGGCGCCGCGATCGTGCCGGTGGTGATCGGCGGAGTGTGGAAGATGATGCGCAAGGAAACGCACGACGAAAGCGTGGGCCGTCCCAACGGCAATCGCTGATTCCCCCCGCGGCCCGTGCGGCCGCGTACGGATGCAAAAACGGCATCGCCAGTTCACTGGCGATGCCGTTTCCCTTTGGCCGGTACCGGTCGCGCGATCCGGCGCTTCGGCGCCGCGCGGCGGCCGCTGCCGCTAGCCGCCCACGCGGCGGATGAGGGCGGGCGTCTCCGGCGTCGGATAGCCGGCTGCCCTGAAAGTTTCGACGATCGTGCGGTTCGTGTCGAAATACACCTGCCAGTAGTTCGCGTTGCTGGTGTAGGGCCGCACGCACAGGAGCGGCCCTTCGGGCGTGAACGAGAGCACTTCGACGTCCGGCGCGGGCTCCGTGGCCACGTTGGGGATCTTCGCGATGGCCTCGCGCAGGCGCTTCGCCGCGTCGAGCGGATCGACGCCGTTGGCGATCTTCGCGGTCAGCTCGACGCGCCGCACGGGCGTGGCGCTGTAGTTCGAGATGGTGTCCGAAAAGATCTTGTTGTTGCCGACGATGTTGACCACGTTGTCGGGCGAGATGATGGTCGTGCCGAAGATGCCGAGCTCCTTGATGGTGCCCGTCACGCCGCCTGCCGTGACGAAGTCGCCCACCTTGAACGGCCGCAGCACCTGCATGAACACGCCCGCCGCGAAATGCGCGAGCAGGCCGCCCCAGGCCGTGCCGATGGCGAGGCCGAGGCCCGCGAGCAGCGCCGCGAACGAAGTGGTCTGCACGCCGAACACCTGGAGGATCGCGAGAACCAGCAGCAGGTTCAGCACGGCGGCGAGGATCGAGCTGAGGTAGTGCGCCAGCGTGGGGTCGATGCGCTCGTTGCGGGCGAGCACCTTGCGCAGGAGGCCCGCGATCAGGTTGATGGCCCAGCGTCCGACGATCCACAGCACGATCGCCGCAACGACCTTGGTCCCGAAGTCGATACCCCGGGTCATGATGAATGTGCGGATGGTTTCGAGATCCACGATGCCCTCGCTTGAGTCGGTGATTGAGTCGGTTTGATTCGAGGAATTCTGCCGATACGACCGGGGGGCGAAGCTGGCGGGGCGCAGGATGGCGGTCCGTGCGGCCCGTCCCTCGTTGGTCGCGCTTGTCACCGCGCTTGTCACCATGTTTGTCACCGCATTTGACGCCACATACCGTCACCCATGAAAACCATGGCCAAAGATGCGGCACGCATGGTCATTCGACGGTATCGTTTCGCCTGCGACATTCACGAGACTACGAGGCGCGACCATGATACTGCCGAACATCGATCTGCATTTGGTTACTGTGCAACTGGAAGAATTGAGGCCTACCCAGGTCACCGTCGGCTATCGCGAGGTGGACGCGAAGCGCAAACACTGGCTAGCGCTCGACAAGAAGAAGCGGACGGCCTCAATCGACTCGCACTGGTTTCCCGCGGTGCTGGGCCCGAAGGGGCGCTATTACGTGGTCGACCACCACCATCTGGGGCTCGCGTGGCTCAAGGAAGGCGTGGAGAGCGCCCGGGTCACGGTGATCAAGGACCTCTCGTGGCTGGAGCCCACGCTCTTCTGGCGCATGATGGAGCATAGCCAGTGGGTGCATCCGTTCGATGCCTCGGGCAACCGCTGCGACTATGAGGACCTGCCGAAGCAGCTGACCGGCCTCACCGACGATCCTTACCGGAGCCTCGCGGGCGAATTGCGCGTGGCGGGCGGCTTTGCGAAGGACACGGCGCCGTTCAGCGAATTCCTGTGGGCCGACTATCTGCGCCTGAAGATACCGGCCTCGCTCGTGCGCAAGGACTTCGACGCGGCGCTCGCGGACGCGCTGGCGCATGCGCACGATCCCCAGGCGCGCTTCCTGCCGGGCTGGTCGGGCGTGGTGCCCGCGAACGGCGCGGTCGCGCAGAATGCGCCGGGCAAGAGCAAGAAGGCATAAGAAAGCGCAAGGCAGTGCTGCCGCTGCGCGTCACATCGGCAGTGTGGACTGGCTGTAGGGCGAGGTTTCGATCGTGAGCGGGCCGCTCTGCGCCGTCCGGCGCGCCGCGTGCTGGCGGGCCGCGCGCGCTCCGGTCAGCGCCAGCACGGCAGCGAGCGCATAGGCGGCCGCGCGCCAGGGAAACGTCGCGCGCGGGTCGTACTGGCGCCAGTTGCCGCCCGCGTCGGCGAACACGAGGAAGGTGAGGGCGGCGTCGAACGCGAGGGCGATCGCCAGCAGCGCGAGGAAGAGCCCCGTGCCGTGCGCGGCGAGGCCGGGCCGCGCGCGCCGCGCGATCCAGCAGGCGGCGTGGACGAGGGCGAGCAGGACGAGATTCGAGAGCAGGCAGTCGATGAAATCGATGAAGTGGCTCATGACGGGTTCGGGCGATGCAATTAGGCGGCCCGGATCATGGCATGCGCGCGTGTCTCGATAAATCGCGCGGGCGGCGCGCAGCATGCCGCAAGCCCCCGGCGCGGGCCGCGGCGCACTATGCGGCGCGGCTTGCGAGGGTTTGTGAAGGATTGTCAGGCCGTCACAAACTGTTGCGGGGAGGTCGAACGCACGCGATACGCCGTGTCTGCCCGGTCAGCGCGCGTCGGGCGCCGGCATTTTCGGCGGCGTACCGTTCGTCAGGTAATGACCCAGCCACTGGCCCGCCGGACCTTGCGCCGTATCGGTGCGGTGGATCAGCGAGCTGTTGTAGTTCACCGAACGGCGATCCGCGAGGGCGATGCGCACGAGCCGCCCGGCGTCGAGATCGGCCTGCACGAGGTGCAGCGGCATCGACCCCCAGCCGAGGCCCGCGAGCAGCAGGCGGTGCTTCGCGCCCAGATCGCCCAGTTTCCATGCGCGGTTGCTGTAGACGCCGAAGTTCTGCCCTTCGGTCAGGCGGCTGCGGTCGGTGAGCACGAGCTGCGTGTGCTCGCGCGCGTCGGAAATCCGCACCGGCTGGCTCGCCGCAGCGAGCGGATGGCAGGGCGCCGCGACGAGCACTAGCTCGACCGTGCCGATCAGCTGCGCCTCGATGACATGCGGCCAGTTCTGGTTCGGCCCGCTGATGCCGAGCGCGCAGTCGCCGTCCAGCACGAGCTTGAGCACGCCGCCGAGCGCTTCCATGGTGAGATTGAGCGCGACCGTGGGAAAGGCCATGGCGAACGCCTGCAAGGCTTCGACGAGGCGCTCCGAGGGGAACATCACGTCCACGGCGAGCGAAACCTCGCCTTCGAGGCCGCGCTGCAGCCCGGCCGCCTTGGCGTTGAGCTGGCCCATCAGCAGATCGAGGCGGCGCGCGTCGGCGAGGATGGCCCGGCCCGCCGCGGTCAGCTCCGGCTTGCGCTTGCCGCGCTCGAACAGCGCGACGCCCAGAAGCGCCTCCAGATTGGCTATCGTATAACTAACCACCGACTGCGCGCGGTCGAGCTGCCGCGCCGCCGCGGAGAAGCTGCCGGCTTCGGCTACGGCAATCAACGCGCGCAATTGTTCGAGGCTGGGCGAGCGGTCCATGGTCGATCTATCGAAGAAATGGATGATAACGATCCATTTTAGGCGATTGTTTGCATAGGTTTCGCCCGGTAGAGTGCGTATCTCCTACCGACCGGATTCCGCCGTACGATGAACCGACCCGCTTCCCCCGCACGCCGCTATAGCGGTATCGCGATGCTGCTGCACTGGCTGATCGCCGCGCTGATCGTGTGGGGCTTCGCGCTCGGCTGGGTCATGACCGACATTCCGGGGATCACGCCCACCAAGCTGCGCTACTTCTCGTGGCACAAGTGGATCGGCGTGACGGTGCTCGCGCTCGTTCTCGTGCGCGTGCTCTGGCGCGCCACGCATGCCGCGCCGGCGCTGCCCACGTCCACGCGCGCCTGGGAGCGCGCCGCCGCGCATGCCGGCCATGCCGTGCTCTACGTGCTGATGCTCGCGATTCCGGTTACGGGCTATCTCTACAGCTCGGCGGCGGGTATTCAGGTGGTCTATCTCGGCATCTGGCCGCTGCCCACGCTGATCGGTCCCGACGACGCGCTCAAGCACGTCCTGCGCGCCGTTCATGTGACGCTCAACTACACGCTGCTCGCCGTCGTGGTGCTGCACGTGCTCGCGGTCGTCAAGCATCAGCTGCTCGACCGGCAGAACATCCTTGCGCGCATGCTGCCGTTCGGCACGCCGCGCGACTGAACCCAACGCTATTCAACCGAACCGACCGCCATGATCCAACGACTCGTCCGTGCCGTCTCCGTTGCCGCCTCGATTGCCGCGCTCACCGCGGGCGCGAGCTTTAGCGTCAACGCCGATGCCGCCGCCGAAAGTGCATCGGGCACCGTGACCGCCGTCTTCAAGCAGATGAACGTGCCGGTGGAAGGGCGCTTCAACAAGTTCAGCGCCGACGTGCATTTCGACCCGGCCAACGTCGGCGCCGCGAGCGCGAAGATCGACGTCGACGTCGCGAGCTTCGACATCGGCGCGCCCGAGTACAACAAGGAAGTGGCCGGCGACGAATGGTTCGACGCCGCGCACTTCCCGCACGCGACCTTCGTTTCCACGCAGATCAAGGCGGGCGCGAACGGCGCTTACTCGGTCGCGGGCAAGCTGACGATCAAGGGCAAGACCACGGACGTCGTCGTGCCCGTGCAGTTCCACAAGGACGGCGCGAACGAGGTGTTCGACGGCGCGCTGCCCATCAAGCGTCTTACGTACGGCATCGGCACGGGCGAGTGGAAGGACACGTCCGTGGTGGCCGACGACGTGCAGATCAAGTTTCATATCGTGGCGGCCGCGCACTGAGGCGCCCGTTGTTTGTTCCCGGTTGCTTTGTTAGCCGCGGGTTTTAGCCGCCTGCTTTTAGCCCAATCTCCGGCGCGTTTTGCGCCGATTCTTTCCTTGCCAGGATCCAGAAAACCATGAAGACCACGCTCATCGCGGCAGCCGCGCTTGCCGCTGCCCTCGCTACGCCCGCATTCGCCGCCGCGACCACCTATAACCTCGATCCGACGCATACCTATCCGAGCTTCGAGGCCGATCATTTCGGCGGCGTTTCGGTGTGGCGCGGCAAGTTCACGAAGACGACCGGCACCGTCGTGCTCGACCGCGAGGCGAAGACCGGCACGGTGGACGTGACCATCGACGCCTCGTCGATCGACACCGGCGACGCGGCGCTCGACAAGCACGTGCGCTCGGCCGAGTTCCTCAACACCGACCAGTTCCCGACGGCGACGTACAAGGGCACCTCGATCCGCTTCGACGGCGACAAGCCGGTGGAAGTGATCGGCACGTTCACGCTGCATGGCGTGACGAAGCCGCTGAACCTGACGATCGATTCGTTCAAGTGCTTCCAGAACCCGATGCTCAAGCGCGAGGTCTGCGGCGCCGACGCGAAGGCCGAATTCAACCGCGCGGACTACGGCGTGAACTGGGGCGAGACCTACGGCTTCAAGATGGCGACGACGCTGCAGATCCAGGTGGAAGGCGTCAAGGCGGACTGATCGCCGGCGCCCCCGGGCGAGGTTGCTCCGGCCGCGTTCCGATGTTGGTTCGATACGAGCCCGTGCACGTGAGGTGCACGGGTTTTTTTTGTCCTGGCTTTGTCCAGTTACCGCACGGTTCGGGCACGCGGCGCCTGACAAAAGTGCCGGCGAGCGCTCAACAAAAGTGCCAGTGAATCTGAATTTTGTATAGGGACGCCCCAACGCTCCTCGAATATCGTACTCCCCAGACAAGCTACGTTCGTCGCTGGAGCCCTCGGGCCCGGCGCCGGCGTCGATACATCCACTGGAGAAGAGGTTGATGAGGAAAGTCCCGCTCAAGATCGCAATCGCTGAGCATCCGCATACGTCGGCCATTCGCAATGGCAGCATCCCCATCGAGGGGGTGGACGCCGAGTTCATTACCGTCCAGCCGCAGATCGGCGCGTTTCGCCGCATGGTGCGCGACGTCGAGTTCGACGTCTGCGAACTGGCGCCGACGACCTACATCATCGCGCGCGCCTACGGGGCGCCGTTCGTCGCACTGCCGATCTTCGTGGTGCGGCGTTTTCACCATGGCGGGCTGCTGGTTCGCCCGGACGCGGGCATCAAGACGCCCAAGGATCTCGAAGGCAAGAAAGTAGGCGTGCGTGCCTACTCGGTCACGACGGGCGTGTGGACGCGCCAGGTGCTGATCGACGAATTCGGGCTCGATTCGTCGAAGGTGATCTGGGTGGTCGACGACGAGGAGCACGTTACCCAGCTCAAGCTGCCGGCTAACGTGGTTCACGCGCCGCAGGGCAGCTCGCTCGCGGAAATGATGGTGAGCGGCGAATTGTCGGCGGGTTTCGCCGCCGCCGCGGGCATTGGCCGCACCGGCGCGCCCACGGGCGGCTGGAAGGAAGTGGAAGCCGATTATCCCGACCTGCTGCCCAACGCGGCTGAACTGGAGGCCGACTACTACGCGCGCACCGGCGTGTACCCGATGCACGGGACCATCGTCGTGAAGGATTCGGTGCTTGCCGAACATCCGTGGATCGCGAAGTCGATCTACGACGCCTTCGCGCAGGCCAAGAAGGAATGGCTGGCCCGTCTCGATGCGGGAGAGGCCACGAGCGCCGGCGACAAGAAATACCTGGAACTCCGCAAGATCGTGGGCCACGATCCGCTGCCGTATGGCCTGCAGGAGAACCTCAAGACGATCGAGGCGCTGGAAGCCACGGCGTTCAAGCAAGGCCTCACGCCGCGCCGCATGTCGATCGGCGAGCTGTTCGTCGATCCGCTGGCGCGCTGATCGGAAGGAGACACCATGATTATCGATTGCCACGGCCATTTCACGACCGTTCCCGCTTCGTTTCGCGACTGGCGTGCGAAGCAGGTCGCCTGCGCTAACGACCCGGTCAACGCGCCGTCGCGCGAGGGCGCCTGGGTGAGCGACGACCAGATCCGCGAAGCCATCGGCAACGGGCAGCTCAAGCTGCAGCGCGAGCGCGGCAGCGACCTCACGCTCTTTTCGCCGATTGCCGGCCTGATGAGCCACCATCTGGGCAACGAGCGCACGAGCCTCGAGTGGGCCGAAATTTCCAACGACCTCGTGTATCGCGTCACGGAACTCTTTCCGGAGAACTTCGCGCCGGTCTGCCAGTTGCCGCAATCGCCGGGCGCGGCGCCTGCGAACAGCATTGCCGAGTTGCGCCGCTGCGTGGAGCAACTGGGCTTCGTGGGCTGCAACCTGAACCCCGACCCGACCGGCGGCTACTGGACCGGCAAGCCGATGACCGATCGCGAGTGGTATCCGCTCTACGAAGCCCTCGTCGATCTGGACGTGCCGGCAATGATCCACGTGGCGGCCTCGTGCAACCCGTGCTTTCACGGCACCGGCGCTCACTATCTGAATGCCGATACCTCCGTGTTCATGCAGATCCTGCAGTCGGATCTGTTCAAGGACTTCCCGACGCTGCGCCTCGTGATTCCGCATGGCGGCGGCGCGGTGCCCTATCACTGGGGCCGCTATCGCGGCATGTCACTCGAAATGCGCGAACGCCCGCTGGAAGGACTGCTGAACAATATCTTCTTCGACTCGTGCGTTTATCACCAGCCGGGCGTCGAGCTGCTGACCAAGGTCATTCCCGCCGACAACGTGCTGTTCGGCTCGGAAATGATCGGTGCGGTGCGCGGCAAGGATCCGAAGACGGGCCATTACTTCGACGACACGAAGCGCTACATCGACGCGTGCCCCGCGCTGACCGACGACGATCGCTACAAGATCTACGAAGGCAACGCCCGGCGGGTCTATCCGCGGCTCGATGCGCGCCTGAAGGCGCGCGGCAACTAAAGACCGGCGCGAGCCGCATGCAATCAGAGAAGGACAGAGGCACTCATGGCTTCTTCAATCGTCGATATTCACCCGCACATCATTTCGGATGACGAACTCCGTTATCCACCGGCACCGCTGTTCGGCAAGCGTTCGGAGTGGTCGAAGGAGCGTCCGACCACGGTCGAGACGCTGATCGCGGCCATGGACGAGGCGGGCGTTGCGAAGGCGGCCGTGGTTCATTCGTCGACCACCTATGGCTTCGACAACAGTTATGTCGTAGACGGCTGCAATCAGTACAAGGACCGGCTCGTGGCCGTCGGCTCCGTGGACATGCTGGCCGACGACGTGCCGGCGGTGATCAAGGGCTGGGCCGACAAGGGCCTCGCGGGCCTGCGTATCTTCACCGGCGGCTCGACGAAGGACTTCGATCCGAGCGAGCTCGACAACCCGAAGTCGTTCAAGGCGTGGGAGATGTTGGCGGAACTCGGGCTGCCCATGTGCATCCAGACCGGCCCGATCGGCTTGCCCCAGGTGCGCATGCTGGCCGAGAAGTTTCCCACCGTGAACATCGTCCTCGACCACCTCGGCCGCCCGGACGTGCTCGACGGCCCGCCCTACGCCCATGCAGCCGGTCTGTTCGCGCTGGCCGATCTGCCGAATATTTATCTGAAGCTCACGCCGCGCATTTTCGGCGACGTGACGAAGGAAAAGGCCAGCGCCGGGACGTTCTTTCCGCGCGTGGTCGAAGCCTTCGGTGCAAAGCGCATGGCGTGGGGCTCGAATTTCCCGACATCTCCGGGGACGCTCGGCGAAATTCTCGCCACGGCTCAGGCAGGTCTGCAGAGCCTCGGCGACGAAGACCGCGAGTGGATTTTCGGCAGGACAGCGAAGCAGCTTTACCCGGCACTCGCCTGAGGTTGCATCGCGGCGGAGCAGTCCACCCAGGGCGCGAGCGCGTCATGGGTGACCAGGCAACAGCGTAGTTCGAACCCGAAAGAAGAAGCAAATGGAGACAGGCAAATCACAGCGACGCGGGAATGTGGGCCATTGGAGCATTCTTGCGCTCCTCGCCATCGGGGTGCTGATTTCCTTCATTGATCGCACCAGCATTTCCTCGACGCTGGCGGACGCGGATTTCATCCGGCATTTTGCGTTGACGGATATCGACCGCGGCTGGATCAACGCCGCCTTCTTCTGGTCGTATGGCGTGTTCCAGGTGCCCATGGGCTGGGTGGCGGACCGCTATGGCGTGAAATGGCCCTACGCGATCTGCTTCGTGCTCTGGTGTATTGCGACCACGTTGATGGGAGCCGTCACCGCGCTCGAAAGCATCGTCGTCCTGCGCCTCGTGATCGGCATGGCCGAAGCGATCGTGATTCCCGCGAGCTATCGCTGGATCCGCAACAACTTCGACGAAAGCCGCAATGGTCTCGCCGTCGGCCTGCTGGCCATGGGCAACAAGTTCGGTCCGGCGATTGGCGCGCCGGTTGCAGCCTGGTTCATCGTCCACTATTCGTGGAAGGTCATGTTCGTTGCGACGGGCCTCGTCGGGTTGACCTGGCTGCTGCCCTGGCTGCTGCTCGTTCGCAGCGACCTGCCGTCGAAGGCGGAGCTGAAGCAGGCCGATCGCAGCGCCCGCTCGGTGACGCTCGTGAGCATTCTGACGAGCCCCGTGGTGTGGGGCGGAATGATCACGAACTTTTGCTACGGCTACTTCACGTTCTATTGCATGACGTGGATGCCCGCCTATCTGGTCGAACAGCGCGGCCTGTCGATCGGCGAATCGGGCATCTACACCTTCTTCAGCTTCGCCGGCATCGCGATCGTCGCGGCCGTGGCGGGGTGGGCGGCGGACCGGATCATTGCTGCGGGAGGCAACCCGATCCGCGTGCGCAAGGCGTTCACCATCGCCGGCTTCGTGGGGGGATGCACGGTGCTGTTCGGCGCCTATGCCAACTCGCTCGACGCGGCGCTGTTCTGGAACGTGCTCTCGCTCTCGCTGCTCGGCCTGACCACGGCGAACAACCTCGTGCTGTCGCGCCTGACCTTGATCCCGAAGCAGGCCATCGGTCTCGTCACCGGCGTGCAGCAGGTCGCCACGAGCCTCGCGGGCGGCGTGGCGGCGAGCCTCTCGGGCTGGCTGCTCCATCTGGGCGGCAGCTACGACCTGCCGATGAGGGTGATCCTCGTTTTCCTGCTGATTGGCGCCACGGCGACGGCGGTGCTGTTCCGCCCCGAATGGGCGCCCAGGGTCAGCGGCGCGCAAGGCTCGCTCAAGCAGGCCTAGACGCGCACGAACCGCGGTTTTGCAGGCGAATTCAACGCACACACACTCCCTGGCAACCGGCACGGCCGGTGGTATTTGACTGGAACTCACACATGGCGAAGATTGTATTCGGGATGGCGGTGCCGCATAGCGGCATGCTCGGACAAGCCCCGGAGGACTGGCTGAAAAACGGCGAGCGAGACCGTAACAATCCGGAACTCTGGTATCGCAACCGTACGTGGACTTATCCCGAACTGGAAGCGCATCGCGAGGCGGCCTTCGAGAAGTTCCTGACGCTCGAAGAGCGCACCGCGCGCGCGGCGCGCTGCCGTGCGGCGCTCGATGCGATGGCCGCGGCCTATCGCGAGGCGCACATCGACGTGGCCATCATTCTGGGCAAGGACCAGAAGGAAATCTTCACCGACTTCTCGCCCTCCATCGCCATCTATAGCGGCGAGGAAGTGCACAACGGGCCGCCCCAGCGCGCGGTCTATGCGCCGGACCATCACGTCACGCACCCATGCCACCCCAAACTGGCGGCGTATCTGATCGACCGCTTCCAGAGCGAAGGCTTCGATCTGACCGATCTCTTCACGTGGCCCGACAACGTGTGGATGAAGCCGCTGCCCGACTATCCGGTGGTGCCGCACGCCTATAGCTTCGTCTATCACCAGATCATGAACGACGACCCGCCGCCGCACGTCCCGATCATCATGAACTGCTTCTATCCGCCGACGCAGCCTTCGATGTCGCGCTGCATCGAATTCGGACGCGTGCTGCGCGACGCCATCAACGCCTGGCCCGAAGACGTGCGCGTGGGGATCTTCGCTTCCGGCGGCCTCTCGCATTTCGTCAACGACGAGGAATTCGATCATCGGATCATGAAGATGCTGGCCGACTACGACTACGACGGACTCGCCGCGGTGGACGAGCGCTCGTATCAGTCGGGCACGTCCGAGATCAAGCTCTATGTGAGCGTCATGAAGGCCGTACAGGAAACGGGGGCGCAGATGACGCTCGTGGACTACGTCCCCTGCTGGCGCACGCCCGCCGGCACCGGCGAGGGCATGGGCTTCATGTACTGGAAGGCCGCCGACTGAGCGGGCCTCGAATAGCTGGCTATCTATCAGAGAGAAAGACCATGAGCGACACGCGCCTTAACAGCATCATTCGCGCTTTCGAATCCGGCAAGCCTGCGTTTGCCGCATTCTCGAAGCTGGACAAGCAGGTCGCCATCGAAATGAGCGATGCGCCCTATGACGGCATCGTCTTCGAGATGGAGCACAACCCCTACGACGTCGCCGCATTCGGCGACGCGCTTCAGTACATGCTGAACCGCAAGACGATTGCCGAATCGGGCTCGGTGGCGCCGCGCGTCACGCCGATTGCGCGCATTCCGGCGAACGGCGCCGAAATGAACCAGTCCTTCGCGAAGCAGGTGCTCGATCGCGGCGCGTACGGCGTGGTGTGGCCGCACGTCTCGACGGTGGAGCAGGCCTATAACGCGGTGGCCTCCTGCCGCTATGCGCGGCCGAAGAATGCGCCGCTTTACGAGCCGAAGGGCGTGCGCGGCGACGGCCCCGCCACGGCGTCGCGCTACTGGGGCTTGAGCATGGCCGACTACTACAGGAAGGCCGACGTCTGGCCGCTCGCCCCGCAAGGCGAGATTCTGGTCGGGCTGATGTGCGAGAGCACCGAGGCGATCGAAAACCTCGACGACATGCTCTCGAACGTGCCCGGCATCGGCTTCATCCTGATCGGCGAGGGCGACCTGAGCCAGCAACTGGGCTATCCGCGCGACTACGAGCATCCCGTCGTGCAGGATGCGATGCACCAGATCGTGGCGATCTGCCACAAGCACAACGTCGTGGTGGGCAATCCGCACGTCACGGCCAAGAATCACAAGCGCCTGATCGAAGAGGGGTATCGCTTCCTGATGTCGGCGCCGATGCGCAGCTACGGTGTCGTCGGCATGGCGCGCGAGATGGCGGGCTATTAAATGAACGGAGCCGAAAGCCTCGTTGCCACCCTCGTCGATCGGGGTGTCGATATCTGCTTTGCCAATCCCGGCACGTCCGAAATGCACTTTCTGGCGGCGCTCGAGAACCCGAAGATGCGCAGCGTGCTGTGCCTGTTCGAGGGCGTGGCGACCGGCGCCGCCGACGGCTGGTATCGCATGAAGGACACGCCGGCTTCGACCTTGCTCCATCTCGGGCCGGGACTGGCAAACGGGCTCGCCAATATCCACAACGCGAAGCGTGCGTCGTCGGGCATGGTCAACATCATCGGCGAGCATTCCACTTCGCACCTCAAATACGATCCGCCGCTGACTTCGGATATCGAAGGATTGGCGCGGCCATTGAGCCACTGGGTGCGGCGCGCCGACTCGGCGAGCGCGATTGCGTGGGATGCCGCGAAGGCGGTGGCCAGGGCATCCGAACATCCGGGCCAGATCGCGACGCTGATTCTGCCGGGCAACACGTCGTGGGAAGAGGCGGGCGCGACGATCGCACCGCCCGCCGGAAACGCCGAACACGCCGGGCACGCCGGGCACGCCGCCCGCAAGACGCCCGACGCCGCGCGTATCGAGCACGTTGCACGCGTGCTGCGCTCGGGCGAGCCGACGCTGATCATACTGGGCAACAAGGCGACGCGCGGTCAGGCGCTGGAGCGCGCGGGCAGGATAGCGGCGGCCACCGGCGCGCGGCTCGGTTCGCAGTTCTTCACGGCGCGCATCGAGCGTGGCGCGGGGCGGGTGCCGCTCGAGCGGATTCCCTACGCCGTGGCGCCCGCGCGAGCCTTTCTGAAGGACTTCCGCCATATCGTTACGGTCGAGACCCAGGAGCCGGTTGCGTTCTTCAGCTATCCGGACAAACCGAGCCTGCTCAAGCCGGAAGGCACGCTCGTGCATCCGCTCGTCGAGGCCGACGAAGACAGCGCGCTCGCGTTCGACATGCTGCTCGAAGCACTCGGTGCGACGGCCATGGCGCCCGTATTGCAGGCGCGCGTGGAAACGCCCGTGCCGAGCGGCGCACTCAATCCCGTCAGCATCGCGCATGCCTTGGCCGCGGCGCTGCCCGAGGACTGCATCGTCGTCGACGAGTCGCTTACCACTGGGCGCGAGACGATGGGCTACACGAGGGGGGCCGCGCCGCACGACCTCATCAACAACATGGGCGGCTCGATCGGCTATGCGACACCGGTGGCGACCGGCGCCGCGCTGGCCTGCCCCGGCCGGCGCGTGTTCTGCATGGTCGGCGACGGCAGCGCGATGTACACGATCCAGTCGCTCTGGACCCAGGCGCGCGAGGGGCTGAACATCACGACGATCATCTTCGCCAACAATAGCTACGCAATCCTGAAGGCCGAGTACGCCAACATGGGCGCCGGCACGCCGGGCGCGCGCGCGCTCGCGATGATTGACCTCGAACGTCCCCGTATCGACTGGCAGGCCATGGCGAAGAGCATGGGCGTGCCTGCCGTAGCGGTAGACACGGCCGAGGCGTTCTATCGAGCCATGGCCGATTCGGTGCGCGAGCCCGGTCCGCGGCTGATCGAAGTACGGCTTTGATTCGACGCCGGTGATTCGGACGATTCAAATGATTCAAACGATTCAAACGATTCAGGCAAAAGGAGTATCCCCCATGACAACGACGCTAACGGGCGTGCCGGAACTGCGAACCAATCTGGCCGACTACGCGGTCACCCAGGCGATGAAGGACGGACGGGTGAAGTCGGATCTCGTCACGCTCGACTACTGCGGACCGACGCCCGCACATAACGGCTTCAAGGCGATGGTGCGCGAAAGCGCTTTCGAGGCGGGCGAACTGGCGATCGTCACCTTTCTGCAGGCCAGGGCCTACGGCAAACCCTACGTGCTGCTGCCCACGCCTATTTCGGGGCGCTTCCAGCATCACTGTGCGGGCTACAACCTCGACTTCGGACATCTCGACCCCAGGGATATCGAGGGCAAGAAGGTCGGCGTGCGCACTTACACGCAGACCACGGCGCTCTGGATTCGCGGCATCCTGCGGCACGAGTATGGCGTCGATCTCGACAAGGTCACGTGGATGACGCTGGGCGATGGGCACCTGGCCGAGTACAGCGATCCGCAGAACTGCGAGCGCCTGCCCAAGGGCGCGTCGATCCCGCAGATGATGCTGGACGGCGAGCTTGCCGCTGCGCTGCTCGGCGAGGACATGCCGAAAGATCCGCGCGTGCGCACGCTCGTGCCCGACGCGCAGAACGCCGCGAAAGACTGGTTCGCCCGCGAGGGCGTGGTGCCGATCAATCACATGTTCGTGGTCCACGAACGGGTTTCCAAAGAGCGCCCCGATATCGTGCGCGAGCTGTACCGGATGATCGTCGAAAGCCGCTCGCTGGCCGAAGGCGTGCCCGCCGCGTTCCCGCCGATCGGGCTGGAGGCGAATCGCAAGGGCATTCAACTGGCGATCGACTGGGCGCTCGACCAGAAGATCATTCCGCGCCGCCTGTCGGTCGACGAACTGTTCGACGACGTGACGGGCAGTCTCGGTTAAGGGATTGTTCTGCCGGCGGCGCATGCACCCCCGGCAGTTTTCTGTTCGCTTAAGCTACCAATAAAGATGGAGACTAGCACTGTGTATCGCCCGAATTCCCTGAAAACCCTCTTGCCGTACATGGCCGTTGTCGCTGCCATGGCCTGCGCGCCTGCCGGGGCCGGCGCGGCTACCGCCACTGCCACTGCCACGAAAGGCGACTTGCTGCTGTACCGCATCGGTCCGATGACCTCGGAACTGTATGTCGCCAACGCGGACGGCAGCGACGAACACCGCCTGTTCAAAGCGGACGGCTTCGACTATCACGCCTCCTTTTCGAAGGACGGCCAGTGGATCGTCTTTACGTCCGAGCGCAACGGACTCGGCCAGTCGAGCCTTTATCGCGTCCGAGTAGACGGCACGGGCCTGCAGCGGCTCACGAATCACATCGCCGTGAGCGATGCGGCCGTCTTCTCGCCGACCGACCCGAACGTCATCGCCTTCGTTTCGTCGCGCCGCGGCAAGGATCGTTTCGGTACCACGAACATCTGGACGCTGAACATCAAGACGGGCGCGCTGCATAACGTCACCGGCGACATCCCGTTCGATCCGGACAAGCCGCACAGTTTCTTCCGTCCTTCATGGTCGCCGGACGGCAAATGGATTGCGCTCTCTTCGGACCTCGGCACCGACTGGCGCGGCCATAATCTGCCGGTGGGCTGGGAGCGCACGCAGGAGACGAGCATTTACGTGATTCATCCGGACGGTTCCGGCTTCAAGGAGATTTCCACGCGCGCCGGCTTTACGGAGGGCTCGCCTTCCTGGTCGCCGGACGGTCAACATGTGGTGTTTTATGAGGCGCCCGTGGAGGCGACCTGGGGCGCGCATCGTCCGGAACTGATCAACAAGGTCAGCTCGCAGATCGTGCAGGTGGATGTGGCGAGCGGCGAGCGCAAGGAATTGACCGATAGCCCGGGCTTCAAGGTGTACCCGCAATACGTGAGCGCGACCAACGTGGCCTATCAGATCAAGGGCGGCGAGCACGAAGGCATCTACACGACCGACGGCTATTCGCGCTCGACGGCGGACAGCGGCATTCGCTCGCCGCGCTACACGGCGGACGGCAAGACGATGATCTACGAGAAGATCACGATGCGTCCGGTCCACCCGAACGGCACGCCGCTTTTCAGCTTCGATCCCGAGTGGAACTATCGCTTCATCGACGTGTTCCCGCAGCTCTCGCGCGACGGCAAACAGCTCGTCTACACGGAGAAGATGGTCAACTCGTCGATCGCGGTCATGAACACCGATTTCACGGGCTATCGCCGCATTTACGACCCTTCCACGAGCGGTCTCGATCCGAAGATGATCGCGGCGGGTCTCGCGGGCGCGTTCCAGCCGACGTGGTCGGCGGACCGCCAGTGGGTGGCCTTCGGCGTGGGCGGCTGGTTCTTCACGCGCGCGTACCAGCCGGGCCGTATCGCACGGATCAAGGCGGACGGCAGCATGGACGGCAAGGCCGAGTTTCTGACCGACGGGAAAGAAAATGCAGGATTCCCAAGCTATTCGCCGGACGGCAAGAAACTGGTCTACCGCGTGTGGAGCGAAAACGACAAGGGACTGCGCATTCTCGACCTGGATACGCGCAAGACCACGGTCCTGACCACCGAGCCGGACAACCTGCCGGACTGGTCGCCGGACGGCAGCAAGATCGTGTTCACGCGCAAGGAAGTCAACCCGGACGATCCGAACAAGTTCCACTACGACGTGTACACGATCCGGCCGGATGGCTCGGACCTGAAGTGCCTGACGACGCCCGGTGCAAACCAGGGTCATGCGACCTGGACCTGGGACGGTCGCATTGCCTATAGCTCGGGTGTCTACGGCTTTCGCGACGAACTCTCGCTGTACGACAACACGTTCCAGCCCGATGGCCAGAACTGGGTGATGAACGCGGATGGCAGCGGTCAGCGTGCGATCACGGATACGCTGTGGGAGGAGTCGATGCCGGTCTATGTGCCGAGGCAATAGCCTGCGCTCTGCCGGGCTGTAAAGAGGGCGCCGTGCGAAAGCACGGCGCTTTTTTATTGGCTTCGATATGAAGTGTTGCCGAAGTGCCGCCGCGCGGCGGCATCAGGATTCGAGCGGGACGTCGTTGACCTTTGGCGCCCATTCTCGCCGCAGCAGGACCACCGTACTCGTCGCACCCAGCAGCAGGAATGCGAAGATCGCCGTCATGGGCAGCGTATAACTACCGCCAACATGGAGCAACCAACCCGAAAGGCTGGCCGAGACACCGCCCGCGAGACTGGTGGCCACCTGCTGCAAGCCGGTGTTCAAACCGACTGCCTGCTTCGGGATCAGCGTCAGCTTGCACAGCGCGAGGTTGTTGGCCGTGACGAGGCCCAGCAACGAGAGCGAGAGCACGTTCCAGAACAGCGCAATGGCCACCGAATGCGCCGAGGCGCCGAGCAATACAGTCGTGGCGCCCATGAACCCGGTAACGATAAACGATTTGCGCACGGCGACAGCGTCGCCACCGCCGGCGATGATCCGGTCCGCGGCCCATCCCGCGAGCGCGGCCACGACCGCGATGCCGACAAAGCTGATGAAGGTGTACACCCCCGATTTTTCGAGGGACAAGCCGCGTTGCTCGACCAGATAGGCCGGCATCCAGGTCATGCAATAGAACGCGAAATAGCTGTAGCAGAAGTTGTTGATCAGTCCGCCCCAGACGACCGGGCTGGCCAGCAGGTTGCGCAGCGGCACGGAGGCGGCGCGGTGTACGGCCTTTGCCAGTTGCTCCCGCGTCGGATAGTCGTTGCGCACCATCAGCAGCCAGGGCAGCAGCCAGATCAGCCCGATGAGCCCCGTCGCGACGAACATCGCCTTCCATGAGTACGCAACGATCATCCATGCCGCGATCGGTGCGCCGAGCGCGGGCCCCATCTTGCCGCCAATCGAGAAGATTCCGAGCGCCGTGCCCTTTTGCGTCTCCTCGAAGTGGTTCGCGAGGTAGCGATAGGTGGCCGGAATCACGACGGACTCGGCAAGGCCGATGACGAGCCGCACGACGATGAGCGCCGCGAGCGTCGTCACGAGCCCCGTCGCGGCGGCCGCGATGCACCAGACGGCGAAGCAGACGGTATAGAGCCACTTCACGCCATAGCGGTCGACGAGCCAGCCCATCGGCATCTGCGCGAGACCGTAGGACCAGAAGACGGCGGAATTGAGCCAGCCGCGCTCGACGCTCGTCAGCGCGAACTCGCGGATGAAATGCCTGTCCGCGAGTGCCGCGGACAGACTCGTTCGGTCGACGAAGGAAATCATGAGACCCAGCGCGAGCAGCACGAGAACGCCCCAGGGATTCTCCGCTGCGGACTGCTTCGATTGAACTGTCTCCACCTGTGTCTCTCTTTGGGTCCGACGCTAGCCGTGTTTCGAACGCGTCAGCAAGGCCGCCCGGCCCGTTCGCTCAACCAGCCGGGCGCGCTCTGCAGCGCCACCGGTCGAAGGAAGCGCTCCATCGCGGCGTAGCCCACCGAAGTCGTGAAGGGCTGCGTCGATGCCGGCCAGGGGCCGCCGTGCTGCTGGCTACCCGTCACGGCTACGCCCGTGGGGACGCCGCCGAACAGCACGCGCCCGGCGATCTGCGCGGCACGGCGCGCGACACGCCGTACATCGGGCGTTTCGTTCTCCGCTCCCCACAGCGTGACTGTGAGGGTTCCGCCGATCGCGGCCAGCACGTCGACGATCTCGTCGAAGGAGGCCACGCGCACGAGCAGGCAGGCGGGACCGAACACCTCTTCGTGCAATGCGGCTTGTGCCACGAAGTTCTTCGCGACGGTTCGGGCGAGCACCGGTCGCGGCGGGGCATGCTCGTCGCCGCTCGACTCGCCCGCCAGTATCGTTTGTACGCCAGGTGTCCCGAGCAGACGCGCCACACCGGCGTCGAAGTTGCGCTTCATGCCAGGCGTCAGCATCGCATGCGGTTGTTTCGTCTGCAGCGCGTCGCGTAGCGCCGCTTCGAAGCGGTCGGCGTCCGCGCCCTCGAACAGGACGACGACACCGGGACTCGTGCAGACCTGCCCGCAGCCGAATTCGATGGAGGCCGCCAGAACCTGCGCCAGTTCCTCAGCCTGCCCGGCGAGCGCCGAGGGCAGCGCGATGACGGGATTGATCGAGCCCAGTTCGCCATAGAACGGAATCGGCCGCACGCGCGCGTTCGCCTGCGCCCACAGCGCCGCGCCGCCCTTGAACGAGCCCGTGAACGCGACAGCCGCCATGTGCGGGTGGCGTACGAGTTCGACGCCGACCTCGACGCCCGCCCCCTCTACCATGCCGAACAGGCCGGCGGGCAGATCCTGCTGCGCCAGCACCGATTGCGCGAGTTCGAAGACCTTGCGCGAGAGCCGCGGATGACCGGGGTGCGCTTTGACCACCACCGGGCAGCCCGCGGCCAGTGCCGAGGCGGTATCGCCGCCGAGGACGGAGAACGCGAACGGAAAATTGCTTGCCGAGAACATGGCCACGGGGCCGACTGGTATGCGCACGCGGGTCAGATGCGGGCGCCCTGCAGGCGGCGCGCCGGCAATCGCGGGATCGTCGGACAGGGTGAAGGCATGTCCGGCTTCCACGTGATCGGCGAAACCGCGCAGCTGAAATTGCGTGCGGTCGAGTTCGCCATTGAGCCTTGCGGGTCCGAGCGACGTCTCTTCGTCGGCGAGACGAACGAGCGCTTCGCGATTCGCCGCGAGAACGTCGGCCAGTCCGCGTAAGAGCGTGGCGCGCGTTTGCGCCGACGATTGAGCCCAGTCGTCGGCGGCCCGGGCGGCCGCCGTGGCGGCAGCGTGGACTTGAGCGGCCGTGTGTTCCTGAATCTGCATTGCGACTCCAAAGGAAGAGAAAAAAGCCTGCAAGACGCGGGCGCCGGATCACGAAGCGGTTAGCCTTTCCCGGCTGGCGAGAGAGGGAAACAGCCTCATCCAGAGCGCGACGATCAGCATGGTGGTCACCCCGCCGAGCACGACGGAGGGAACCGCGCCGAACCAGCCGGCCGTGACGCCGGACTCGAATTCGCCGAGCTGATTCGAGGCGCCGATAAAGATCGAGTTGACTGCGCTCACGCGCCCGCGCATTTCGTTCGGCGTTTCGAGTTGAACCAGCGATTGGCGCACGACGACGCTGACCATGTCGAAGGCGCCGGTCAGTGCGAGTGCGGCGAGCGACAGCGGGAAAGAGCGGGAGAGCGCGAAAACGAGAGTGGCGAGTCCGTATAGCGCGACCGCGCCGAACATCAGCTTGCCGACGCGGCGCTGGATGGGGTGGTGCGCAAGACGCAGCGAAACCAGCAGGGCACCGACCGCGGGCGCCGATCTCAGCAGGCCGAGGCCCCATGAACCGGTGTGCAGGACATCGCGGGCGAAGACGGGCAGCAGGGCCGTCGCGCCGCCGAACAGAACCGCGAAGAGATCCAGCGAGATGGCGCCCAGCACCGCTTCGCGCCTCCAGATAAAGCCGATTCCCGCGAACACGCTTGCCAGCGTCACCGGCTCGCGCAGAACGCGCACCGGTTCATGGCGGGTCAGATAGATCATGGCCGCGGCGAACAGGCTGATTGCCGCGCAGGTCCCGTAGACGCCGGCGGCGCCGGCCACGTACAGGAAGCCTCCGATTGCCGGTCCCACAATGGTGGCGAACTGCGTTCCGGTCGAATTGATGGCCAGCGCTTTCGGCAACGCGGACAGCGGAACGAGCATGGGCAGAAGCGCCTGCTGGGTGGGCATCTGGAACGCCTTCGCCGTGCCGAGGCACAGTGCGGCGAACAGAATGACGTCCCGTCCTGCCCAACCGCCCAGCGTGCTCGCGAGGAGCAGTCCTGCGATACCCGCCTGTGCCGCGAGGCACGCCATCAGAATGCGGCGGCGGTCGTAGCGGTCGGCCACCTGACCCACCACGAGACTTAGCGCGAGCGCTGGCACGAATTGCACGAGGCCAACCAGTCCGAGATAAAAGGCGCTGCGCGTGATGTCGTACATCTGCCAGCCGACGATCACCATGAGCATCTGGTTGGACAGCGTCGTCGCCACACGGCTCAGAAAGAAGTAGCGGAACGACGGATTCTCAGGGACGGGGTCTGTCATCGGGGCAACACATGGCAAACGGCAGAAGTCGTTCTGGAAAGTCTTAAACGACCAGTGGCGACCCCTACGGCGGGTCGCCACTGATCATGTTCGGAACGAGCGCTGCCTAAAAGTGGATTTCGGCCATCAGCATCGGCGCAGACGTGATAGTACCCGTGGTTTCGTTAGTGGGTGAGCCGTACATGTGGTACCAGTACTCGTAGCCGACGCCCGCATAAACGGTGCGCGGATGGCCCGCGAACGAACCGATATCGGCCAGCAGGGAGAGGCGCGTCAGGAACTCGGTGGTGGTCTGCACGCCGAAACCATCGCGCCCCTTGGGGCCGGTCACGCTCGCGAAGCCGCGGAAGACGAGCGGCACGGGCCCCACACGGAACGGATAGAGCCACGAACTTTCGATGTGCCACGCCGGGTTGAAGTGGACGTCGACACCAGTAATGCCGTTGTGATTGCTCTCGGTGCGCACGCCGGCCGTGAGGTTCCAGTAACCATGCGGAATGCTGAACTCTACCGTCGGCCCTGCCACGAGCATGCGCGCCCGCTCGCCGTAGGCATCGTTCTTCGTGCCGAATTCGTAACCGAGCGTGAGGCCGTAATCGCGAATGAAGCCATAGCCGAGGTAGCGGCCGAGGATCTTGCCGGCGCTGAGTTCGACGCGGCCGACGCTGTACACCTCCTGGGCGCCGCCGTTCTGCGGGCCGCCGACTTCCGGATTGGCCGCGTTCGAAACGAGGTAGTCGACGTTGAATGCGTAGCTGCCGTACTTGAAACCGCCAATGGTCGAGAGGTAGCCGACGTTCTGCATGACCGAAGAGGGCACGCCCGGATAGTGGAAGTTCGTACCCCAGCGATAGCCGATGAAGGTGTCGTTCCACACGGCCGGCGGTTCATCGGGTTCGCCTACGGTCTGCGGCGGCGCAGCCCCATTGGGAACCGCTTGCTGGGTCTGCGGCGGTGCGGAGGCGTTCGGCGCGGTAAGCACTTCTTCCGCGCGGCCGAACGGGTTCAAACAGCAAAACAGGGTCGCGCCAAGAAGCGGCGCGCGCAACGCTACCGGTATACTTTTCATGTCTCCGTCCAGTCTGGTTTTATGCTGATAGATAAGACGCGGTCGTTTCCCGACTCTCGATTCACCCCGGGTCTGTCCCGGGTTTGTCCCGTTAACAACGCGCTGAACAACTCGTTGAACCCATCAGCGCAGGGCATCCTGTCTTGGTGGTGAGGAATGGTAGGGGAAGGCAGGACGCCTGCCTTTACACAAAAATCAGATTCGCTGGCACTTTTCATCGCATGACCAGGATGGCTCGCGAAAAGCCATGAAACGATGTGGTCTCTTTTCGCTGGCCCCGCGAGAGGGTTATGATGCGATTCGATGAGGAGACGGCATGACACACCGCGCCATTGCGAAAGGGCCGCGCACACGAGACGGCAAAGCGAAACGCACTACCGTGCCCAAGGTTCGTTTGTATGTCGAGCGGCCCGAGCAGCAAAACTGGTTCGTGCACGTCGGGCACGTCACCGACCGGGGCCGCTGGCGCACCGAGCCGCATGCGCATCCTGCCTACGGGCAGGTGATTTTCGTGCGCAGCGGACGCGGCGTCATGAATCTCGACGGGAGCAGCGTGCCGTTCGAGGGACCCTGCGCGTTGCTGCTGCCCACCGAATGCGTTCACGGCCTCGACTACGAAGTCGATGTGGACCGATGGGTCGTGACGATCGAGGAGTCCTATCTGACTCAGGTGAATGCCAAGCTCCACGAGTTCATCGGGCTTTGGGAATGGCCTCGCGTGATTCCGCTTTCCGGTTCGGCCGAGACAGGCCTCGACTTCTACAGCCTCGTTGGGAAGCTCAAGCAGGAGGTCGAGTCCGAAGCCGTCGGCCGGGTAGTGGGAACGGAGGCGCTGCTCACGATGCTGCTGTTGATGCTGCTTCGCGAAGCGAGTCTGGACCCGGGCAGCAGCGAAGGCGAGACACGCAACGATATCCGGCTCGTGGACCGCTTCCGCAAGCTGATCGATCAGCATTATCGCGACAATCTCTCGCTGCAGGACTACGCCGCGATGATGGCGGTTTCTCCGGTGCAGTTGCGCGCGGCCTGCGCTTCCGCCGCGGAACAGAACCCGACCAAAATGATCCACGCGCGCATCATTACCGAGGCAAAGCGCAATCTCATCTTCGGCAATATGTCGGTGGAGCAGATCGCCTTCGGGCTCGGCTTTGCCGACGCGGCGTATTTCACGCGCTTCTTTCGCCGGGAAGTCGGGCAAACACCGAGCCAGTTCCGCGCGGCAGCGCGGCAGCAGCCTCATCGCGGCGGGCCCTCGGAGTAGAAAAGTCCCGGCGAATCGGACTTTTGTACAGGGACGCCCGGATGTGAAGCGAATACGCTTGATCCGGCTGTTCGCGATAGCGGCGCATTGGCAAGCCGGGGATCGGAACATGGGGTGATGGTGCAATCCTTTCCTGGAAGAATGCTGATGCGGTACGGATTCGTTGTGGCAGTGATCGGGCTGGCCGTGTCGGCGGGCATGGCGGGAACGGGCAGCCGTGCTGCGAGGTCGAGTGGGGACACGCAAACGGAGTTCGTCTACGTCGGCACGCAGCAGGCCCAGATTCGCGCGCTGCGCCTCGATACCGCTACCGGGAAACTGACGGAGATCGGCACGGTCGCAGAAGGGCCGAAGACCACGTGGGTTGCCGCGCATCCGCAATTGCCGGTGCTGTACGGTGTCGACGACGATAACGCAAGAGAAGGCAGCATCACCGCTTATGCCGTGAATCGCGGGACCGGCTCGCTCAGCAAGATCAACGTGGTCGCTTCCGGCGGCAAGGGAACGACGAATCTGGTGCTGGACCCGCCTTCGATGACCTTGCTCGCGGCCAATTACGCCAGCGGGTCCGTGTCGAGCGTCTCGATCAATCCGGATGGAAGCCTTGGCGCACGCGTGTCCACCGTCACCGAAACCGGCTCCGGACCGAACCGGCGGCAGGCGAGCGCGCATGCGCATAGCGCCGTCGTCGATCCGTCGGGCCGATACGCACTGGTCCCCGACCTGGGCGCGGATCGCGTGTTTGTTTACCGCTTCGATCGGGCGACCCACGCATTGTCGGCGGGCGACGGGAACGATCCGGGCACCTTTGTGGCGCCGCCGGGTAGCGGTCCCCGTCATCTCCTCTTCGGTTCGAGCGGCGAGTTCGTTTATCTGCTTACCGAACTAAGTGCCGAGGTCATGGTCCTGCGTTGGGATGCCGGGCAAGGGACGCTGACGCTCGTGCAGTCCTTGCCGGTCACCAGTCCCGGATTCGACGGCGTGAAGAGCGGTGCCGAAATCGCGCTCAGCCAGGACGGCCGTTTTGTCTATGTCGAAGACCGCGGCGAAAATGCACTCGTTGTCTATCGCGTGAACCCGCAGACGGGGGAACTCGCGGAGATCCAACGCACGTCCGCCGGCGGCGACCGGCCGTGGGGATTTGCGATCGATTCGTCCGGGAAGTGGCTGCTGGTCGCCAACCAGCGTAGCGGAAACGTGAGCGTGTTCAGTGTCGATTCCGTTTCCGGGAAGGTCACCGGTACAGGGGAGTCCGTTGCACTGCCGACCCCGGTCAGCGTTGCCTTTGTGAAGTGACGCTCGTGCGTCGCACTCGCAGAGGGGACGTATGAAACTGGTTCATCAACTCCCTCTCGCATTGAGCACCGCGCTGCTGGCTGCCTCGGCCGCGGGTTGGTTCGGCGTGTCACGCATGGACCATGCCGCGAGCACGTATGAGCGGCTCATCGAAGTGGACGGCGCCGAGGAGCGCCAGGTTGCCGAAGCCCTGGTGGCTTTCAAAAACCAGGTGCAGAACGGCAAGGATATCCTGTTGCGTGGTAAGGATACCAAACTGTTCGACCGGTACTGGGGTGCCTTCCAGAAATACGAGGCTGCTTGCCAGGCTGTCACGGAAAAGCTTGCCCGAGAGCTGCCGCCCGGCGAGACCCGTTCGAAAATCGAACGATTCAACGTGCTCCACCGGGAGATGGGGGAGGCGTTTCGCCGGGCGCTCGAAGCATTCAGGGCGTCGGGATTCGACGCCGAGGTTGGCGACCGCGCAGTGGACGGCATCGACCGTGAACCCGTGATCCTGCTGCGCGAATCGGGTACGGCGATCGTCGAGCAGACCGCCGCCGCTATCGTCGAGGCAAAGCAGAAACAGAGGAGTGCGATGCTGGTGAGCGTCGGCGCGATGGCGCTTACGCTCGGGGCAGGCGTTGCCGGTGCTGTCCTGTTTTCTCGTGTGATCACACGCAAGCTCGGCGGCGAGCCCGACGATGCGCGCGATGCCGCGCGCCGGATCGCCACCGGCAATCTCGACGTGAACCTGCCTCTTCGCGCGGGTGACACGGAGAGCCTGATGGCAGCCATGAAAGCGATGTCGGCCTCGCTGGCCCACATCGTCCTGCATGTGCGCAACAGCAGCGATTCGATTGCGATCGGTTCGACCCAGATCGCGACCGGCAATGCCTGGCTGAGCCAGCGCACCGAGGAACAGGCCAGTGTGCTGCAGGAAACGGCGGCTTCGATGGAACAGCTAAGCGCGACGGTGCGGCAGAACGCCGAGCATGCGCGGCAAGCCAGTGACCTGGCCACCGGTGCCTCGTCGATCGCCTTGCAAGGCGGGCAGGTGGTGGGCCAGGTGGTCGAGACCATGAAGGGTATCCACGAGAGCTCCTGCAAGATCGCCGACATCACCGGCATGATCGACGAGATCGCCGCGCAGACCAACATCCTCGCTCTTAACGCGGCGGTCGAGGCGGCGCGGGCCGGAGGACAGGGGCGGGGTTTCGCGGTGGTCGCCGCCGAAGTCCGCAGCCTCGCACAGCGCAGTGCCAAGGCTGCGAGGGAGATTCAGACGTTGATTGCGGACAGCGTCGAGCGGATCGAGCGAGGTACCGCGCTCGTGGACGAGGCGGGCGCGACGATGACGCAGATCGTCGGCGCCACCGGACGCGTGGCGGTCATCGTCGGCGAGATCAGTAGCGCGAGCGTGGAGCAGAGTGCCGGAGTCGAACAGATGGGGGAGGCTGTGGGGCAGATGGATCGGTTGACCCAGCAGAATGCGACGCTCGTGGAGGAAAGCGCGGCAGCGGCCGAGAGTTTGAAGCAGCAGGCAGCGCAACTCGTGGAATCAGTGGCGCGGTTCCGTCTTTGAAGATACCGAAGAGAGAGCCGGATTTCCCGCTTTGCTTGCCTGGTTATGCGAAGGAGAGGCTGTCTTTGGACGACCGGACTTCTCTTCTCGCGAAAGCGAACCCGTAATGCCGTGTACGGGGCGTGCGAGGAGGATTTTTGGAGAGGGGACTATGCCGCGTAGTGGGAGAACCACAAGCGTTGCGGTGGGCTTCCGGCAAGAGGTCGGTGCCTGGCGTCTGATGGACAGACGCCATAGACGAAAAAAAAGCACCGCGAACTCGCAAGTGCTTGATTTTCCTTACCCAAGGGTAAGTGGTAGGCCGTACGGGATTCGAACCTGTGACCAACGGATTAAAAGTCCGTACTTAAGGGGCATTTGTCGACGTTATCAGGCGTAGATCAAGGAGGGAAAAGTCCGAGAATTCAACGGGTTGCGTACAAGAAAGAATTGAAAGTTAATGTTGTATAATCGTAAGACATTAACTCGATCTGCTTACGCAGGTGTTACACACCCATGGCCCGAGTCAACTTTACTGCCGCGCGAGTGCGCGACTTTTGCTGCCCACCTGGTGCCAGACAGGTATTCCTCTGGGACTCCGGTGCACCCGGTCTTGCGTTGCGGGCGACGCCCGGCAGCGTTTCCTACATCTTCCAGGGGCGCATTGCGGGCCGCACGATCCGCACGACGATCGGCGATACGCGCGTATGGGATATCGACCGCGCCCGGCACAAGGCGCGTGAATTGCAACAGCTCATCGACGATGGGCGGGACCCCCGGGTGGAGAAGGCCGCGGCCGTGGTGCGCGTCGAATCGCAACGCGTCGAGCTGGCGCGCCGTGAGAGAACGCTTGACGAAGCGTGGAGCGTTTACGTCGAGGCACACCGGACGCGTTGGAGCGAGCGTCACACCAGGGATCACGAGAAGGTCGTGCATCGCGGTGGCGAGGAGCGCAAGCGCAGTGACAGGAAGACGGTGCCTGGCGTACTCGCATCGCTGCTCGACACACCTCTGGCGGAGCTGGACTCCAATGTGATCGCCGGCTGGCTTGCGCGCGAAAGCCCGGTGCGCGCGACGCAGGCGGCCCTTGCTTTCCGGCTGCTACGGGCATGCCTTAACTGGTGTGCGGAACAGCCGGATTTCACAGGACTGGCCCCTGAACAGGCGTGTGGTGCGCGCGCGGTGCGCCGCAGTGTTCCGAAGAAGCGGGCGAGGACCGACTGTCTGCAGCGGGAACAGCTCAAACCCTGGTTCGGGGCGGCATGCAAGCTTGATAACCCCGTCATCGCCGCGTATCTGCAGGCGTTGCTTCTGACGGGGGCGCGGCGGGAGGAACTCGGGCACGCGCGCCACGGGCAAACTGCAGGGCAACCTGAGCTTTGGTCTCAACAATCCGCTCGGTCTCAATGACATTCTCACGCTCGGCGCGAACCAGGACCTGGAGCTGGGCGACAAGGACCTCGGCTCGCACGGTTTCAATGGTTCGTACTCGGTGCCGTGGGGTTACTGGACGGCCACGCTGTTCGGCAATACGAACACGTATTACCAGCAGATTGCCGGTGTGAACCAGACGTTCGTGTCGAGTGGTAACCAGCAAATAGTCGGCCTGAAGCTGCAGCGCGTGTTGCGCCGCAGCCAGGACGATATTTTCGGGATGGAATTCCAGCTGTCCAAGCGTTGGGGCGCGAGCTTCATTGACGACACGACCATTCCCACGCAGGGCTATAACAACACTTTCGTCGAGGGCGGTATCACGGATCGCCATTATTTCGGCGCCGCACAGTTCGACGGTACGCTGGCCTACCGTCAGGGCATCGGTGGCCTCGGGGCAACGCCCGACCCGTATCCCACCGGCCCGACCTACCGATTCCATATGGGCGTGCTCGACGCCAACCTGTCCGTTCCCTTCACAATCGGCACGCAGCCGCTGCAGTATGTGACGACGCTGCACGGACAGGTCACGGGCGACACGCTGTTCTATGTCGACGATCTCGCCATTGGCGGCCGTTATACGGTGCGCGGGTTCGACGGCGAAAAGATGCTTGCCGCCGAACGTGGCTTCTACTGGCGCAACGAACTGCAGGTGCCACTTGGGCACACGGGGCAGACGCTCTACGCGGGACTCGACTACGGCCACGTGTTTGGTCCGAACACAGCGGCCCTGGCAGGTACGCAGCTCGCCGGGACGGTGGTCGGTATCCGTGGTGGTATCCCGGTGCACATTGCCGGGCTGTCGTATGACCTGTTTGCGGGTACGCCGATTTACAAGCCCGCCGGATTCGATACGGCACGCGTCACGCTTGGCTTCCAGGTGATGGCGCAATTCTGAAGAACCCGTTGTGGCCAATCATCCTTATGACCGCTGCGGTCGCCAGAAGAGCTAGAGGCAGTGCCACTCCACGTACGACGAGCACTGCCCGTGCACGAAGGCTTCGAGGCGTTTGAGCATCAGGGGACGCCCGCATCGATCTCGAGAGTGGCCAGGAGCGTGCCGCCGAGGTGCGGCACGTCATTATTGTGCCGCACCTCGGCGCAGGCGATGCTGGCCCGTGCTGGAGCTGCCCTGCGGCAGCAAAGAAGGGGGCCGGCGCAAGACTTCATTTGATCGGAGAAGCCGTCGATTTCTCCTACCATCAACCCCTGACATGCCTGTGAATATGCGTATCAAGGAATCCTTTCTGTGTTTGCTGGTCGCCGCCGGATGTACTGGCGTTGCCGACGCGGCGCTTGTTCCCGATGTCGGCGCAATCGACGCTGCGGAACCGACAATCCACTTTCCGTGGGCAACGGCATCGACGCTACCGGGGAACGCCATCACCCGTCTTCAGCCCGGTTACCAGGCGGTATTGGCAAAGCGATACACCGAGGCGCTTGGCTATCTCGACCGTGCAATAAAAGCGGATCCGACGCCTCGCGCCCTTCTGCAGAGAGGAGGGGTGTACATATTGCTCGGTCAGTACCGGAATGCCGTCGGCGATTTCACACTGGCACTCGCGAAAAGTCCCCGTCTCGCCGAGGCGGCCTTTGGGCGCGCAGAGGCATATTACAAACTGAACGATTTTCCGGCTGCCTTGACCGACTTCAATGCAGCGCTTGCGCTCAACCCGGATATGAGCGTTGCACACCTGGGCCGCGGCGTACTCTTCTGGCAGATGAAAGAATATGGAAAAGCTGCGGATGATTTTGCGTGGGTCGCAAGACGAGACGCTACCACCGACAAGGTCAATGCCGTGAACCGGTACAAGATCGCGTCGCAACTGTACGATCTGGGGCACCGTGAAGAGGACGCTATTGCCTGCATTGACGCTGCGATCACCCTCGCACCCGAAATCGCCAGCCTGTATGCAAGTCGCGGGGATCTCGAGGAGGATGAGTATGGCAAGTCACTCATGGATTACGAAACGGCCATACGGCTGGACCCCGGCGACGTCGATGCGCGATACTCCCTGGCGGTACTGCTGCACGAGATGGGTCAAACTCAGGCGTCCCTGAACGAATTCAACGAACTCCTCCGGACCCCGCAGAGTGATCCGTATTTTTACGTCGGCCGGGGAAACACGCTGATGGACATGGATCGCGATGAAGATGCGCTCCTCGACAACGAGCGTGCTGCAAAGCTCGATCCCACATCCTACTGGGTGGTGAGCCAGCGAATGCAGCTCCGGTTTTATCAGGGCGACTACGCCGGTGCGGCTCGCGATGCCGACACGTGGCTGTCGGTCCATGAGAAAGCTGACGAACATGACGCGGAATACGCGCTCATGTGGCGTCATATTTCCACGCAGCATATGGGTGCCGACGACCGACCCTATATGGCCAACGCCATGACTCACCTTAACGATCATTCTGCGTGGCCGTATCCCCTGATTGAATATGCAGCGGGCAAGCTCGATGAACGTGAACTGAGGGCCGCAAGCGCGCATGGCGACCCGGAGGAAATGCAGCAGAGGCGGTGTGAAACCGCGGCCTATATCGCGGAGAAATATCTCACCCACAATCAGCGTAGTGTTGCAGAGGAAGAGTTTCGGCGAGCGTTTGCAATCTGCCCCTTCGATTTCGCCGAGCGAACGCTTGCGGCGCGCGCGCTGAAGTCGTTCCCACCGGCTACAGTTCGCGCGCAGCCATTAGCGGTCGTTCGACTCCAGGGTCGAAATCATCGACAATCCGGCAATGGCCAATAAGGCGGGGGATATATGATGATCGGATTCGGGGATATTTTCGGCAGCAAACGGCGGAAAGCGGCGATCGACGAAAAGCGCTTGGCCTTCTACATGGGGTATGCGTTCAGCCACGCGATTCATGTTCAGCATCTTCTAGCGCCCGGCGAATTGACTGTCCCGTACGTCGTCTACTGGGATAACGAAACCCCCACACCGGTTCCGTATCCCGCAGTAACGCAACACGAAGCAGTCGCAACCGCGCAATCAGCCCGAGAACGGGCGACCGCTGGCTCGGGATGGTCCTCTGGACGGGAGGGAGTCATCACTCAGAGTGATGGCGCAAAGGCGGATGTTCTCGTGATCGAGAGATGGGTGCCAGGACTTGACGTACCGCTCGAAGTGATCGTGTACTACAGAACAGAGCCGTTTAAGCTGATTCAAGGATTCTTGTGGAAAGCCCATGCGCAGGCGCGCAAAGATGGCCCATCCTTCATGGTGAAATTCAAGCGTGGAATTCTCGCCCAACCGTTCGGCCCGCAATGCATGGAATGCATCGACAACGCGGAGCGCGTCCAGTTCGTGAGCTAATAGTCGAACATGCCGATGTATGACGCATAGAACCCGGACGGGGCATGAGCGCAGTCGGTTGCGCATTCAACCGTTCGACGCGCACGGGCAGATCGTCGACTATCGGCATAGACGATTGCGCTGTCGCCGCAACGAGAGCAACCATAGTCGAGTAAGATCGCTGCCTAAAAGCTGCAACGCGTAGCCAATGCAACATCGCATCTGGCAAGATGCCATTATCAAATATTGACCAGGAAGGATCTAGATAGTCGTGATAAAAGAGCCATTCCTCCTCGCAATAATTGCTATGCTTCTGAGCGGCCCTTGCCGGGCAGTTGAGCCTGCTACGGCGTTACCACAGCAGGGTGCTTCGCGTCCTTCTCAGACAGCTATCTCGGATACGCGCGTGCGATTCAAAAGCGGATACGCGCCAGGCACGACGCAGCACATGACCAGGATGCAAAGCTTGGGCCGATCTACTATCTTGAGTTCGGCAAGATTCTCGCGGGTACCGGCCGCCATCAGGATGCGATCGAAGCATTTTCCCATGCTCTCCGGATAGCGCCTGCACTCGCGGCCGCCTATTGGGGCCGCGGTGTGGAGTGCGTGAGATGTCGGGCGATTTAATCGGAGCTCGCGCGGATTACATTCGATTTGCACGATGGATGCCGGAAAACAGTATCAACGCGGCGTACCAGATTAAGTTGTCCATCCTCGGAATCGACGCGGCAGCCAAACGCCAGCACCCGTTTGGCAATGCAAACCCAATGCGCGATGCCGCAGAGCGGGAGTTAGCCACAGCACAGGCGTCGCTCCAGGCAGCAGCGACGCCGTCTGAACAAGCTCACGCACACGGTGAAATATCGGCTTATTTGGACGGTACGGCGCAGCATGCACCGGCGTTGTTGGCCATCGACAAGGCCATTGCGCTTGCCCCGGACGACATTTCATTGAAACAGTCGAGGGTCACGACACTCGTTTCGCTGGACCGGGAGGATGACGCACTCGCGGCGGCCGCGCCGCTCCTTGACCAGATGCATCACGAACTGGCGAGCGCCGCTGAACCTGCTGCTGTCTACCAGCGGTATATCGAAGTAACCAGCTCATCGGCTTGGACGCGAATGCTCAAAGGAGACTGGAGTGGTACGGTCGACATGCTTGACCGTTGTGCGCGGGGCTCCGACGCCATCAGCCAGGATTATCTGGCCGCACTCTACGTCATTGTTCGGGCGCGCAGTAACGGCGAGGTTCCTGCCGACCCGTACTTCGAAGAGTACATACTTCACCGCAGCTCCGTGCCGACAACACAGTATCATCAGATGCTGTTGCAGTATGTGCGTGGTCGTGTCCCATTGGCTTCCGTCTATGAGATGGTCGCGATGATTTCCGACCCTGCCGCGCTTCAGAATGCACTGTCCGAAACATGGATGATCGCCGCCGCCTACGAACGGTTTGTGAAGCACGATGACGCAATTGCACAGACATATCGGGAACGAATCAAGGATCTTGAACCCTATGGCGCCACCGAATGGATGATGGTCAAGTATGGCGGGGTGTAATTAATTGAAGCCAGACGTATATCGGGGGTGATATGGCTCTTGAAGGGTTTTCCAGAGAACAATTTCTTTCATTACTTGAAAAAGCGACGAAGCCGCAGTTTTTCTTGTTGTCCGCAAGTTTTTTACTTTTTGCTGATGCTGCCTTATCTTATTTTTCCGGATTTGGTGTAAGAGATGCCATTGGTGGATCGGATGTCTTTGGCGCTGCTCTAGCATTGAAAATTTTGCTGATATTCATTGCATTTTCAGGAGTGGCAAATCTTGTCATCCCAACTGCTATGGCAGTATTTATATAATTTTATCTCCAATTGAAGTATTGGGCGTGGTTGGCTTTTTACCAAATCAAAAGAAAGTGGTTGGAAATCGAGGATCGGCCATTCTATCCAAAAGGCAGGGAAGACAAGTATGTGCGGCCAAGTGAACTGCTAGATGCCGCTCATGAGGAAGAAAGTGAGTTCCTCATGGATCGATATAAGGAGTATCAAAAAGAGGAGGATCGAGGGAGCGCTCACAGGGCAGAAATTCAGACTTATGCTTTTTATGTATTGTTTTACTTGATTTTCAATTTCTGGCTGCCGGGGAACAACTCTAATCATACGATCACTCATTGGATCGAGGACTACTCGGGTACCAGTCAACTCATCTGGATCGCTCTTTTGGGACTTGCTTGGCTCGTTCTTTTTCTTGTGCCTCAGTATGAATCCGGAAGGAGGGTTTATTGCCCACCTCTGCATCGTAAACTGGAAGCAGAAGAGAAAAAGCGCCGAGAAGAGCAACAGGAAAGGGAGTGGCGGAACAGATTTGATTGACCACGATAGAAAGCGACCTCTCAGAATCGTCTCTGTCAGGCTCGTGGACATAGGGTAATGCATTGGCATATCCGCCGTGTCAGGCTTTGGCTCACTTACCCTGGCCGAATACGGAGGCAAGGCGCTGGTGCTGATGGACCCACCCATGAGCCACCAGGTTTTGTTTGTGGGCGCGCTGGTGCTGGCCTATGGCCTGCAAAGGCTGGTCTTGAAAGGCATTGCCATTTATACCTGGAACATCTTCGTTAAGCGCGCCTTAAGTGGGGAAAGACGCTAGACTGAGGCAATATGGGGCGGTGCATCGAGGTCCTGGCCAAGAGCACTGGCTCATCCAACTGATGGGAAAGCGAGGGTGTCGTGGCAAATCTGCCTACGATTGAAGAGACGCAAAATGTATTCGCTCAGATTGGACCTGCTTTGCGGAGGGAGGAATCGTTCACTTATCCATTGATGTGCGAGGAGATTGGTAAAGGAAGGCTCAAGCTATTTGCAAGTTGTTTTTTTATCAATCTCGATGGAAGTGAATATTTGGTGTCTGCTGCGCATGCATTACGGAAATTCGATCACAAGAAAAATTTATTGCTGACTCGGAATTCGGCTTTGATGATCGAAATTCCTGTCTTGGTTTTTAATGCGGCATTAGATGCTAACGGGAAAGATCATCTGGACATGGTCGTCATTAAGCTTGAAGACGGATTTTTCCGAAAGTATGCAATAAATGTTATCGACGCCTCGATGTTTTTAGATCTAAGGCTGAACATGCAATCTTGGGGAAGAGCAATTTTCGGTTATCCGGAGAGCCGAAACAAGAGCATTCTGAGTCGTAGAAATAGATTGCATCTGCATGTGCAGAGCTTCTCTGATGAAGCTGTTGATGATGATGAATCGGTTCCCTAGGTGGAATTCAAGAAGAACAGGATCGATCACGCAATCATCCAACTTCATGACGGTGTGGATGTTCGTGGCATATTTCAGAATGTTCCTGTTAAGCCAATAGGGATGAGTGGTAGTCCAATGTGGAGAATTTCAATGGAGCCGAACTCCAGTGAGGTTGTCTTGGAAGGGGTTTTCATTGAGATGCACAATCGAAAGAATCGATATTTCGGCTTTGCCACTCGGCTGCATCACATCATTGGATTCATTCGGCAAGAGAAGCGGAAAATAGGTGAGAGCAATGTCTGATTTCCCGAAAGTGATCCCGGTGGCAGAGTTGCAGGAGGCATTCGGCCTCGATGCCGATGAGGTCGAGCAGTTGGAGCCCTACATTGCCGGTGTGCAGCAGCTAGCCAAAGAAGTGGAAGAAGCGACGAATGGCAAGGTCCAGATCTGGTCGGACTACCAGTTTCACCAGAGCTTCCCGATGGACGTGCCTACGCTTGATCTGAGCGTTTTGGGAGACGTGCGTGCGCACCAACTTCCCACCTCGCTCCCGACACTCGCAATGTTAGGATGGTGACGCGGTTAAAAACCGACAAATACGTCTCGACCTCTTGGCGTCAAGCAAGCATCAGCAGCCCTGATGTCTCACTGCCCGTATAGAAAAAATGGAACCTAACGAGAAATCTCCCCCCGAGGTACCGAAAAGCTTTTTTATAGGTCAAGACTTGGATTGGATGGCACCTTGGGTTGACGTCTCCTTGCGTGTCGAACTTCCATACTGGCTAATGGTCAACACCGCACAGACTTCCGTGGTCGTTGACGGCCACAGTTTCGCCGTAGGGATAGAAAACGAGACATTCGAACTGCATCTGGGTTGTGTTAGCGATGAGAAAAAATACGTGGCCTATCAAGGTCCACTTAGGCAAGTAGAGCAGCTGCCTGATACGATTCAAGATATCCTTCGACAAAGACCCGAACTTGGGTACCTCTGGCGGAAATGTAAAACCGTCGTGAAAATTGCCAGTAGATGCAACGAAGACGTTTGGAGGAAGGTGGAGCAAGACGTGGCTGCCCATGGCCCATCGGTGCACCTCTATTTGCAAGAACTTTGTCGTGCCCACATATCGATCGTAAACAAGCTTGTCCGGGGATATCGCTTGTCGACATACGATCACTTCGTATTCGAAGTTGCGCCATGGGATGTACCAATATGGCACATACAACGGGAGGGCACGATGGCTTCCAGTCTGCTGGTCCCGTACAAAGGTTGGGACGATCGGATAATGTTTGGGGGACCTTCTGAGATTCCCGGCGAGATCCAATTTATCGATGCCCCGCAACTACAACATGCTGTTGGATATTTGCCAAGTAAGGGTGAGCTTGAACTGCTCGATGCCATTAATTTTATGGAGCGTGGTAACTATTCAGATGCAGTCCGCCGTATTACGACCGCGATTGAGGTTATTGTCGAGGCAGAGGTGTACCGTTTAATCAAGGAATCCAATAGCAAAAAGGCTGCGGAGACTTTTATCAAAAGTACAAGAGCCGATTTTTCTCGACGTGTGAAAAAATATGAGCAACTCACTAGGCGCACGCTGCCGGTCGGACACGCTAATGAACTACGTGCGACACGAAAGCTCCGACATCGAATTGTCCATGGAGGCCATCGTGTGGACCCTGGTGAGCGAGGCACGGCCCAGCGCGCTGTCGACACAGGCCGGTGGATTTTTAATTGGTTCGAGAATGACGAATCACGCAAGCAAGTTCGAGAGAAAAAGCTTGCACTTAGATCACTTGGTCGAGAAATGAGCATTGGCCTGTTTCGCTCCGAAATTTCGGCTGACGGAGTACGCGTATTTCCCGAGCCGTTGGGGGCTCAGTAGCTTCTATATCGCGTAATTTTTCCGCGCTCGCGCGGCTTGCTCCCGATTCGGCATATGGGTTACCCGCGACCACGCTGGCAAAGATATAACGATCAATACGTAACCCACATCGATGACAGGGTTGACACGCGGATGACCGTTTCGTAGGAAAGTGACTGTCCCTTGTGGGTCGGGCAGCGCCCCCCGCGGCGCAGGGCATCGATACTGCATCGCCGGCCGGGGTGCGGCCAATTTGAGGCATTCGACGCAGCTACTGAACCGGTTGCTCCATTGCGATGTTCATGTCGCCGATTGCTGGCTACCGACGGTTTGCTCACCTTCCGGCTTGGCTGGTTCGGCACGTATGACTCGAGTTTCGAACAGCATTTGCTCGCCTTTCTCAGTTATTCGCCAGAACAACGCCCGACCACCGGCGGTAGTTTGCAAATTTTCGATCTTCACAAGCCCGTAGGCAGTAAGCTGAACCCCTATCGTCTTGAACTGCTGCTCGTCAAGCGAAGCCGATGTCCCGGAAAGGTTCCTTTGCGTCATCAAGGTCTTCGTCAACTTCGTTTCGACGGTGCTTTCGCTGGGATCTTCCAAAAGATACGGCGCGATGAGCGCGAAGATCGCACGCCAACTTAGAGAAACCTGAAACCCTCTTTTCGCTCTGTCATAGAAATATCTGACCTGAAGAGAAAACTCAGTGTCGATATCCGCGATGTCCTCGATTTCTCGGTTTGTTACGACCTTTGATCGTAGCTCTGTAACGAGCTTCAGAAGTTGTTCTTTTTCCTTGCGTAGATTGTTAAGTTCAATCAAGCTGTCTTGGCTGGAAATTTGATTCGCGCGAACCCAACCTATTGCCGGATACGTTTTTATTGTCTTGGTGAGGCTTAGCGAGACAAGACCGGGCAGTTCATCCGCCTTTTCCCAAAACTTGACAAGTCGACCCGTCTTGACCTTTTCGCGAAACGCTACTAGCTTTGCGCGCAATACGGGGTCTGCTTCAGATTTTCCGGCAGGAATGTCATCTGGTTTTCCATGGATAAGCGCGACGACGCGTAGTCCCTTTGCGACGGCGTAATCGAATTCCTTTTCGGTATAGCTGATTCCTTCGCTCGATAGTGACCCATAGCGCCCCCCGATAATCAAGAGGTAGTAATCGCAGTCATCAATGATTCGTTCGATAAACTGCCACTGCTCTTCGTCGGCTGCGGGGAAAAGCTCCATACCCGCTGGGATGCAGTCCATCTCCATCAATGTCCGGAACACATGGTCGCGTTCAGCCGCGAGGTCCGAGAAGGTCGAGCTAATAAAGACTTGGTATCGTTTTTCCATTGTGCCAAGTGAAAACTCGGGAAGCGAGAGCTGCATCATAGCGCACCATACGAATGAAAAATCTACTAAGGGGCGCGTTGTGAGCACGGCTCCAGCGCTGGCAGTACGTGATCAGAGGCGACATCTACTGCAGCTGCTCAACCAATTCGTCAAATGGCCGTTGCTGGGAACGTCGACGGTCACCTTGTGGGTCGAGGGTGTGTGAAAACGCGTTGATCGCCTACACTGGATTAACTCGTCCAGCATGGGTGACCGGATGAAGCGATTCATAGAAGGTGAAGATCGCAAGCAGGTGACGCTGCTTCCAGAATGCCTCGATGACTTCGTCGCTGATGACAATCCGGTGAGGATCATCGAGGCGTTCGTTGAAGAGCTTGACCTTGAATCACTGGGTTTCGCCGGCGCGATGCCATCGACTACAGGGCGCCCGTCCTATCACCCAGCCGTGCTGTTGAAGATCTATATCTACGGCTACCTGAACCAGGTTCAATCGAGCCGGCGCCTAGAACGTGAATGCCAGCGTAATGTTGAATTGATGTGGCTCACCGGCCGCCTGGCGCCGGACTTCAAGACCATAGCTGATTTCCGTCGTGATAACGGCACCGGCATTCGTAACGTCTGTCGCCGCTTCGTCGTTCTGTGCCGTGAGCTGAAACTGTTCTCGCAAGCGCTGGTTGCCATCGACGGCAGCAAGTTCAAGGCGGTCAACACTCGCGATCGCAACTTCACCGAGGGTAAGGTCGACAAGCGGCAAAAGCAGATTGAGGAGAGCATCCAGCGGTATCTGAACGCTCTGGAGACGGCCGATCGTACGCAACCCGCTGAACTGGAAGCAAAGACGGCCCGTTTGCAGGACAAGATCGCGCGCTTGCGCGAGCAGATGCACAAGCTCGACCAGATCAAGGAGCAGCTCAAGACAGAGCCTGACGGCCAACTCTCGATGACCGATCCCGACGCGCGTTCCATGGCGACGAGCGGCAAAGGCTCGGGAATAGTGGGCTACAACGTACAGGTGGCAGTTGACGCCAAACACCACCTCATCGTTGCTCACGAGGTCACAAACTCTGGTAGTGACCGGGCTCAGCTCAGCCCTATTGCGAAAGCTGCGCGCGATGCGATGGGCAGAACCAGACTGCGGGCGCTCGCCGATCGTGGCTACTACAGTGGGCCTCAGATCAAGGAGTGTGCGGATGCAGGGATTGCGGTCATGTTGCCGAAGCCCACGACATCAAGCGCAAAATGCCATGGCCGATTCGATCGGGCGGACTTCATCTACATTGCGCGGGATGACGAATACCAATGTCCTGCTGGCAAACGTGCGATTTACCATTGACCTCGGAGAGCTTTTCTTGACGCCACAACCACTCCGATGGATGCAGTGTAAAATCGAGATACATCAAACAACCTACTGTTATTAAATGATCTATGGAATACCGAGAATCAGGGCTGCCGAATAATGATGCGCTTGCGGTAAATATCGAATTTCAAAGGCGACTTTCAATATGGTCGTTCTTCCAATTTCAATTCCTCCACCCCGAGTGCGAGTCCTCCCTGTACGGGATCAATATAAATTTCTTCATTTTGGTAAATTGCTCGCGAGATCAGTTTGAAGATTTTCTCGGTGAATTCAATAATCACATCCGCCCGATAAATTGCAATATCGAAATCGTCCTGATCCTTCCGACAGGGGCGAAACCGATTGATGTTCCATCAAATATAAAGGCAGATTTATGGTTATCAAATTCTCCTCTTAATCTCGTCGAGGCGAATCGATTGCTGTGCCTGGCTACGCCAAATATGCCCGTCGGCAGCCTTACGTACGATCCGCGTACTGCACTTTGGACATTCTCGACACCGGGGACGCTACCAGAAGAAGAAAAAAATCGAGTCAAACTTGGTTTTCTTTCCATTGATCAACCAAGTAAGCAGCTATTATTCGCGACCTCCTTAGAAAACGCGCTACCTGCTAAAGTTTTGCCAGTTACAGAACAACTGACTCTTTCGCTTTCGAATGAGCTCTCAAATCGCCCCAATTTCATGGGTCAACTCGCTCAAAGAGACGAAGACCGGTGGCGGGAATTTGTTAGGCGACGGGAAATTTGCAAGCTGGACGAAAGGGTGATTCATGAACCGTCTCAGCTTTCATGTCTTATCGATGCGGCCGATTGCAGTGAGGTTCAATTATCTGAATTATTGACAATTTACGATTGCATTAATATTATCCCTCAGCGCATCGAAATCGGTGGTGGCACACTTAAAAGATTTGGAATATCGGAAGCTGACCTAGGTGAGTTGGCCTCGATGAATCGAATTCGCTTAGTTCTGCCTTATTCTGTTTCGCACTATGAATCCAGGTTGATTCAATCTGCATTCGAAGCAAATTCTTCCAGTATTATTCTTTCAAGAGAGTTGGCCAGTCGAGTGTTTGAAGTTGGTCAAAAGAAAGATCCTTTGCTTTATGGCCCATTTTCGGCGTTCGAGCGAATCAGTCTAATCAAGGCGATTATTAAGAATGTGGGCGATCATCCTCTGTCTAACATTCTTAGGAGTTATGCAAAGATTTTGGGGAGGCAATACGACTTCTTTACTGAGCGCGGAGCAATTGCATGCTTAGGCGTCGGTATCGGCCCACACGTTGCAAATATTGTGCAAGCCATTCATGGACAAGACACGCACCTTGAAATGATGCTGGCAGGTGCGCACGTGGAGTGGAGTTTGGCGCTGAGCGCAACGTACATTCCCTCAGCAATCACCGAAGAATTTTCACTTGATGCGCACGCTGCGATTATTGCAAGTTATTTTGGTCGAGTATCACAAGTGCCCTCGTCGCCAGCATCGAATCGAATGCACAAGATTGTCAGTGAATTGCTTGCTCCCGTAGAGATACCGGCGTTAGAGGTGGCAAAGAACTTTTCGCCGCACTCTGTAGCGCAATTCCGTACGCTCGCTAGACGCCTGATGAGTGATGGTTCCTCCCCTGAGAAATTGCAAGAGGCTATAGAGCAACTTAATGCGGACGTCCGTTTATATGAAAAACGGGTTCAGTGCCTTAAATCCTGGGGTATAAGCGCTTTGCTCATGGGGACACTTAGAGATGCCGCTTCGGCACAATTGCATGAGGCAGCCGGCTTTGGTGGTTCGGTTTTTGCACTTTGGTTCGTAGAGCGGCTGATGGAAGCTATTCCGCACTCATTGAAATCAGAGTTGAGTAATATCGCAGCTATATTCACTGGATTGGCATTTGCTCCATCGCTGGACGCGGTCATTGTCAGTCGCTCTAGGAAAATGCTACAAAATCAGGAACAGAACGAATAGAAATTCGACGCCGGTTGGCAGTCGTTGCCCACAGCAATTTTCAATAATTGCTTTAATTGCGTGGGAACTGATGCCGGTCGACTGTGGATGTCTGCTTCAGGGTTGATTGCGGTCATGGGACAGTAAAGCTCGACCGGCCGCAACGGGTCGACGATTTATGCCTTTTGAATGACGCGCGCGCGCGAGACAATTGCCCCTCTCGCTCGTAGGACGTAGTGCGGCCAAAAGCGCGCGTTGGCACACACAGTCGTTGTGAAAATTGTGCTTTTAGTGCCACGCTTCGAACAGCCAACTTTGGCGACACCACAACCCGATACACTTACGGGAGCAGTGAGGTACTCCCGTCGCGGGCATATTCCTGACTTCCGCAGGGTGGGCACTTATCGCGCCGACCGGTCGCGTAGGGCATTCACGTTCATCTGGTTACATGACGGTTACACAGTACCGCAAAAGCAAAAAGCCCATCCGGTTAGGGATGGGCTAAGTGCTTGAAACTAATGGTAGGCCGTACGGGATTCGAACCTGTGACCAACGGATTAAAAGTCCCGCACTCCAGCTCCTCGCAAAGCCTTTACCAGTAAGCCTTTCACTATCGCATCTGTCTAATATTTTTCCCTGTTTTCGCCAAGTTTCATCCCTTTCCCGGCTGGATTCAGCTAGTTTTATTAGACACCAGCGGGAGCGAATTTGGCTGCACCGTACCTCGCCAGCGGCACTTCACGTAGATCTCGGTGGTTGTCACCGACTCATGCCCGCACAGCACCTGTATCTGTTCAAGCGGCACGCCAGCGAGCCACATGTCGGTGGCACCCTTGGCCTTGAGATCGTAAATGCCAAACGGCGTGAGCCTCGCCTTCGTCGTGTATCGCTGCAACATAGAAGTCAGGCCGCTGTACACATACGGTTCGCCTTTGCGGGTGTGCACGAGGGTCTTGCTGATACTCGGCACTGAATCGTTTAGCGCCGACTGCAACACGGCATCGAGCGTCGGAGTGATCTCAATGTCGACGATTGCGCCGGTCTTGCCCTGCCTGTTGCGCAGGACGCGCCGCGTGCTGTCACCTTCGCGCTTGGTCACGATGTTGGCCCGCGTCCAGAGAATGATGTCCTCCGGACGCTGCAATGTCCGGTAGATCAGTTCCATGAGGATCTGCACAGGCTTGGCCGCCATCCGGTGGACCGTGCCGTATTCGTCGTGCTCGACATAGCGCTCGCGCTTCTTTTCCTTGTTGCGTCGCACGCCGCTGCACGGGTTCGTCTTGACGCCGGCGTCGCCGCCGCGCACGAGCCACGTAAAGCATACGGAAAGACACGCCTTTTCACGATTGGCCCGCACGGGGCGGCCCAGTTCCGCGCCGGCATCGAGATACCGTGCGACATGTTTCGGCTCGACGCTGGCCGGCGTCATGCGGCCGAAGAAGTCCTTCAGCGGCTCCACATCCCGCTTGTAATCCACGTAGGTACGCGGGGCCAATTCGCCTCGCGTGACTCGCTGCTCGCAGTGCACGACGAACAAGTCAAGATAGTGCTTCATCGAGCCGTAGGACGATTCAGGATCGTTGTACAGCGCCGCCTTGCGCTTCGCTTCGGCCAGATCGGTGCCGAGCCGCTCCCAGCGGCCGCCGCGATGGAAATAGTAGAACGCGCCGTGTTTGGCATACAGGCGCGCGTGCTTCTTCGGGTCAAGTCCGAGTGGATTGTGTGTTCTTGTTCGGCCCATTGTCGGATTTGCTGGTTCGTTTGTATTTATTGAGGAAGGCGGCCACATCTGGCTCGCAGGATCGACGACGCGTCGCATGCACCGTATCACCGCCTCGCCCGGCCATCACATCATCAAAGTGAGTGCGTGACAAGAGCGGCATTCCATTGGGCTTGATCCGCACATCGAAGCCTTGCCGCCGAAACCAGCGGATGATGGCCGCAGGCTGGCGAAGAGGGGCCGCGATGATTCGAAGCTCGGCGTCGGTGAGAAACGGCAGTGTGTATTCATCTGGTATCTTTTTCTGGTGCATGAACAGGGCGTGGCGCGAACTTCGTGGCGATATCTGTTGCTGGGCAGTGCAGCGATTTCATTCTGGTCGGACGTCCAAAGGTGGCAGGCACTATGCTCGCTCGAACACCCAGCATTTGACGGTGGCCGGCAAGGCGCGGTTGGCCGGGTCCCGTCCGCGCAGCGCGCTTTTGACGGTCTTGACCTCAATGAAGCGGCGCGAGCGGCTGGTGCGCAGATAACGTTTCAGGTCGGCCAGCGGCGGCGTGGTCTGCCGCCGGTCGGCGGCCACCGTCGCGAAGTGGTTCAGGTTCACCGCGATCAGCTTTTCATCAAACGAGTGATTCAGGCGCGGCTCGTCGACGTCGCCGTCCAGATACTCAAACATGTCCCAGAATTCCTGCACGACCGGGTGATCCGCGTTGATCGCGCGCTGTCGGCTGATTGCCATGTCGATCAGCGTCGTGCGCACGGCGTCAATGCGCTCGTCGGCCAGTGGCACGACATGGGCCAGCGCGTCGACCAGCGACATCAACTGCGCATGATTCTTGGCGATACGCATGCTGCGAATTTCGCCGAGCGCCTGGAGCTGCTGTTCGTATCGGGGCGTCGCCTCCGTGACGGTCTTCATTACGTCGGCCTCGCGGCGGATCGAAGCCAGCAGAAAGCCGCTTACCGCGTCAACCGGCATGCGCTCCAGTTCTTCCGCATGGCGTTTGGTCTGCGGGGTCTGCGTGGAGCGGTCGAAGTGCAGATGCAGCAGACGCTGCAACACGGCTTCACTGGCCGACACCTGCGCATTCTGGCTAATGACGATTGCGCCCCGGAACGGTGGCTCGCGTGTCTCGTTGCCGCCATTCTTGACGCCGATCGCGCGCACACTGCGGCCGTTGTATGCGGTCTTTAGTTCATCCCAGTCGAACGAGCGGGCCTTGGCCGTGTCTTCGCCGCCGCTACGGTCGGCCTCGATCAGCACGACCGGCATGCCCGACACCTGCGCAAAATTCCGAGCACGTGCGGCGAGCGACGATTTCGACGGGTCGAAGCCTTCGTAGTCACGCCGGCCGAAGAGCTTCCACATGAATTCGATCAGCGTCGACTTGCCCGCGCCCGGCTCGCCGACAATTTCCAGAAATGGATAGCTCTTGTGTTCGGCGCGGATCTGCTCGGCGAACAGCGACCCGAACCAGAACGCGAGCGCCACGACGCCCTTCGCGCCGAAGCAGTGCCACAGTCGGTCCAGCCATTCATACTGCTCGTCGGTGGCCTTCCTGTTGACGTTCAGGGATACCGACTGGTTCAGCGTCTTGACGCTCAGCTTGCCGATATCGAAAAAGTCCTCTTCGTTCAGCTCATAGACCTGCCCGCCCTTTACTGCAAGGTCGTTAAAGATGTATGCGCCGTGTTCCTTGCTGTAGCCCACGAAATCAACGGTCTGCACAGAACGGATGCCGGCCATCTGCGATTTCAGGTAGCGGTCGAGCTGCGTGCCGTTACCGGTATAGAACGCGCCAGGCGCGATTGCCAGTAGCCGCTTCTTGAAATCGCCCGACGAGGCGATCTGACCGCCTGTAAAGGTGTTCTTGACAGCGTGGCCGCCGTGCGGGAAGTCGATACGAAAGTAATACCAGGCTTCGTCGGTGAGGGTATTGGCCTGGTAATAGAGCGCGGTGGGCAGGCAATTGGCGATCTCGCTCACCGTGCCCGATTCGTTCAGCGCGTAGTCGCGCCGGCTCTTTTCAGTGAGTCCCGACTGCTGTTCGGCCGCTTCGCGCGCCCGGTCGAAGCGCTCCATGTCCAGCTTGAACCAGTACAGGCGCTGCTCATGGTCGAACGGGAATTCTCGCAGACCGCGCTTCTCGTACAGGAGTATGGCCTTGTCGAACGCAGTCTCGGCAAGCAGCAGCGCGCCATAGTGGCGGTATTCGGCCACATTGTCGCCGCCGAGCTGGTCGCGTTGATGAAGGTCGTTCCAGTCGATCTTGACCTTGCTTTGCGGAATCAGCGCCGCCTCACACGTCCAGCCGGCCTCTTTCGCACGACGCACCCATTTCTTTGTATAGCTGCGCCCGGCGCGATCGCCGTCGAGCGCCCACACGAGTCGCGGCCGGGGCTTGTCGCCGGGCGTGTCGCGCAACGCGGCCAGCGCGTATTCGGGATAGTTGTTGCACGACATGAGCGCGACGGCCGCGATCCCGTGATGCTCGAGCGCGATCGCGTCGAAAATGCCTTCGACCAGCCACACCTCGTCGATGGTGGACAGATCGAGCGTCGGTGGTTGCCACCAGCGACCGGCATAGCTGCCGCCGTATTTGAAGTTGGCCTTCTTGCCACCGAACCGGCCGGGTTCGTCAATGAGCCGTTCCCAGTACGTATCGGCTACCGCAAAACGCACGGTTGCCGAACCGGCTTTCAGCTTCGCGTCGTAATACTGTTCCTGCGTGTACCAGCCGCGCACGCGTGCAGGGTCGAAGCCGCGTGCAAACTGCATGTACGCGTCGGCCGCCGCGTTCGGGTTCGCCGGCATCGGCGGATAGCGCTCGGACCACTTTTCAAAGAGGTCGGGATAGAGCGCTTTCACATGCTCTTCGTAACCGCATTTGTTTGCGCGTCCGCAGCGCACGAACCACGGACTGTCGGCGCGCGCAAACAGTTCCTTCTTGCCGCATGAGGGGCACAAGCCCTGCTGTAGCCAGTTGCTGTTTTCCCGGCTTTCCCTGAAACCGAAGTCAGCCAGAAGGCGGCGCAGGATGTCGTGATGAAGGGTTGGTGTCATGCTCAACGTTTTTTCAGGCGTAAAGAATTCCGCCCGTCGATCCACAATGGATCGGCGGGAATACACGGCGAAAGGGGACAGGGGGCTGTTTAGCCGGTGTGCGTGCGCTGGCCGTGTTCGCTAGTCAGCTCGGGCATGGGCATGCCGTGATGAGACAGGGTGCGTGTGCTAGGTACGGGCTGACTGGCCAGCGCCGGGGTCCGTACGAGACCCATCAGATCGGCGACCGTGAAAACGCGCTTGCGGCCGTTTACGGGATCATGCACAAAGACGGCGTAGGCCGTCGCGCGTGCTAGGTCGATGTACTCGCGCCGGCAACCCGATTCGATCTCACCAACTGCCTGCAACGCCGCATCTTCGGCCGTGCTGGCAGAGACGCCGGCGGCGTCGATCAGGTGAGCGATGCACCGTTCAACCAACAGGTGCCGGTCGTGTTCAAGGTGCTGCGCCTGATGCTGTGCGATGAAAGTCATCGCCAGCGGATACAGCTCAGGTGTGGTTGTCATGGTGGCCTCGCTGGCAGGGTGGTTACAGAGTCAGTTCAAGCTGCTTCATGATGCGTTCGCGCACATGTGGCGAGAACGGAATCCGGATAGCCGGGTTGGGTTTCGCTGACGGCGACAGCGTGCGTACAATTTCAAGGTTGGCGACATACGTATGCCCGCATTCAGGGTCCTGACACATATAGGTCAGTTCGCGCAGCGTGCCCGACATTTCGCGGCTGGTACGGGCAATCGGTCGTGTTCCACAATGCGGACAGCGGATTGTGATTCTCATGGGCTCAGGCTCCTGGGACAAAGACACGCCCCCCGGCGTGCGCCCGACCTCGTGGCAGCGCAATGATTTGGCGTACGTTCGACAGGCTCATCCAGATCTAACGAACTCAGGCAATGAAACCTTTCAAACGCATACAAATAATTACAATACGTAAGAATATAATGGCACGATTGTGTATTTGTCAATAAATTGCTATCCAAATGACTACTTCAGCGAAACGGCTCAAGGAAGAACGACTACGCGTGGGCATGAGCCAGGAGCAACTCGCTCAGGCCGTTGGCATGTCCAAGGGTACGCAGACCCACTACGAAACGGGCAAACGCATGCCCGACGCGGCCTATCTCGCTGCTGTCCACGCACTGGGCCTGGACGCAGCCTATATCGTTACCGGCCGGTTCGCGGAAGCCGGTATCCCGGAAGACGAACAGCAGTTTCTGAGCGTATTTCGCAAACTCGATCAGCGTGGCCGCATGGGTGTCATGGGCGCCATGCTCGGGTATCTCAAAGGTTGACCGCGATTCATGAGCCACCTTTGCGAAAGTGCGAGCGGTGTCGACCGCTTGTCGGATCGTCGCGCGTTTCCAGTTCGAGCGCGGTCGTATATCCACCATCGGCGATCGAGTGCCTTACCTTCTTCGCAAGCCATGACTCGTTGTCGATATCGGGCTTGAACCCGTTCAGATAGACTGGAACCTCGGGGTATAGGTCGGGCCGGCCGAGCGCGAGCGTATAGCTCATGGTCGCCTGGCTGCGCTGCGTGCGGTTGAGTTCGGCCGTTGCGGCCGCGCGTGCCTCGGCTTCGGTCGGATACGTCTCGGGCAATACCTTGATGCTGTGATTGTTCTCGCCTCCGACGACGACAGACTTGCGCTTTGCGCGACCGGTCGCGTGATAGAACGCGCGCACGCCGGCATAGTTCTCGCGCTCGGATACGTGGTAATAGTGTTGATCGCCGCTCTTGCGCGTCAGTTCGATCGAGGCGAGCGGCTTGCCGCTTACGCTCGTGCCGTGTCCGATCGGCATGAACAGCAAGTGCGAATCCTTCACGTTCATCACGGCATCGTATCGCTTCGCGAGGCGCGTGAGAAACGACATATCCGACTCGTGCGTTTGATCGATGTGCGAGATCGCGATTTTCGCAAGGGCTTCGGCGATCGCCGGTTTCAGGCCGTGCGTGCCAGCGATCTTGCGCACGATCGCGCCGATCGTTTCGCCGTGCCAGCTCTTTTCCCTTCGTTCGCTTATGTCCTTCGTCATCGAGGCCGATCGCGCCTGAATGGTGAGCGTATCCGGTGAGCCGGCGTGTTCGATTTCGTTGATCGTGAAAGACCCTTTGTCGACGAGGCCAGTGTCGGCCCATCCGAACGACACGCGTACGACTTCGCCGCGTTTCGGAATCGCGAGCTTGCCGTCTGAGTCGTCGAGCACGAGCGTAAGCGTATCGGCATCGTCCGATCGAGACTCGTCGAGCGACAGGCTCACAAGGCGCGGCTCGATCTTGCCAGTCAGATCCTTCCCGTTGAGGGTGATTTGATAAATGGGCGTTGGTTGCTTCATTGCGCCTGGTCCTTCTTCGGCTCGGTTTTCGTCCTCACAAGACCGTCGTCGACGCGCGTGAGGCTCAATGTGAATTCGATGCGCCTCGGCATACCGTCTTTCTGGTGAAGCGTTTGCCCTTCGTCGAGGCCTTCGATAACGAACGCACCGTACACCGTGCCCGTGCCGTCGACGAGCGCATAGGCGTCGCCGTCGCTTCCCATCGATCGCAGATTGGCCAGCGACGAGAGCTTGCCGATACCCTGGTCGGGGGCAAACCATCCGGTCATGGTGATCGTGTCGTCGCCGTCGCCGAGGAATTGCCGCGCGTTGCGTGCGCCGACGCGCGACGTACTCGCATGCTTCCAGCTCGTGCGCCGTTGCAGCTCTTGATAGGCGAGGGTCGACAGACTGAAAACGAACTGCCCTAGAGCCATCATCATTGTTCTCTCTCCCGGTTAATCGGACAGGCGCGAGCCGGCGCGCGCACGCTTCTCGCGCTCGATCTTCTGCAACACGGCTTCGACTTCGGCGCGGATCGCCTTCGTGTCGTTGCCGGTGATGTTGAAAATGTATTGATCGCCGCCGGCCGACGATGCTCCGCCTGCAGAATTTCCGGCCGCCTGGCGGGCTTGCAGGGCGGGGCGGGCGTCAATGGGTACACCGAGGCCGCCGGCGGCCTGTGCGGCACCAGGCGCCGCGAACGTGGTCGCCGCGAGCGTCGCCAGGCCGACCGCCGCTTTCGCGATGCGGCCTTGCTCGCTTTCCATACCGATCGCCGCGCCCTGGGTGATGAACCCGCCCAGCTCGCCGAACACGCGCGACGGGCTATGAATGCCGAGCTTTTCCTTGAACCAGTCGACCGTATTGCTTGCGACGTTGGTGATCGCATCTTTCACCGCTCCGAGGCCGCTTGTGATGCCGTTGACAAGACCCGCGAGCAGGTTGCCGCCGAATTCCGAAAACTTCGTCGGCATGTCGATGCCGAACCATTGCATCACGGCCGCAAAGGCCTGATAGAACAGGCCGAGCGGGGACCAGTTGACAATGAGGGCGCCGATACCTGAAAGGCCGCCGGCGAACGCCTGTTGAACCTGTGCCCATAGGCCGCCGAAAAAGGCCTTGATCGGCTCCCAATACTGAAAGATCAGGTAAGCGCCGACCGCGATCGTGGTGATCGCCAAGCCGATCGGGTTCGCAAGCATCGCGCGGCCGGCGAACATGATGCCGCGCCCCAGAAATCTCCACGCGGCCGCCTGCAAGCCGAGCACGCGCGACAGGATGCCGCCTTGCAGGCCTAGCGTCGTGATGCTGAAACGCACGAGCGCGAGCGGGCCGAGCACGCCGGCAAGTGCGATCGTGAACATACCGCCGCCGACGAGCATCGCGGCGAGCGCGGCAAGTGTCACGAGCACGACTTGCGCGGCCTTGCTGTGCTCTTTCATGAATCCCGTGACGCGATCGAGCAAGCCGGCCGTGAGCGACAGGCCGGCGTTATAGATCGGCGAAACCTTCTCGCCGATTTCGAGTTTGAGGTTGCGGATTTTCGCGAGGGCTTCGAGTTCGCGCCCTTGGGTCATCGCCTCCGCCTTTTTCGCCCCGTCGTCGATGCCGTCAGCGCCCGCGTTCAATCGCTCGTTCTTGTGGATTTGATCGCGCTGCATGTACATCGTCGTAAACAGGTTTGCAGCAGTGCGATTGGTGAAAATCGTTGCGATCGTGTCCTTGACCTTGTCGGGGTCGGTCACGCCCTTCGCGGCCAGCTTGGGCAGCAATACCTTTTCCATCCATTCGAGCGGCGAGGCCTTCAGAATGTCGCTACCCATCAGCGCGCCGGTTTTGAAGTGGTTGACCTGTCCCATCTTGTTGTACTCAACGCCGTCTTTACGAATCAGGCCGAGGCCTACCAGCTCGCGCGCGGCCTTCACGGTGGTCTTGCCCTGATAGACGTTGTTGTATGCTGACATGAGGCCGGTGCCGACAGCGTGCCCGCCCATTTCCTGAATCAGCGGCTCCATCTGATAGAAAAACGCGTCCTTACGCATCTGTTTCGCCGCGACGCCGCCGGTCTGAATGAACTGCATCCACTGGTCGCCGCCGACACGGCCGCCGGTCGCCGTGATGACTTTTTGCACCATGTTCGCTTCGTCTTTGAACGTTGCTTCGTTTTTCGTGCCGCCGCGCAGCTCGATCACCTTCAGCATGTTCATAAACTTTTCTTCGTTCGCGTGCCCGTCCTCGGCGCCGAACAGTGATTCGTTTACGAATTTCATCTTGGCGAGCGTCGGCATCACCATTTGCGCATGGTGCTCGTCGGCGAAGATGGTCAGCGCGTCGCGCATGAGCGTCATATTGTCCGTTGTGCTCGTGCCCATCTGTTTCATAGCTTTCGCGTACTTGATCGCGTCGGCCGTGGCGTGATCGCCGAGGCCGAGCGCCTTGATGCGCACGGCTTCGCTTTCGAATGCCTTGGACTGGTCGAGCGTTTCGGCGAGGTCGCCCATGATGTGCGAGCCGGTTGCCTTCGCGGCATAGCCGGCGACGGCCATATTCGCCGCGGTGCCTTGCAGCCTGTTCATTTTCATGCGCGCAGCGGCGACAGCCTTCTCGCGCTGCGTGAGCTGTTCGAGCTTTTCCATCTGCCCGCCCATAGTGCCGGTGGTCGCCGCGATGCTGGCGCGCAGCTCGCGCTCATGCTGCGACAGGTTGCGCGTGCTGATACCCGCGCCGGCGAGGCGCGTGCGCAGCTCGTCAACCTTCGTCGCCTGTTGGCCGTGCGAGGCCGTGAGCTGAACGACAGAGCGTTTCGCCTTTTCAAAGTCGGCGATCGTTTGCCGGCTCGGCGGGCCGAACGCGCGCAGGCCGCCGGCCAGTTCTTTAACGCGGGTCTGCGCGCTGCTAAGTTCGCGCGCCGTGCCGGCGAGGCCCGTGCGCATTTCGCGGAACGCGGCAACGTCCTTTTGTGCCTTCTGTAGCTTGCCGAGTTCTTCACGAGACTCTTTAAGCGACTTCACAAGGCCCTTATTGCCGTTCATGATGTTGCGTAGGGGCTTTGTTGCGCCGTCGATCATGTCGAACAGCACGCGCAATTTAAGGTCGTTACCGTTTGCCATTGTTATTCCGTTCCACTGCGCGAGCGCGCCCGCTCGCGCCATTCAGCCAATTCGACGAGGGTGAAGTCGCACATATCGCGCGGGGTCCAGTGAAAGACCGTCGCGATATCGGCCATCGCTTCTTCAACCCGGTCAGGTATGCCGTGCTCTACTGAGCACGCTTCGGCAGCAAAAAACCAGCGAACACGACCCCCAATTGCACGAGGTCAGCGGGGTCGAGCTGCTGCACGTCGAATTCGGTGAGCGCCGGCGACGAGATGCGCGGCAACACCTTGCCGAGCGCGTCGACGTCCAGATTCACGAGGGCATTGAGCGACGTGCCGCGCAGCTCGCCGGATGCCGGCTTGCGCAGCGTGATTTCGGTGATGGTCTGCCCGCCGTTGCGCTCGATCGGCGCGTCGAGCGTGACGGTGTTCGGCTTGGGTTGCGCCGCCGGCGTGATGCTGTGCGAGTGGCCGGGGTCGGTGATGTGGTGCGCGTGCATGGGCGTGTCGAGGTTGGACATGGTTATCTCTCAGATAGGGGATTCGGTGAGGCCCGCGCGGTCTACGCGGGCCGGTGTGCGTTACAGGCCGATCGCCTTGCGCAGATCGGCGAGCAGATCGTCGCCATTGACGTTCTCGATCATGTTCATCAGGTCGATTTCGATGACGGTCTCGCCGTTGATCGTCAGCTTGTAATAGCTGCAAGTCGTCGAGACTTTGAAAGCGGTATCGTCGCCCGGCTTCGCGTTGCCGAAATCGACTTCCTTGTGACGGCCGCGCACGACGATTTCAACGGCGTCGGGCTTGCCCGAATCGTCGGCACGGTAGGCGCCCGCGAAGCGCAGTTGCACGCCGTCATGCTTCGTGATGCCGTATTGCGTCAGCACGGAACGCATGAGGCCGCCGCACGTCCATTCGAGCACGATGCCCTCTTGCCCCTGGTCGATATCGACGGGGCCATTCATGCCGCCGCCGCGATAGGCCTCCATCTTTCGCGTCAGTTTCGGGGGCGTGACTTCGGCAACCTGGCCGACGAAGTTTTCGCCGTTCTGGAAAAGGTTGAATGCCTTGAGTTTCTTCGGCAATGCCATGTTCTATTGCTCCTTGTTAGGCCGACACGCGCGAAGCGAAGTCAGCGAGGTAACGGTCGGTGATGCGCTGGCGCAGCATCAGGTTTTCGATCGGCGGAACCGGCGTGTAGTCGTAATCGATCGCGAGCTTGCCGGCCTTGAGCGAATCCCTGTCGTTCGCGCTTTCGTCGAACCATGCTTCTCCGCCGATCAGATAGCCATTGCGGATCAGCTCGCGGAATTTCGCATTGATGCTTTCGATCAGGTCGCGCACGAGCGACGGGTGCAAATCCTTGTCGACATACAGCATGTGCGCCTCGGCCATCGTGTCGGCGAGCACTTGCGCGGTGCGCGTGTAGTTCTCGAACGCGAACAGCGGATCATCCGAGCAGGTATGCGAACCCCAGAAGCGATACCCCTTCGAGTTAATCAGGGTCGTCACATCGTGCTCGTTCAGATAACCCGCGTCCGTCGTCGGGTCTTGCAAGTCCCAGAAAACATCGCGGCTGATACCCGTGACGCCATTGACGCCGATATTCGAAAGCGTCTTGTGCCAGCCGGTTTCTTCGTCGATCTTCGCGCGCAGGCCGAGCGCGATCGCCGTTGCGTCGACCGTGCCATATGCGTTCGTGCTTGTGTTCCAGCCGACGAAATCCGGCCACAAAACCATCAGCTCGCGTTGGCTGAATTGCTTGCGGTACGTGGTCGCCGCTTCCTTGGTTTCGCAACCATTCGCCGACACGTAGCCGAACCCGCGCAGTTTCTGCGCGAGCGTGGCGAGGGCGATCGCGACCGGTTGCGTATCGAGGCCAGGGGCGCCCAGGATGCGCGGCTTGACGCCGAGCCGTGCTTGCGCGGCGAGTAGCGCTTGCATGCCGGTGTAACGGCCGCTGATATCGGTTTTGCCGACAACGTTGCTTGTCGTCGCGGCGTCGTCGGTTCCTTCTGCGACTCGCACGACGATCGTGACGGGCTTCGTTTGTGCCGAAATGGCTTCGAGCGAGCGGGCAAGCGTGCCCTTGTCGCCGGCCTTGCCGAGCGCCGATTGAATGTTCGTCAGCAGCACGGGCGTATCGAGCGGGAACAGGTCTTTATCCGCATCGAGGCCGGTCGCCACGAGGCCGACAACGGCCGTCGATACGGTGCGAATCGGGCGCGTGCCTTCGTTGATTTCGATAACGCGCACGCCGTGGTGGTAGTCAGTTGCCATGTGTATTCCAGGTTAAAAAGGGCAGTGAAAGGGCGGATTGCAGCTCGCGACGCTTGCGGCGTTACGCGGGGTCGGCCGGGGTTTCCGGCGCGGTGTCAGCCGACGACGGGGCCGGCGTTGCCGGCGTCGTCGGTGACGGATACGGTTGCGGTTCATCCGGCCAGCGAACGGCCGGCAGCGGGTCGCGCTCGAGCGCGAGCGAAAGGGCGGTCTGATAGGCGATCCATACCCTGAATTCGTAAGCCTCCTGGTCTGAGAGAGTGCCGGCTGCATAGGCGTCGGCCTTGCCATCCGTGAAGGCCTTCGCCTTCGTCATGCGCACGTCGAATTCAGCCTTTACCGGGGCCATCACCTCTTCGAACGAAATCGGCTCGGCCGGCCATGTCACGGCATCGGGGAACCCTTCGTGCTGTATCGCCCGCACAAGGGCGAGCTGATAGGTCGACCAGGCGCGGAAGTAATAGGCCTCCTCGGGCGTCAGCAGGCCGACCGCGATCGCATCGGCCTTGCCGTTGTTCATCGTTCGGGCGTACGTCATGCGCTTTTCAAACTCCGCCATTGCCGCCGCGCGCGCCTTCTCGGCGACGACAGCCGGATCGATCGCCCAGGCCCCTTCGCACCAGGTGTATTCGTCGGAGGGGCGCGGCGTTTCCGTCAAGCCGTTCTCGGCGGGCGTGGTGCCGGCGACGAGGATTTCAGCCGCCTGGCCGTTGTCCTGTCTGTGCAGCATCCGGCCGCGATAGTCGGGCAGCAGCTTCCATGCGCCGTTGATGTAGAACGGCCATGTAAGCGGCGTGCGTGCCGGCAGCTCGGCGGCCGTGCTGAATGCAGGCACAAGCCAGCGATCGAGATTGAGCGGGTCGGAATCAGCCAGGCGGCTTGACGTGTATTGGCCGGTCTCGGCGTCGTATTGATGAATGAGCATGGTTAGTTACCTCAGTAAGCGCGGATCATTACGAGCAGGGCGATATTTCGCGGCCGTGCTTCGTTGCCGCCGTCAGCGTTAACGGTGATGCCGTGAGCGTGGCCGCCGGCGCCGCCGATACCGACGCCGTGGCCGTGGTTGCCGTCGCCGTTCAGCCAGATCCCGGTGCCTGACCCAGAGACCACCTGGTCAGCGCGTCTCCAGCCCTGATCGCCACGAACCATCGCGGCCGAGTCCCTGACATCGCCGCCGAAGCCGGGGTCTTGACCGTGTACGGTGTGGGCGTGGCCGGGGTCATTGACGCCGTGGCCGTGCCAGCCTTGCGTGTCTGTCCATGCGCTGTGAATGTGATCGCCGATCCATGCCGAGCTGGCCCCGTGGGCGTGGTAGATGTTTTGCGAGCCTTGATAGGTACCGATACCTCGGCCCGAATCAGCGCCGCGCGCGTCATCCCAGCAGCGCAGGAATTCGCCGCGCAGCTCGGGGATTCGAAAGGTCGTCGCGCCGTCGCCTGTCGAGAAGCAACCCCAGTTGTTTGCCGTCCATATCGCCTCAGCGACGATTGCGCCGCTCGCCTGTGCATAGGCCCACAAGGCCGGATAGTCAGCGCGACGGAGTATTGCGCCGTTGAGCTTGAGGAATCCGGCGCGCGCCGTTGTACGAGCTTCGAAAACGATCGTGCCGACCGTGGCCGAGGCGATCGCGGCGATCACAAACTCGGTAGTCGCCACGCGGCGCGACTGGTCGCCTGCCGGCGGCGTTTGCGCGGTAATCAGGCCGGCGACTTGCAACAGGCCCATACCATCGTTGGCGGTCGTGCCGACGATCACGTTGCCGCCCCAAGGGGCAATTGCGATCGGCTTTTTCGTCGCGGTCGGTGCGTCCGTTGCTTCAATCGACAGGCCGTCAAAATTCGCGACTGACAACACGGCTTGACGCAACGTGTTTTTGAGCGTCGCACCGCCGAGGGTCGCGGCATCGGCAGAGAGGGCGGGCGCCTTAACGGGGCCGGAAAAATCGGCGCCAATAAGGGCCGCGTATCGCTTCGCCGCCGTCTTGGGCGTGACCGCGTGCGTGTCGTCTGCGCCGGCGTCGACTTCGGCTTGCGTGGCGAGCTGGATAACGCCTTGGCGTTGCGTCGTTGCCGGCGGGTTCGTGAAAGACGCGTCGCCGAACACGAGCTGCGCCGCGTCGATCGTCGCGAACTGCATATCGGCCGACAGCATCAGCAGCGCATCAGGCGACTTTTCCATGATCGGCGTTGCCTGCCCATAGGCCGCGACCAGCACGCCGTTTTCGAGGTACAGGCCAAAGCCGTATAGCGTGAATTGATCGGCGGTGTCGTCTTTCAACGTCACATGGATCGTGTCGGGCGCAACGTTCTCGCCGGCGAATGTCTTGATGCGCTTGCGCTCGCCTGGCAGCGCCTTGATTGCCTTGTCAGCGATGAAAGGGGCGCTCGCGAGGCCGATTTCGACGATCTTGTGCGCGTTGGTGCCGTCATTGCTAGGCGCAACGAGCGCGGCGCGTCCAGCGTCAGTAACAGTGATGAGGGTTGCGGCCATGTTCAGATATCCGAGAATGAAAGACGGCGATACAGCGCGCACCGAACGGCCGCCGCGACGCGCTGCGTGCCCCGCATGGAAAAGCCTTGCGTGAAGGTGTAATGCGCGCGCACGGGCTTGGTGCGATCAATCTCTGCGATGATGTCGGCGACGAATGCAGCGGTCGGCGCTTCGCCGTTACGCGAACTGACCGTAAGCACTACGTCGAACGTGCCCGGTTTGCCGCGCGGCGTTTGCTCGAACCATTCGCGCAGCGCGACGTTTGCGCCGAACGTGGCGACGACCTGGCGCACGGCAGCGGCCGTGCCGTTCTTGCGTGCGATCGGAATGGCGGCCTTGACGCGGGCGCGCTTCGTTTGCTCGGGCCAGTAGTCTTTCCATGCGTCGACGCCGAGGTGCCACGCGAGCCAGGGCAGCAGCGGCAGCGGGATCGCGTCAGGGTCCATCAGTGCGGCGAGCGGCGACGGAATGTCGCTAATGCGTGCGCCGACATGCGCAAGGTTGCGCTCGGTGGTCGACGAGTTCGGGGCGAGCAGATCACTCATTGTTGTAAATGCCCCCGTCGATCAGCTCGATAGCTGTGCAGTAAGCCGACTCCATTTTCGAAATCGGAATATCGGCGGCCGGCTCGTCGAGAATCACCTTTTGCACGCCAGGCGCTCGCGCAGCGGCATAGATGCCGTCGAGCGTGATTTCCATGCCGAGCTTGTGCATTTCGGCCGTGTACGCCTTGACGCGCCTGTTTGCCTCGGCGAGTGCGACAGAGCGATCGGGGCCGGCGAAGAAAATGAGGGTCGCGCGAACCGCATATCGCTTGATGGTTGCGCTGCGCGTCGTTACGAAGTCCGTGAGCGGGCGCACATCATCGGCCGAGAGCGCGGCTTGCACCTTGTGGACAAGCGGCTTGTCTGCCGTGCCATCGCCTTCGCGCGACAGGACAGTAACGACGACTTCGCACGGCGCGGGGCTAACGGCCGAGGCATCGAGCACGCGACCATCGGCGTCGCGCGCATGCTTGATGTATGCCCCCTCGGGGCCGGCGACGGAAAAGCCTTGCGGCGCGAGCTGCGTGCGGGCGCGCAAGTCGGTGTCGTCCTCATAAACGCCGTCGATATCGTTGGCCGGGTCAGGCTCGGTAATCGTCAGGCGTTGCACTTCGAACAGCGCGGCAAGGTGTTCGAGGGTCGTGCCTTGCGCATAGGCCAGCATGATCGAGCGCGCGGCATCGTTGACGCGTTGACGCAACACGACTTCGCGATAGGCGTTTTCCTGCAAAAGAATGTTCATCGGCTCGGATTCGAGCGCGAGCGCCGCCGCTACTTCGTCCCGTTGGTCGGCCGGATAGAGCGACACGAGTTTCGCCTTGCGCTCGGCGAGCTGCGTTTCGAAATCGATCGTTTCGACGATATCGGGCGAGGGCAGACGCGACAGATCGATCGGGGTTGCGCTCACGCTGCACCGCCGTTCGTGAGCTGCACGCGCGTCGATACCGGATCGCCGGTTTCGGTAGTCGAGCCTTCAATGTCGACAACCTGCACGCCCGCGCCAGTGTCGGTCTGTTCCGTCGAGAGCTGCACGCGCGACAGGCGCAAGCGGGGTTCCCACTGCATCAGCGCGGTCGCGATCGCCGCATACAGGCGAACACGCGTCGCGCCATTGTTCGGCGCGTCGACCAGCTCGGGCAGCTCGGAACCGAATTCGCGGCGCGCGATGCGCGTGCCGATCGGCGTCGTCAGAATCTTCGAGATCGATTGATACAGGTGTGCGAGGCCGGCCGTCGCGCGACCGGTAAATGCGTTCATGCCTTTCATTTCGTCGGCTCACTTGTCGGGGCGTTCGCGCCTTGCGCCTGGTGCTTGTGCTTCGATGTACTGACGCCGGCTGCGATCACGTCTTGCGTGAATTCGGCCCCGCCGTCGATCTTCATGGTCGAACCGCCTGAACCGCTCTTGCCGGTCATGCCCGACTCGAACGCGAACGCACCTTTAACCAGCATCGCGCCCGTTACGGTGGTGTTTTTCGCGTCGATCGTCATTTCGTCCGCTTCGATGGTTGCGGCCTTGGTCTGCACGTTGACCGCACCAGGCGCGACGATCAGCACGGTCGCGCCGGCGGGCAATTTGGCGGTGAGAGAGTGGGCGGCCGTGTCGTATTCGACGGTTGCGCCGTCGCGATACTTGCGGACGTGCTTCGCCGGGTCAGTGCTCGGCGGGGGGAAATCTTCGGAATAGAAACCGCGCAGCGCGACGGCTTGCGCCGGGTCGCCGCTCGGGCACAACAGCATTACGCCTTCGCCGATCGAGGGCGCAAGCCACGCGATCGTTTCGCCGGCAAAAGGCACGAACCATTGAATCCAGTCGGTAGATAAATCGCCGCTTTCCACCCGACATAGCGCGCCCTGCACTTCTAATACCGTGCCTTTGCGAATGCCATTCAAAAATTGGCGTGAGGATTCGTTTGCGTTCATGCCTCCATGTTGCCGAGCACGCACGCGCGAGTCATCACGCGGCGTTTGTTAGCGTGCCGGGTACATATTTTGAGGGGCGAGCGATCAGCGCGCGATATGTTTGAGCAACAGATCGCGAATCAAATTGCGCTCGGCGTCAGTAAATCCGAGCAGCACGCGGGCCGGATATTTGTACGAGGGGCCGCCCTTGGCGACGCGATCGGTTTCGCCGTACTGGTGGACGCGTGCCACGCGTGCCACGCGGCCGGCAAAGCCGATCGTAAGGCCGGCCGAGTCCGATTCGGTGCGGAGATAGCGTGTTTGCCGCAGCTTCGCGAACATCGCCGCACGCTTGATGCGGCCGGCCTTGTCGCGCAGGTGCTTTTTCGGGCGCGGCTTGCGCTTCTCGAATCCGGTGCCGTCCGGGTTGCGTTGCTGCGCGATGCGCGTGCGTTGACTGCGTTGCAGCTCGCGCGCGATTTCGCGCGTCGCCACGCGGCGAGCGGCCGGCGCGAGCTGCGTGAGCAGCGTGCCCGCCCAGGATTCGAGCGCGCTTAACTCGTCCATTGCGGATCGACCAGGCTATTTACGTCCCATTCGGGCACAGGCTCGCCGACGTGTTCGATCGTCTGTTCGCCGGCGTCATTGGTGCCGACGACGACACTTTCGGTAAGCCGCAGCTTGATCGACAGATCGACGGTCGTTTGCGTCAGTTGATCGGCTTCGAAAGAAATGCCCAACTTTCGCAAATCGTCATTCGTGAGCAAGTCAGATTGATTGCGCCGAACCCATGCCATCACCGCGACGAACACGGTATCGGCGTCGCCGGCGAAATCCTCAATGATGACGTTGAGGGTGTACGCGTAATCGAACGATAGCGACACGGCGCCGGTGCCGACGATGTTGCCGGCGTCGATGAACACGAGCAGCTTGTCGGGATCGACCGCGAGTGACGGCACGGCCACCGTGAGGGCACGGCGCAGACTGGTCGCCTTATTCATGGTCGGCCTTGTCGGGCACGGGCAAGCCTTGCGCCTGGCACGTCGCGATCATGTCGACACGGGCCGCGCATTCGCCCCAGGCCGCCTCAGTCACGTCGAGCGCGCGGCGCAGCTCGTCGTTAGTACGCAGGGCCATCGCCGGTAGCGTGCAGCGCGCGACGGGCGCGCATTGCTGAAACGAAGTCGTCGGCTCCGGTGATCGCGGGCCGGTTGTACAGGCGCACAACAGCGTCAGGCAAAGCGCCGTCAGCCCAGGCGCGAACCGTTTCGTTTTCATGCTTCAAGGCCTCAAAGTCGGTTTCGAATTGCGCGAGGTCGGCCGCGATGCGTTGGCGCTTCGCTTCGAGCTGCGCGAGCGCTTGCGCGTCGTCGCGCGCTTTCTTCTGTAGATCGGCGATCAGTGCGTCGCGACGGCCGACCGTCTCTTTCGCGGTGCGTGCGTCGTCTTGTGCTGCGACCAGCTCGGCGCGCAGGCTTTTCACGTAAAACCAGCCGGCGACGAGCGCGAGCACGACGAGCGCGATCGCGCCGAGGCGCACGGCGATCGCGTTCATGCCACCGCCTTCTCGCGATCGGCATATTTCGCGTATGCCTGGGCGAGCCTCGCGTCATACAGGTTGCGGGCGTAATCCGGGCCGTTATAGCCTTTCGCAAAGGCCGCCCACTTCCTACCCTTCAGCGCGGAAAGCAAGGCCGTGTCGCCCGCGATAAACCTCACGAACGCGTCGAGATGATCGCCTTCGCTGCGCTGCATGCGTGCGACGAAATCGGCGATGCTCAAATACTCCAGGGCTTTCCAGTGATAGCCCATGATTTGAAACGCGCCCCAGCTCGCCGACTCGTGCGCCGCGTCCGCGTCGATACGCTCGGCTGTCGCGAGCCGGGTGTATTCGGCCGCCTTGCCCATGTAACCGCCGGCGGTGCTCGATACGATGTTCGGATACTTCGCCGCAAGTGCTTCAGCGTCGAGGTCTCGCGCTTTCAGGCGCTTGTAGAACACATGCCGCTCGAACAGGATCACGGGCCGGCCATCGGTCAAAAAGCCTTCGCCGCGTGATTCGACTTCGTTGACGGCGCGGATCGATGCGACGGACACGCCCAGCGCGTCGGCCGTCCGCACGAGGTCGGTATCGGTAAGGTGCCTCGGCAGCGCGACGCCCGGCAAGGCGATCATCGTTTTCGGGCCGGCGATGCCGTCGATCACGAGGCCGCGAGCTTTCTGCAGGGCCATCACCGCGGATTCGGTTTCATGGTCGAAAACGTGAGTCTCGGGGACCGGAAAGCCAGCGCGCGTGAGGCGCTTTTGCAATAACGACACATCGTCGCCGATATCACCTTTTCTAAGGATCATGTCATGTACTCCGCAGCAGGCGCGCGACGTTGCCGCGTGCGCCAAAAATGAGAACAGCGAAAAGAACGGCGCGGGCCGCTTCGAAATAGCCGACCGCCTTCGCGTGCAACGCCAGCTCGATCGCCGAGCCGCCGAGCACGACCAGCAGCAGCCAGGCGAACCATGAAATGTGAGTGCGATGCCGTGAGCCGTCGCGGCGATAGACGAGGATGCACAGCGCGGCGACGGTGTACGCAATCAGCGCAATCAGTGCGAGGGGGTTGTGCATGGGTCAGCCCTTTCGAAACAGCGACAACAGGTCGAAAGACTTGATGCGCTCGATCAGTTGCAGGGTCACAGTGATCGCCAGAGCGGCAGCGAAGAAAGCAGCAACGCCGGTGCTCGTGATCGGCGTATGGCTCACCACATCGGGCGCGGCGAGATAGCCGGCGATCAGCGAAATCACCAGATATGCAAGGCGCTTGCCGAGCGACAGGTCCTTCGACGTGACGACGACCAGCGCGGCGCCGGTAAATGCACCGATCAGCGCATTGCCGTCGATGCCGGGAAACAGGCTTGCAAAGCCAATGCCGGCCGAGACAGCGGCGAGCGTGGTGGTGCTAGGTTCGGCCATGTTGGCGACTCCGGGTTAATCGAAAAGGTTGACGAGCTGGATCGTTGATTGATCGTTCGGCGGGTCGGGTAGATCCACGGTGAGGCCGAGCGGCAACACGGGGCCGTGATCGGCCAGGCCGGCGTTAAGTTCTAGCGTCGCTTCGACGACGCTTTGCGTGCGGCCGAGATAGCGATAACAAAGTGAGTCGACCGTATCGCCCTGTTGTGCATAGACGCGCATCAGATCAGCTCTATCGTCGTTCGCGCGACGCCGCGCATGTCGTTGATTGCCTGGCGTGCGTTGCGGCGATCGGCGTCGATCGTCGTCTCCAGCTCGGCCGCGTCGGCCGCGCCCGATTTCGTGCTATCGAAATCGCGGTATTGCTCGGTCACGGCAGCACGCGCGAGGTAATAGACGGCGCGGCGATAGCGCGCGAGCTGCACGCTTTCACCGCCGATATCGTCGGCCGGCAGCTCGGCGAGCGTTGCGACGCCGGCGGCCTGGTGGGACAGGCGCCACGCCGACAGCTCGCGATTTACTTCGTCGATCGCGGCGATCACCGCGTCGCGCAGGCGTGCATGTGTCACGGTGCCATCGAGGCGCACCGCCTGGCGCATGTGCGCCAGGTCGATCGAGGGAAACCAGGGCGCGTTAGTCACGATCAGCTCGGCCGCCGGCGGGGTTGGCTCGGGCGTGATGGTCGGTTCTGCGATCGCGTTAAAGCTACTCATGGTTTCAGCTCTGAAATAGTGGGCGGTGGGCCGGCGTCGGATCGCGTTTCCGTCAGGTGTTGCGATCGTCAGCCGGCGCCGCCCAGCCGGGGGGCTCTTTACATGCGGTCGGCGTTGCCGTCGGCCGCATTGCTGGCTTTCTTTAGCCGGGCAATGTCCTGTTTCACGCCGACGCGCGAATCGAGTTCGAGCGCACGGCGTAGGTGATCGAGGGCGGCCGGTGTATCGCCGCCGTGTTCGGCCATATAGCCGAGGGCCTTGTTTAATTTCGCGCGCACCTGATCGTGCATGTCGGCCGACGCGGTGAGCTGCGCGACTTCGACGAGCTGCGCAGCATTCACGCGCATCACGCTCGCGCCGTGCTTGTACGCGGCCAGTGCAGCTTCGGCGAATTCTTCGGCGATCGCGGTCGCGAGCGGCCGGTCGTATTGATCGGGCAGCGTCATCCGGTGCGCGAGGGCATACCGCGCGATATCGAGCGCGCCGGCGAAGTCGCCCGCGTCGACGCGCCAGATCATCACGGTCGTTAAAACATCGTCCTGCGCCCCCCGCCCGCCCGCCAGTGCGCCCGCAACATAGTCGACGTATTCAGGCAGCAGCTCGGCACGCTTTACGGCGATCTTGCGTTCGATCGAGGCGATCGATTTGAGGCGCCGGCGATCGGTTGCCAGCTTCGCAAGCATCAGCTCGTAAGCGCTCGCGCCGGCGAGGGATTCTCCAGGCGCAGCCGAGGCCGCAGCCTTTTCAGCCGTGACGCGTTCGTAATGGCGTTGGGCGGGGCTTTTCATCGTCGCTTACTCCGCCTGTTCGATGTTTTCGACCAGGCAGCCCGCGCCGAAATCTTCGATCACGTAAGCATCGTTCGACGATTCGAAGTTCTCTATACGGTCGCGCTTGGCGTTTTCGACGATCGTGCGACGGCGTGCGCCCGATTGGTAATACAGCGACAGGTTATCGAGGCGCGTGATAAGCACGCCATTAGCCGGGAAGTAAGGAACCGTGACAGCCGGCAGACCGCCGACGCGCTTCTGCGAAATCACGAGGTCGACCGCGACTTGCTCGGTCGGCGCGTTGTTCGCGTTCACGATCGGAAAATACTTGTCTTTCATCAGCGCGTCGCCGAGGATCGCGACGAGCTGCGTGTCTTGACGGTGCCACGGGTCGATCAGCGAGGTTTTCGCGTCGTACACCAGCGCGTCGAGATTCTTGTAATCCGAACCGGCAGCAGCGCCGACGACGATCTTGCCGGCCGTCTGGCCGTGATCCATGACGCGTTCGGCCGCTTGCTCGCGGTAGTGCTGCAACCAGCCCTTGTTGACGTCTTGCAGCAGCGGATTTGCCGTGCGGTCGGACGTTGGCGAGCGCTTGACGCCGTTGAAACCGATCATGATGCGGTCGAGCGCTTGACGCGTGAGAACCAGATCGCGAATCAGCGTTTGGAAGTTCGGAAACTTCGCCCACATATCGAGCTTCGCATACGGGATATGCGAGTCGAAATTCGTCTGATAGCAGAAGTAACCGTTCGCGTCGACATCGGTTGGGTCGATCGTCTCGCGGTCTTTCACCTTGGTATCGGTCGTTCCGGCGATCGGGCCGCCGATGCCGAGGCCGAGCTTTTCGCCCATCTGTTCCGTCACAGGCGCGACGTTGATCGAGTTCAGAAACGCGCTCGAATCTTGCAAGCGCTTTTCCAGGGTCTGTTGCACGGACGGCGATACCGCGAATTTCTTCGACGGGTCAGCGATTGCGTTGAGCTTCGCGATTGCCGCCAGATAGGCGTTAAACAGCTCGCGGGTGTTGTTCTGCATGTTGTATTGCTCCGAATGGTCGAAAGAGAGCCGAGGGGGTCGGGTTAGCAGTCGGTCGTTTGCGCCGCCGCACCAGCGCCAGTTGTCACCGGCCGCGTCGGTTGACCGTTGCCGGCGGTCGAGAGCTGCGTGTGCAGCTCGTCGAACGCTTTGCGATCGGCTTCGCGCGCCTGGGTTAGTTCGGCGACCTTCGTTTCGAGGTCGGCGACGAGCTTGCCGGTTGCGACGATTGTGTCGGCCTGTTCTTTGCCGTGCGTGGCGAGCGCTTCGCATGCCTGGGTCACATCAGCGAACCGCGAATCGTCGGCCGCTTCTTTCTTCTTCGCGCCGGTCAGCAGCTCTTTAACGCGGGACAGTAGCGCCGGCAGTGCCGCCGGTTGCGGGGCTTCTTCGAACTCGATTACGGTTTCATCGGCGACCGTGAAAAGGTTGGTCGGCGATACCTTGCGGCCGGTGAATGGCGACGCGGCCGGGTTCTGAGCTGCGAAAGAAAGGATTTCCGTGCCGAGGCTTGCGGGGCTATCCGTGACAGCCAGGCCGATCAGATACGCCTGTTTCGTGTCGGCGAAAGACGGGTCGATTTCGCACGAGGTGTAAATCTTTTGCTTCGCCTTCGTCATGGCGATCAGCTCGGCAGTCGGGTCGATTTGTGCATACAGGCCGAGCTTTCCGGCGAATTCGCCAGTGAGTTCGCGCACTTCAACGGCCAGCACGTCGCCGTATGCCTTGAAAGGGCCATCGGGCATGATGCCGCGATAGTGTTCCAGGTTCACGCGTGCGCCGTACTTCGTCGCGCTGTAATTCGCGGCAATCTGTTCGAGCCATGCGCGCTCGATTGTGCGGCCGTCCGTGGTCGCACCTTCGACGGCGATGCGAAACATTTTCGACTTCGCGAGCTTCGTCGCATCGGCCGAGGCGGTCGAGCCGATCGCCATTGCGCCGAGGCCAGCAGCCGCGCCAAGGTCGACGCCGTGCGACGCGAGCGTGCCGAGCACATCAGCATGGTTGAGAACGGTGCTCACGGCGAGCGTCGCCGCGTGTGCATCCATCGTGAAAGCAAACGCGATCGCCGCGACGGCGAACGACATAAGCGACAGCTTGCGAGATTGCATCGTTAGGTCTCCAACAGGTTCCGAGGGGTTCGGGTAAGGGTTCAGCGTGAGTTGATATCTTGCGATCACGAGCGCAACGGCTCAACGTGGGCCGTTTGTTTGTGCTCCGGGTACAAATTGGCAAGCGTGCTTGCGCGCGCGCGGCGCGGGAAACTTGGGGCCATGCTTGAAACCGCCGATATCACCCCTGCACTCGAATCGAACGCCGACCCTCGCCGTATAGCCCGCGCGCTTTACTGGCAGGGTTGGCGCGTCACGTCTATCGCGAATCACATGGAGTTGAAACGCGCGACGGTCGAGGCGTGGAAGCAGCGTGACGAGTGGGACAAGGCGACGCCGATCGAGCGCATCGAGTCGTCGCTAGAAACGCGCATGGCGGTGCTCATTGCTAAGCCGGTAAAGACCGGCGGTGACTTTAAGGAAATCGACTTGCTCGGCCGACAGGTCGAGCGCTTGGCGCGCGTGCGCAAGTACGGCGAAACGGGGAAAGAGAGCGATCTAAACCCGAACATCGAGGCACGCAATAAGGCGCCGCGCAAAGAGAAAGCCGAGCGCAATGCGTTCAGCGACGAACAGGCCAAGCGACTTCGCGAGGCGTTTCTAGATTCGCTGTTCGACTATCAAAAGGTCTGGTTTCGCAACGGCCATCAGCGCACGCGCAACATTCTCAAGTCGCGGCAGATCGGCGCGACCTGGTATTTCGCACGCGAGGCCCTGGACGATGCGATCGGGACCGGCCGCAATCAAATTTTCTTGTCAGCCAGCAAGGCACAGGCGCATGTGTTCCGGCAGTACATTTGCCAGTTCGCACGCGAGGCCGCAGACGTTGAATTGACCGGCGAGCCGATCATCTTGCCGAATGGCGCGATTCTCTATTTCCTCGGCACGAACGCAAAGACCGCGCAGAGCTATCACGGCAATTTCTATTTCGACGAGTATTTTTGGGTGAGCGGCTTTCGCGAGCTGCAAAAGGTCGCCTCGGGCATGGCGATGCACAAGCAATGGCGAAAGACGTATTTTTCAACGCCGTCGAGCATCAGCCATCCGGCGTACACCTTTTGGAACGGCGAGCACTTCAATCGCGGCCGTGCGAAAGCCGATCACCTGCATCTCGATATCTCGCACAAGGCACTCGGCGGCGGCCGGCTTTGCGAGGATCGCCAATGGCGCCAGATCGTGACGGTCGAGGATGCGCTTGCCGGCGGGTGTGACCTGTTCGATATCGACGAGTTGCGCCTTGAATACAGCGCGCAGGACTACGCGAATCTGTTGATGTGCCAGTTTATCGACGACACGGCGTCGATATTCCCGCTCGCCGAGCTGCAACGCTGCATGGTCGATTCATGGGAAGCATGGGCCGACGATTTCAAGCCGCTCGCGCCCCGTCCTTTCGGCTATCGCCCGGTGTGGGTCGGTTACGATCCAGCGCATACCGGCGACACGGCCGGCCTTGTCGTCGTCGCCCCGCCGGCGGTGCCAGGCGGAAAGTTTCGCGTGCTGCACAGGGCGCAGTTTCGCGGAATGGATTTCGAGGCACAGGCCGAGGCGATTCGCACCATCACGCAGCAATACAACGTCGGCTATATGGCGATCGATACGACCGGCATCGGCCAGGGCGTCTATCAGCTCGTCAAACAGTTCTATCCGAGCGCGGTCGCGCTCAACTATTCGCCCGAGGTTAAAGGCCGCCTGGTGCTCAAAGGCTTGTCAGTGGTCGGCAAGGGCCGGCTCGAATTCGATGCCGGATGGACCGATCTAGCACAATCGTTCATGGCGATTCGAAAGACGATGACGGCGAGCGGCCGAAAGGTCACATACGAGGCGGGGCGCAACGAGGAAACGGGCCATGCTGATTTGGCCTGGGCGTGCCTGCATGCGCTCGATAACGAGCCGCTAGAGGGTGTCACGGCAAACAACACGGGCTTTATGGAGTTTTCATGAGTAAGCGCAAAAACAGCATGCACGCATCGAGCACGACGCCGGCGGACACATCGACGCCGGCCAAGGCCGAGGCCTTCACGTTCGACGATCCAGTGCCCGTGATGGATCGGGCCGAGATTCTTGATTACGTGCAGTCATGGGCGGCCGGCAAGTGGTTCGAGCCTCCGGTGTCATGGGCGGGCCTTGCGAAATCGTTTCGCGCCGGCGTGCATCATAGTTCGGCGATCTACTTCAAACGCAACGTGCTCGCGTCGACGTTCGTGCCGCACAAGTTGCTATCGCGTGACGAGTTCGGCAAGTTGGCGCTCGATTACATGGTGTTCGGAAACAGCTACGTCGAGGAACAGCGCAACAGGCTCGGCGGTTTGCTCACGCTTAAGCGCGCGCCGGCGAAATACGTGCGCCGGTCGACGGATCTGCAAGGCTTCTTTCAGATCGACGGCTTTCAGATCGAACACGAGTTCGCGGCCAGCTCACTCCATCACTTGATGGAACCGGACATTGACCAGGAGGTGTACGGCTTGCCCGAATATCTCGGCGCGCTGCACGCGGCTTGGTTGAATGAATCGTCGACGCTGTTTCGCCGGCGTTATTACGAGAATGGTTCGCACGCTGGGTTCATCCTGTACATGACGGACGCGGCGCAGAGTCAGAGCGATGTAGACAAGATGCGCGAGGCGTTGAAAAACAGCAAGGGACCGGGCAATTTCCGAAACTTGTTCATGTACGCGCCGAACGGCAAGAAAGACGGCATCCAGCTCATTCCCGTTTCAGAGGTCACGGCCAAAGACGAGTTTTTCAACATAAAGAATGTCACGCGCGACGACTTGCTCGCGGCGCATCGCATCCCGCCGCAGCTCATGGGGATCGTGCCGAGCAATACCGGAGGCTTCGGTGCAGCCAACACGGCCGCCGAGGTGTTCGGTGCGAACGAAATCGCGCCGCTGCAACGTCGCTTTGAACAACTCAACGAGTGGATTGGCGACGAGATCGTGCGATTCATGCCGTATACCATCGGCGCGGCAGCGGCGTAAGTTGCGGGCCTTCAGTGATGCAGCAACAGGTAGGCGATGAAAGTGCCAACCAGCACAGCCCCCGCGCTATAGAACACAGGTCTGTTTCGCAAGACATACAGCCTGGACGCAGGGGGCTTGTTCTCACCATCGAGGTCCCAATAGTCAATGCCTGGGTCGCAGTCCAGATTTGAGGTCGCCGCGACCTTTGCGGTATCAGTTCGATGACCCTACAAGTAGCGCGTCCAGAGCACCACGGATCGTCATAGTGGTCGCACATACATCCAAGCCCAGTTGTGCTTGTACTTCCGGTGCGACCAAGGTTGTTCTGCGCCTTACTTCGATGAGGGCAGTAACGCGCTCATATATGAGCTGACGTTCTTCGCTCAAGATTCCATTTGTCGGAACCGAGTTGCTACCATCCGTCTTGAAGTAGTAGTCGCCGATTATCTTCCCTATTGCTTGGAAGTCGGACGGATATGACGCACAAATCTTCAAAAGCAGGTCGTAGTCTTCTTCCCAAGTGAGGACAGTATCGAACGACAGGATGTCCGGTGAAACAATCGACCGATCGATCAAGTACGAATGTATTGGGCAGAAATTGGCTCGGAAGAGATCTTTCAGATCCTCACCAGCGAATGGCGCGTCAACTTGCCTTGTGATGCGAATAAATTGTTGGTGTACATCTGCATTTACCACGCGTACAGAAGCGAACGCTATTGCAGAGCGGCTAGTCTTCAACCGATCAACAAGCACTGCATATGCCTCCGGATATAGGACATCGTCATAGTCCAGGAAGGCGACGTATTGGCCGGTTGCAGACCGCAATCCCATATTCAGCAGTTCCGTCCTCGCATCGGTTGGGGTTGGACTATCCCAGTTCCTGAGTATCAGCGTCGGCGCGTTCGGCAGACGTAGCAGCGGCTCAAGCGCAGCATGCGTCGCGGCTATCTCCATCTCCGAGAAGCGTTGAACTGCGAGAATGATATTCAGGGGACGATGTGTCTGACCCACCAAAGCGAAAACGCAACGATTCAGCTCATAGAGGCGCTTCGCATCGTGAAAGCGCACGATGCAATCAATTTGGTTTTCAATCATGACTTACCAGCGCGGCTGCGCGAAACTAAAGTGGTTGGAGAAATCGGCGTAGGTGCGCCATTCATCAGGAACGATCATCGGGGACGAGTGGGGCGTCGAGAATCCTCGCGCGGTCAATTCGGTTCGAAGCCAGCGCTCAAAATCGGGCGAGCCCCATTTGCGTGCCAATGTGATGCCAGACTCAAAAATCATTCTTAGAGTCGTCGGTTTCATTTCCCGGTTTGTGACGGCGTGCAGGAACAGCGCACGTGGACACGTCTTCAGCGCGTACCCATGTGCGCGCGCGCGCCATGAGAGATCTACGTCTTCGCAATACATGAAGAAGTCTTCGTCGAATCCTCCGAGGTCAGCGAACGCGGACTTCGAGATTGCGAGACAAGCGCCGGAAACCCACGGGGTGTCCAGCGTGTGTTCGTCGTACGGCTTCGGATGCTCAGATGGAAACTGGAGCGCCTCAACTAACGCCTTTCCATCCGCCGCCAGTACCATCTGGACAAGCGCACGTACGGCATCAGGATGAAGCGCGCCATCCGGATTGATGGCGATATAGATGTCGAAACCCTCGTCGAACGCGGCTCGCATAAGATGATTATGGCCGCCTCCAAACCCAATGTTGCCACGACTGGGTAACCGTGTAATGAGATCCCTTGCGTCAATCGACTCGTCGGTGCTTGCACCGTTATCCAACAAGAAAAGGCTTCCCGCCGTGCTCAAATCAGCCGTCTTCAAGGAGAGTTCGGCCGCGCCGACGGCCAGCGCCAGTTCTTCGGCGCTGTTGTTGTACGTAACGAGACCGATCGCGACGCGTGTATCGGACTTGACGTCGATGTGCAGTCCAAGGGCACGGTTCCGTACGTAGTCGAACAAGTGCCCCGGAGCCTTCTCGACTGGGTTTGGCCTGACTGTACGTTGACGGACTCCTCGGGGATCGAGCAGGCGGAACACGCAGCGATTGAAGAACGTCGCCAGGTCTGATTCGCGAGGCACTCCGACGATACAAGGCGTGTTCTCATGCAGGGAGGGGCGAGCGATCTTGATCCAGTCAAAGCCCGCGTGCTCACATGTGTGCAAGAATATGCGCTCGATGGCGTGCGCGAGGGTCGCATCGGTCTGATTGGATTCAGCATCGAAGTCATCGGTCTTCAGCCGTAGGTCAAGCAACGGCTTCAACGCTGCAGTACGAGCCCAGAACATTGAGCCCGACGGGAAATCAAGCGGGTCGCGCTCGTTCAACGAGAAACCCATTCTTCTCGCAAGTTTTTCTGCGTTCGGAAAATTACCGCCCCAGTTCGCCCAATGACGCATTGGCTCAAAGTGCTGAGACGCGATGATGCCGAGCTTGGGATTCTGACCAAATGCGTGCAGCACACTTGTCACGACTTCTGGAGTCCCAAGCAGGTTCTCCAGAAGGAAGTGTCGCCATGGTGAGAGTACGGTTGCATGCTTTGACCGCTTGCCGTGTAGATGGACTACATAGGCATAGCGATCGTAAACATCGCTGAAAGTCACCAATTTGGGCGCGATGTCTCGACCCCGATTGGGCACTACCCGGACTTCAACGCTGCCCTTTGCCCAGCCCGAAAACGCCTTTTCAATAACCGACGCACGGAAGCTATCGGTGGTAGAAATATATACGTCGAGATCGACTGGCACATTGCTGAGGTACGAGCGGAATTCGCCGGCGAGTTCCTCATAATGCAGATGAACAATCGCCGCGACGCTCCCGCTATTCAGATCGGGGACCTTGGCAAAGCTGAACGGCACCGAAACGCTGTAGTCAATTTCGATTGGGCGCGCGGCTTCGGCCGGTGTTAGCGGGCTTACGATAACCGCTTCTTCCAGTGACTCAGGCGCATCGATCACCGGCGCGTGCTGGGCGTGGAGTAGAGCCAGCGCTTGTCGTCTTGCTGCTAGTCGCTTGAAGAGCTGGCCGGTCGCTGTCCAGTGAATCGCTTTGATCACGCGACGGGCGGGCGTGCGCAATATTGGCACGCTTCGCAGTGCGCGACGCACCGGCAGCGTCATCTTCCAGGACGTGCTATTGCGTATGGCGATAAGCTCATCCGAGGCGCGCGTGTATTCAACGTTCTGGTGCGAGAGATGGTTTATCGAATCACGCAGCGAAGCAATCACGGCGTCTTTCTCTACCCCCTCCCTGGCGATGTGGTCTGCCCTGTCAGATAGCGCTTGGACGTGGCGCCGCTCCTGAATCACCATTTCGGCGAGTAGGGATCTTAGATCCTCGGCGGGGCGTTTCTTTTCGGTAGATTTCGTCAGCTCGACCGCTGAGCGCAACGTTGCAGTCTCCGCTTCGCACTCGTTCAGGATTGCCTGAAGCTGGGCATTGTCTCGTTGAAGCTCCAACGCTGTCGCATTACTTGCTTCGATGTCCGCGCGCAATGATTCATTTGCCCGGCGTATTCCCTGGGTCTCCGCTTCTTCGCTGACCCGAAGGGCTCTGATCTGTGCTACTTCCTCGTTGAGGACGGCGATAGCCGCTTCAAGCTCTGAAGCTCGTGCTTGCGCGGCATGTAGTGCTGCCGGGGCGCTTGCCAGTGCATTGGCCTTATAACGCTCTATCGCAGATCGAATCACCTGTATCTGAGGATCCCAATCCGAAATGCGAGCCAGCGTTTCCGCAGCATTGGCACTCACATCTGCGCCGTCTTTCAGCATTTCGGCGATAGCCTCAGTTTTCGCCATCAGTTGTCGGCGCGGCACCAACAGGCCGCCGAGGCTGGAATACATGGAGCGGATTTGGTCGATCTCCGACCCTTTGGCCGCGAACAGTGAAGTTAATTTCTCCGGGATAGCCCCTCGCGCCAGCACGCCCAGTCCATTGCCATGGTTGAATTGGAAGGACGGGTATTTAGCCGACAGTTCCTCGAAAAATTTCCAGACACCGAAACCGCGCTCCCGGACATTCGTATCGTGGAAAAGGACGATCGCATCCTTCGTCAGCTTTGGAAGCCACGACTCGTAGTCCTCCTTGACGTCGTCATAAAAATGGCGTCCGTCGATATGGATGAGGTCGATCGATGCGTCGCTGAAATATTCGGCTGCTTCCGCAAAAGTGGCTCGGTTCAGCCGAGAGAAGCCAGCGTACCGCTGATTGGTTGCCAGCACAGCTTCGTAGACGGAGTTGTCATAGAAGCCGGCATGTTCGTCGCCCTGCCATGTGTCAACGGCATATGCCGCAGTACTGATTCCGAGGCGCTCTATTGCTTGACAAAAAGCAAAGTAGGAGTAGCCATAGTGACTTCCGAGTTCGACGAACCGTTTGGGTCGCAGAGCGTCCGTGAGCCAGAAGGCAAATGGCGCGTGCTCAATCCAGGCGGATTGACAAAAGTAATGGGGAACCCAGAAAGATGACGGAGACAGCGACTCAATTGTTTCTTTCGATAGCATTACGCACCTTTCCAAATGTTCCTTTTGTTTCGAGGCGTAATCATACTTGCTTTGGCTTGCTCCGGCGATGACGGCATTCATGCGATGCGAGCGACTGACGAGGAGCGAGTGCAGTCGTGCAATTCACTGCGCTCATATGGATAAATTTCGAGAATTTACACACTTCGTTCGGAAGTTAACAGAAGTGCCTCCATGACCGGTGCTTGTGGCGTAAGGTCGGCGGCTGCACTGGATTTATTCAACTACGCCGACCCCTGTCGATTCGCCGCTTGGTTCTGCTGGCCGCCGCGCCGTACAAATGCAGTCCCCTCCCCGCCTGCGGGTTTCTCTTGTGGGGCGGGTTTTGATGCGGTGGGCAGGTGAGGCATGCAGGCGCATGCCACAGGCCGCTCAGGGTGAATTCTGGTGCGTTGCACTGATGCGTTTTGATGCGCGAGAGGTGCTCTCTGATGCAGAAGGAGGATGCGCCGCAGCGAAAGACGGCGGAGGCAACGCTTTATGTACGGAATGGGGCTGATTCTGGGGAAGGCCACCGGAAAAAGGTAACCGGCGTAACCGGGGCAGAAAAAGCCGTCTAACGCGATGATTTCAAAGACGGATTCCGGTTACCTCAAAAAGGTAACCCGAGGTAACCCAAAAGGTAACTGGCTCGCAAGCCTTTGATTTTAAAGGAATGGAGTTTTAGGAAAGGTTACTCATATAAAAGGTAACCGGTTACGCTTCAGTTACCTTATGGTTACCTTTTTGTGGATCGCTGGGAGCCTTGCTGGACAAGGCTTTGAGGCCGGTTCTCTTTGTCCGGTTACTCCGGTTACCTTTTTCCGGAGGCCAAATTTTTGGCTGCTGCTATCTACTCGTGACTGGGCCATGCGCCATTGCGCCGGCGAATCTTGACAACGTCGGCCGAGCTTAACGCGAGAAGAATATTAGACACTGTCTAATATCGACGCCAAACGGGAAAGAAAAAGGGCCTAGCGCGAACGCTAAGCCCTTGAATCTTTTGGTAGGCCGTACGGGATTCGAACCTGTGACCAACGGATTAAAAGTCCGCTGCTCTACCAGCTGAGCTAACGACCCAAAAGAAGCGGGATTATAGCGCACTCTGAAAGCAACGTCAACCGCGCGGAGCATAGGGAAAAACAAAGGCCCGGGACACGCCGTATCCCGGGCCCTCCTTTCACATGCGAGAGGCGTGCTTTGCGGTGTGCAACCGCGGGTGCGCGACAACTACCGTGTCCTGCGGCGCTTATCTGAGCTGTGACAGCTTGCTCTGCGCCTGCTGGGCGACATCCGAACTGCCGTACTGCGCAACGATCTGCTCGAGAGTGCGTTTGGCCGCGGCCTTCTGCCCCTGCTCGATCTGATTGTTCGCAATCGCGAGCAACGCCTCGGGCGCGCGCGGATGCTGCGGGTAGTTCTTGACGACGTTCTGCCACGCTGCTGTCGAACCCTTGTAGTCCTTCAGCGCATAGAGCGCGTTGCCGAGCCAGTACTGAGCGGTCGGCTGATAAGGACTCTGCGGGTACTTGGCAATGAAGCTGCGGAACGAAGAGGCCGCGTTCTTGAAGTCGCCGTTGCGGAACTGCTCCGAAGCGGCGTTGAACGCATCCGTCTCACCCGGCTGCACGGTGCCTTGCATGCCATCCACGGTTTCCTGCTGCGGCTCGAACTTCTTCAAGCGCGTGTCCAGGTCCGTGTAGTACTCCTTCTCTTGCTTCTGCACGGTGGCCAGCTGATTCGCCATGTCCTCGTTCTGTCCACGCAGCGTCGCCACCTGTTGGTTCAACTGGTCGATCTTGTTGGACTGATCGAGAATCGTGCGCTGCGCGGCGGACAACTGGGTTGACAGACTGTCCGTCTTCGCCCGCAGGTCGAGAATCGCCTGGCGCGCCTGATCATCATCGAAGAGGCCCGCGTGAGCGGGCATCGACGCGAACGCGATGCCGGCCACGCAGGCTGCTGCGGCAACCCGCAGCGGGGAGAAACGATGCGACATACGCCCCTTCAAATACGTCGATTACTGTTGATACACGAGGTCAGCACGGCGGTTCTGTGCCCACGATTCTTCGTCGTGGCCCGTTGCGACCGGCTTTTCCTTACCGAGGCTGACAGCTTCCATCTGCGAATCCGGCACGCCCATCAGCGAGAGAGCACGGCGGACAGCTTCAGCACGCTTCTGGCCCAGCGCCAGGTTGTACTCGCTCGTGCCGCGCTCGTCGGTGTTGCCCTGGATCAGGACGTGACGTTCCGGGTGCGTTTTCAGGTATTGAGCGTGAGCTTGCAGCAGCGACTGATACTCGTCCTTGACGGCGTAGCTGTCGAAGTCGAAGTACACGCTGCGCTTGGCGAGCGGGCTGTTCGGGTTGTTCAGCTCGTCAACGTTCACCTGAGCGACCGCGTTCGGGTTCGGCTGCGTGTTCATTGCACCGGCGTTCGGGTTTTGCTCTTCTTTAACACCCGACTTGCACGCGGCCAGCGCGCCGATCATCAAGACGGCCAAGGCCAGGCGGAATTTCTTCGACATCATTTTTACTCTCCTGAAGTGTTATTGCATGAAAGGGCCCCAAGACGGCTCGCGTACGCTGCCGCCCTGAACGGACAGGATTTGCCGCGTCCGACCGTCGGTCGATACAGCAGCCAGCACGCCACGGCCGTTCACCTGAGTGGCGTAAAGAATGTACTGACCATTCGCTGCGAAGCTTGGCGATTCGTCATGTGTCGTGTCGGTGAGCGGCGTGGCTACGCCAGATTGCAGATCTTGAATGTACAGCTTAAATCCACCGCCCGTCCGCGAGATGTACGCGAGTTCCTTGCCGTCGGGGCTGATCCGCGGGCTCGTGTTGTAGCTGCCCGTGAACGTCACGCGCTGCGCTGCGCCGGCGCTTTCGCCCTGGGCCGGCATCTTGTAGATCTGGGGCTGGCCGCCGCGATCGCTCGTGAAGTAAATCGACTGGCCGTCAGGAGAGTAGGTGGGTTCGGTGTCGATCGTCGAGCCTTGCGAGAGGCGGCGCAGGCCGGAGCCGTCGGCATTGACGGCGAAGATCTGCGTGTTGCCCGTACGCGACAGCGCGACGGCGAGCGTGCGGCCGTCCGGCGACCAGGCGGGCGCCGAGTTGTTGCCCTTCTGGTCGGAAATGATCACGCGGCGGCCGGTCGGCAAGTCATGCACGTAGACGATCGGCTTTTTCTTCTCGAAAGAAACGTAGGCAACCTTGGTCCCGTCCGGCGACCATGCCGGCGAGATGATCGGTTCGGGGCTCGACAACGCGATGTGCGCATCTTGACCGTCGGAGTCCGAAATCTGCAACTGATAGCGGTTGCCGACCTTGATGACGTACGACAGGCGCGTCGCGAACACGCCGCGATCGCCAAGCAGCGTCTTGTAGATGTAGTCGGCCACTTTGTGCGCGCTCATACGCAGGCCGCTTTCGGGGCTCACGAGCACGAGACCGCCGAGACTTTGGCCCTTGACCGTGTCGTACAGCTTGAAGCGCACTTCGTACTGGCCGTTCGCGAGCTTGTTGACGCTGCCGCCGACAAATGCGTTGGCACCCTTGGCCTTCCAGGCGCCGAAATCGACGGGATCGTTTTCCGAAACGGGCGTGCTGCCCGCGTCGATGTTGCTGAACTTGCCGCTGCGCGCGAGATCCGCGCGCACGATCGCGCTGACCTGCTGCGGCGAGTTCGCCTCATTGGCGAAATTGGCCGTCGCGATCGGAAACTGGGTGGAGCCGATTCCCGTCACGAGGACGTTGAGTTGTGCATGTGCCGCACTGCCTGCCACGATGAGGCAGGACGCGACGAGGGTTCGCAGACCAAGCTTCGTCATCAAACTCATGCTGTGATGTTTCCCGAAAAAGCAATTTTGTAACATCGTGCAACAGGAGACAGACCCGAAATCGGTCGAATCGTTCCGCGAGCTGCTGCTGCACGCCTGAGTTCCTGTACCCCTGGGGCCGCCCTTAACCTGCCGGGCGCAAAGTAATTGTAAAGTTCGACGGCGTTTTGCCGTTGGTATCGAGCGGCATGGGATCCGATTGCTGGACCGCCCGAAACGCGGCGGCGTCCCACTGCGAATTGCCGCTACTGCGCGTGATGATCGCCGAGAGCAGCGTGCCCGTTGGCGCACAATGCACTGCCACGACGGTTTCGAGGCCCTCTGTCCCGCCGGCCCAGATGATCTTGGGCCGCACGAGGCGCTGAACCTTCTCCGCATAACCCGCCGACGCCGCCGTGCCGCCCGCGCCGCTGCCGTTGCCGCTCTTCGCGAGTCCGTTGCCGCTATCGCTCGATCCGCCGCCCATCGCCCCTTGCATCTGCGCAATACGCGCGCGTCGTTCGGCGTCGAGCTTCTTCGTTTGCGCTTCGGCCTGCGCCTTGGCCTTCGCGGCGTCGGCTTTCTTCTGGGCGTCGAGTTGCGCCTGCTTTTGCTGGTCTTCGAGCTGTTGCTGCTTCTTCTGCGCTTCGAGCTGCTGTTGCTTGAGCTTGTCGGCCGCGGCCTGCTGATCCTGTTGCTGCTTGAGCTTCGCGGCCTTCTGCTGGACGGCGAGCTGCGCCGCCTGTTGCGCCGCGAGTTGCTGCTGACGCTTCGCTTCGGCATCCTCTCGTTGCTGTTCGAGCAGGCGCTGCTGCTCGGCGAGCTGCGCTTGACGCGCGGCTTCTTCTTGCTTGCGCTTTTGTTGCTGTAGCGCAATGTCGGCTTCTTCCGTCGGCTGCGGCGGGGCCGGTGCGACGGGGACGGGCGGCGGTGCCGGCCGCGGCGTCGAAAGATCGGGCACCTCGGTCCACAACTCGGCTTCTTCGCCTGCCGGCGTGCTGTTTTGCCAATGGATACCGTGATACAGGAACAATCCGAGCAGCACGTGCATCAGCACGGCGAGCAGTAAAGCACGCAGCGTGCCGCGTTCGCGCGGGGGCTGAAGCGGATAGCTGAGATTCTTGCGGGTCATTGCGATTTGACGAGCAGTCCGACACGTTTGACGCCTTGCGCCTTCAGATCGGACATCACGTCCATCACGGTTTCGTACTTGACGGCCTTGTCGGCGGCGATCACGACCGGCTGGTCGGGATGATCCTGCTCTCGCCCGCCGACGAAGGTAGTCAGGTCGGCTCGCGTCATGGTTTCCTGCTGCGTGGCGCCGGAATCATCCTTGTAGCGTACGCTCAGATTGCCGTCCGCGCGAATGTTGACCACGACGGGCGGCGTTTGCTGCTGTTGTGACGCGCCGCCCACAGTGGGCAGGTTGACGATCGACGGAGCGACTAGCGGGGCCGTCACCATGAAGATCACGAGCAGCACCAGCATCACGTCGATGTACGGCACGACGTTGATATCGGCCATCGCGCGGCGCGATCGGCTGCCGCGCATGCTCGAACGAACTGAGCCAGCCATCTTCGACTCCTTGAAGATTAGTGGGCCTGACGCTGCAGGATGTTCGAGAACTCTTCGATGAAGGTTTCGAAGCGGATCGCGAGGCGGTCGATGTCGTGCGCGTAGCTGTTATAGGCGACGACAGCCGGAATCGCGGCGAAAAGACCGATTGCGGTGGCTGTCAGCGCTTCGGCGATGCCGGGCGCGACGTTCGCGAGCGTGGCTTGCTGCACGTTCGCGAGACCGCGGAATGCGTTCATGATCCCCCAGACCGTGCCGAAGAGACCGATGTACGGGCTCACCGAACCCACCGATGCGAGGAACGAGAGGTTTGCTTCGAGCGCGTCCATTTCGCGCTGGAACGCTGCTCGCATTGCACGGCGTGCGCCATCGAGGACGGCGCCTGGGTCGTTCATGCGCTTTTCCTTGGCCTTGAGAAATTCGCGCATGCCCGATTCGAAAATACGCTCGAGCGCGCCGATCGTGTGGCGGTTGTTTGCGGCGCTCTGGTAGAGCGCCTGAAGATCGCCGCCCGACCAGAAGTCGCGTTCGAAGCGTTCGGTCTGCGCGCGAGCGCGGCGGATCGCAAACCACTTGCGGAAGATGAAGGTCCAGGAAATCAGTGAGAGCAGCAGGAGCAGTCCCATGACTGCCTGCGCCAGCACGCTCGCATTAAGAACGAGGGAAAGGATTGAAAAATCTTGCGTCGTGTTCATAGAGGTTCGTTGTAGCGTCCCGAAAGGGGCGAACGGCTGCAAGGCGTTGCGAGGGTTTCCGTAGGCAAACGGAAATCCCCGGCGCCAGTGCGACCGAACCCTGCTTGGTCCTGTTTTGACCGGCGCGAGTTCACTGGCGTCGTATCAACGGAAATTACTGCGCGGCCGTTGACACGGCCGTTGCAACTTTGACCGGTCCGCCGCGCAATAATGCCTCGTGCACAGGGTCCGGAATGGCGGCGGGCCGCAGGGTGGCGCCCTCGACACAGGCGACGCGAATGCTGCCTGCGGCGAGCAGCGTCTCGCCACGCCACGCTTCCTGCACGAAATCGACCGACGCGCGGCCGAGTTTCTCGATCCTTGTCACGGTCGTGACAATATCGTCGAGGCGCGCAGGCGCACGGTAGTCGAGCGCCGTGCGGCGCACCACGAAGAGCACGCCGGCTTCCCCGGCGAGGCGGCGCTGATCGACGCCGCACGCACGTAGCCATTCGGTTCGCGCGCGCTCGAAGAACTTGAGGTAGTTCGCGTAGAACACGATGCCGCCGGCGTCGGTGTCCTCGTAGTACACGCGAACCTGCCACTCGAAGCCCCGCTCGTCCGGGCGCGGGGCGGTGCCCGTCTGGCTCGTGCGTTTTTCCATGCCGCGCATTCTACCGGAACGCGCACCCCCACTGACTTTCGTTCACCTGACGGACACAGGCGGGGTTGCGCCGGGTAGGGCCTCAGCCGCGATGGATAGTCAGGCCCGCGAAGGACTGCGCAACCGGCATCAGCTCGATCGTGTTGATGTTCACGTGCGCGGGGCGCGTGGCGATCCAGTAGATCGAATCGGCAATGTCTTCGGCCGTGAGCGGCTCCACGTCCTTGTAGACGTTGGCGGCCTTGGCGTCGTCGCCGCGGTAGCGTATGTTCGAGAATTCGGTGCCGCCGCACAGGCCCGGCTCGATATCCGTCACGCGCAGCGCGGTGCCCGCCAGATCCGCACGCAGGTTCAGACTGAACTGGCGCACGAAGGCCTTGGTGGCGCCGTACACGTTGCCGCCCGGATACGGCCAGCGGCCGGCCACGGAACCCAGGTTGAAGATGTGGCCGCGGTTGCGCTCGACCATGCCCGGCAGAAAGGCGCGCGTGACCTGCACGAGGCCCGTGCAGTTGGTCTCGATCATGGTTTCCCATTCGTCGAGATCGGCCCTCTGGGCAGGCTCCACGCCGAGTGCGAGGCCGGCATTGTTCACGAGCACGTCCACGGCGGCGAATTCCGCCGGCAGGGCGGCCGGCGCGGCTTCCACGGCGGCGCGATCGCGCACGTCGAGTTCGAGCGGCAGCAGGGCGTCGCCGAGTTCGGCGGCGAGGGCATCGAGGCGGTCCTTGCGGCGGGCGGTTGCAACGACGCGGTGGCCGCCCTTCACGAAAGCCCGGGCGATGGCGGTGCCGAAGCCTGCGGAGGCGCCGGTGACGAAGACGATCATGGTTGCTCCCTGGTCGGTGGGTGGCAGAGAAAGGGTCAAGCCTACTTCCATTGCGGCGCTGCGGCAAGGAAGCCCCCAGAAACCTGGGGCCAGAACCGCCGCGGCCCGGCTGGACGGGCTTTGCGGCCGGCGGCTGCCCTGTCGGTTGCCTATTCCCGGCGCTTCCAATACACTAACGCGCTCAATCCCTGCGTGACTGGCGATAGGGTTCCTGAATCGTAATAGCCGTGGCGGCAACAACTGTGCCTGCCATGGCTGGATCGGGAACTCAAGGTGGAACGACCCACCGTGAAGCGCGGGGCGCCGTTTTGCCGTTCGCCTGGGCAGCCGAAATCCGCGCGCTTCTTTCAGCGCTGCACGGGCTGTCCTGCCTTGCGTGTGCGGCACCTCCTTCCGCCACGTCAAGGCTCGTCTTCCTGCCAGCAGCGCCGCGTACCAGCTACGCGTTCCGCGCGAGACCCGGTCAACCTGAACACACTTAACGGAATCCGTATGTTTGACAGAGCCGAAAGCACCATCGCCAAAGTCGATCCCGAACTCTTCAAGGCCATTGAACTCGAGAACCGCCGTCAGGAAGAGCACATCGAGCTGATCGCCTCGGAAAACTACACCAGCCCGGCCGTGATGGCCGCGCAGGGCTCGCAGCTCACCAACAAGTACGCCGAAGGCTATCCCGGTAAGCGCTATTACGGCGGCTGCGAATACGTGGATATCGTCGAGCAGCTCGCGATCGACCGCGTGAAGGCACTGTTTGGCGCCGAAGCCGCGAACGTTCAGCCGAACTCGGGTTCGCAGGCGAACCAGGGCGTGTTCTTCGCCATGCTCAAGCCCGGCGACACGATCATGGGCATGAGCCTTGCCGAAGGCGGTCACCTCACGCACGGCATGGCGCTCAACATGAGCGGCAAGTGGTTCAACGTCGTGAGCTACGGCCTCGATGCCCAGGAAGACATCGATTACGACGCGCTCGAAAAGCGCGCGCACGAGAGCAAGCCGAAGCTGATCATCGCGGGTGCGTCGGCATTCGCGCTGCGTATCGACTTCGAGCGCATCGCCAAGGTTGCCAGGGCAGTGGGCGCATACTTCATGGTCGACATGGCGCACTACGCAGGCCTGATCGCCGCGGGCCTCTACCCGAACCCGGTGCCGCATGCGGACTTTGTCACCACGACCACGCACAAGAGCCTGCGCGGCCCGCGCGGCGGCGTGATCCTGATGAAGGCGGAGTTCGAGAAGCCGATCAACTCGGCCATCTTCCCGGGCATCCAGGGCGGTCCGCTCATGCACGTGATCGCGGGCAAGGCGGTGGCGTTCAAGGAAGCGCTTTCGCCGGAATTCAAGACCTACCAGCAGCACGTGGTGGAGAACGCACGCGTGCTGGCGGAGACGCTGGTCAAGCGTGGTCTTCGTATCGTTTCGGGCCGCACGGAAAGCCACGTGATGCTGGTGGACCTGCGCGCGAAGCACATCACGGGCAAGGAAGCCGAGCGGGTGCTGGGAGAAGCGCATATCACCGTGAACAAGAACGCCATTCCTAACGACCCGGAAAAGCCGTTCGTGACGAGCGGCATCCGCCTCGGCTCGCCGGCCATGACGACGCGCGGCTTTGGCGTGAAGGAAGCCGAGCAGGTGGGTAACCTGATTGCCGACGTGCTCGACAACCCGGCAGATGCGGCAACGATCGAGCGCGTGCGCGCGCAGGTCGCCGAGCTGACGAAGCGCTTCCCGGTTTACCGCTAAGCCGCGCGCCGACCCAGCATGCGCTGCCCTTTCTGTCGGCACGAAGACACACAGGTGGTTGACTCGCGCGTGTCCGAAGACGGCGCCGCGATCCGCCGGCGCCGCCGCTGCCCGGCCTGCGACAAGCGTTTTACGACGTACGAGCGGGTCGAGCTGGCGATGCCGGCTGTCGTGAAGAAGGACGGCAGCCGCACGGAATTCGACCGCCGCAAGATCGTGGCCAGCATGCAACTGGCGCTGCGCAAGCGTCCGGTTGCGGCCGACGCGATCGATGCGGCGGTGGCGCGCATCGAATATCAACTGCTTGGCAGCGGCGAGCGCGAGGTGCGCAGCGAGCGCCTTGGCGAGCTCGTCATGGCCGAGTTGCGCGAACTCGACAAGGTCGCGTTCGTGCGTTTCGCATCCGTATACCGGCGCTTCGAGGATGTCTCCGAATTCGAGGACGTGATCGAGGAATTCCGCCGTAGCAGCAGCGCCGGCACGCCGCCGCGCAAACGCTGAGTCCTTCCGCATTTCTCTTCTCCTCTTTCGCAGCCGTTCGTGACGCATGGATTGTCGCGAACGGGCGCGTCCTGTGCCACCTGGCCGTTCGGCCGATTGTTCCGCTCCCGCTTTCTCGCTAGATTGACGGCAATACCTTAAAAATAAGGATTGCTGATGAAATACAACGGCTTCTCGCTGATCGAGACCATGGTCGTCGTGGTCCTGCTTGCGATTGGCGCGGCTGCGGCGACGCCTTCGTTTGTCGCCTGGCGCATACGCGACGAGGTGAACGCACGTGCGAACGCGTTGCTCGGAACATTCGCCTATGCGCGCAACGAAGCGATCCGGCGCAAGGCGCGTATCACCGTATGCCGTATCGACGTGGCTCGTCATTGCCTTGCGGCCAACAAGGCCTGTCCGTCGGGGGCAGCCGACTGGTCGTGCGGGTGGGCGGTGATGGCCGAAGGCCCAGGGTCGATGCGTCCCCTGCGGGTGCAGCCAGCGCACGATAACGTAGCAATCGCGTCGCAATTGACTGCGATCACGTTTACCCCGCCGGCGGGGCAGGCCATCGGCGTGCTTCGCAGCTTCGATATCGCACCGCGCGCTGCCGGTGGGGCCGTGCGCGGTGCGCCATGGCGCCGCTGCATTCGCGTCGCGGCGGCAGGACGCGCACGCATCAACGAGGGCGCGTGCGGAGGGGCGTCGTGAGGCGGGGGCGCGGCACGACCAGGCGTGGTGCGACGCTGCTGGAGGTCGCATTGGCGATGGCCATCATGGCAATTTGCGTGCTCGGTCAGCTCGGTACGCAGATCGCCATGGCGCGGCACGCACGGGCCGCGAGCGAGCGCGAACGCGCCGCGTTTGCCGCCGATGCGATCGCGGAGGCGTTGCTCGGAGCTTCCGCGAGGGCCGCAGACGAGTGGAAGGCGAGAGTGCCGGCTATCGTGCCGCTGGGCACCGTCGCGCTGACAAGTGCGGGCGGCGAGGGCGTTGTCGCGACCGTGACGTGGGTTGCGTCGCGCTACGCAATGGCGCCCGCCGTTTCAGTGCCGCCGGACATGTGCAACGGCGTGGCGGCTGCCGAGGGTCACGCATGCGTCTCGCTGGCGTTCGCAAAATGACGGGCAGCGGGTTCAGCACGAGGCGGAGCAGCCGCGGGCATACGCTGCTGGAATTGACGATTGCCGTCGCGCTCGGCCTCGTCGTGGGGGCGGGGGCGATCACGGCATATCGTTCGCAGCACCAGGCATTCGTCGCGGCGACCGACGCCGCGCGCATTCACGAGGCGGGCATGAATGCATTGCTGCTGATCGGCGAGCAGATCCAGATGGCGGGCTTTACGCCGGCCGATACACCGCAAGGACCTGCCGCGAGTGCCATCTTCGGCTGCACCGCCGGGCGACCAGTGGGAGCCGATGCCGGTCTGACCTGCGAGACGCTGTCCAGCCGCTCGGATGGCATTGCGATTCGCTATGTCGGCGACACCGTCTCGACCTCGCGTTCGTCGTCGGGAGAGGTGACCGACTGCCTCGGTCAGGCGGCAGGCGGGGAGGGCGTGACGGTGGTCAACCGCTACCACGCGAAACCGAGCAGTTCCACCGGCGAGCCGGAGTTGTACTGCGAAGGTTCGGGCAAGGTCGGGACCGCGCAGCCGCTCGTGGAGGGCGTCGAAAAGCTGCGCCTGCGCTACTGGCTGGCGGACGCGAGCCAGCCTGTGGATGCCTCGTCGCTCGCGCGCGACCAGTGGCCCCAGGTCATCGCCGTCGATCTGTGCGTACAGGTGCGCGGTGCGCCGTCTACGCGCCGGGTGAGCTACGTCGATTGCAATGGCGCGACGATCCTCGCCACCGACGGACGCGCGCGCCAGATCTTCTGGCGCCATATCGCGCTACGCAATGCGGCGGGCGGTGCGGCATGAGCGCGGCACGCAGCCATTCGCCGCGCGGGCGGCGGCAACGTCGAGGCATCGCGCTGCCGGTCGTACTGGTGATGGCGTCGATGATGCTCGTCACGTCGTCGGCCTGGTTCGAAGCTGCGTTGCTCGAAGCGCGCAATGCCAGCTTTATTGCCGACACGCTGCAGGCGTTTCATGCCGCCGATGCCGCGCTCTTGCTCTGCACGCGCGCGCTGGCCAACGGCTCCATGATCGCACCGGCGGCACCCGTCTTGACAGGGGAGCCGGCGGGCTGGCGCCAGCAAGCCGGCTTCGATGCACGGGCCATTGCTGTGACCGGCGCGTGGCCGGGCTCGGTCAGGCCGCCGCAATGTTTCGTCGAGGCATGGCGCATCGGCAGCCGGCCGGCGGCGCGCGCCTTTGTCTTGACGGCACGCGGCTTTGGCGCGTCCGAAGAGACGCAGAGCTGGCTGCAGGTACAGCTCGTTCTCGACGGTACGCATATCGAACGGCATTGGCGCCGCATTGCAGCGCGGCCTTTCTGACGAGGCGCCAGGGAGGGAAAGACGATGAAAGCCGGGAAGCACGCGTTCACACTGCTGGAGCTCGCGATGGCGCTTGCGGCGATGGCGATCGTTGCGGTTTTCGCGTTGCCGTCGTGGAGCGGTCAGATCGCACGTAGCCATCGGATCGAGACCGTGACCGTGCTCTATCGTGCGGCGCAATTCATCGATACCCAGGTGTCGGTGCCGGCAGTGCTGCCTGCGGGCATGGATCAATCGCCGCCGACAGGGCCGCCAGTCTACCGCCTGCGTCTGTTGCCCGCGGACGAGTCGAACGGCGGTTACGGACTGGAGGCTTCTCCGGTTGCCACGGGACCGATGCACGGCGACCCCTGCGGAATCTTCACGCTCGACGCGACAGGGGCACGCGGCAACCGGACTGCGATAGCGGGCACGGTCGCGCCGGTTGCGGAGGAATGCTGGCGAGGGCGCTGAGCGAACCGGGTAGCCCGGAGCGTCAGTAGCCCGCGTCGGGGGACTCGTCAGACGAATTGGCGCGCGCGGGGCGGCCATTCTGGCGCCGCATCTGCTGCCACACGCGATATGCCTCCCACGCGGTGAACGCGAGGCCGCCCCACTTGATGATCGGACGTGCCGCCGAAACGAGCCTGCTGCGCAACGGCTTGGCGACGACCAGCGAGACGAGCGAGCTCAGAAGCGGATATTGCTTGAGCAGGTTGCCGATTCCGGCGCCCGCCGAGACAGCCCCGCCCGCGCGGCTGAAACCGGGCACGAGAAAGCGCAGCCAACTGAAATGGGTGGCCCGCTCGCGCAACTCGACAATCGTTTCGGCCATTTCGGCGCGCTCCACGCTCGCGCGGACGATCAGCAGTTCCTTGCGCAACGCGCGCAACTGCGGCGTGGAAAGGTCGTGGGAGCGCGGCCGGGCGGGGCGAAAGGCGTTATCCGGTTTCGATTGGTTCATGGCGTCGGCTGGATTGAGTAGCGGTTCCTGGCGATCAATGCTTGCGAAGGATTTCGCGGTCCTTCTCGAACTCTTCCAACGTTGCCTGGAAAACCAGCGGGGCATTGCGCAGCCCGCTGCGCGCCTTGAGCGCACAGACGAGCGCGGCCAGCGCGTAGACGGCGGTGATAACGGCCAGTGCCTGCCAGCGCCAGGTGTCCCAGAAGGCGATCGCAATCAGCGCGGTCAACGCGATCAACGCCATGGTGGCAAGCATCATCGCCGCGAGGCCGAGGAACAGGACGGCGAGCAGACGTTCCTTCTCCTCCGCCAGTTCGATGCCGATGAGCTCGAGCCGGGTTTGCAGCATCGCGAACGCCGAACCGAGCAGCCGCCGCAGCGGTCCGTGGTCGTGTCGTGGCGATTGGGTATCTGTCGTCATGGCGGGAGCAGGTTGCGCATGCGATTGCGCGAGGAAGGACGGGCCGGTGCGGCGCACCGGCCCGCGGTAGGGCATGGCGCCCGGCACGGCGTGGCCCGGGCAAGCGTGGCGGTATGGACCGCCAGGCCAGTCGCCGGTTGCCGGGCGCGGCGCTCGCTTACTTGCGGTTGATCAGCAGACCGATCAGCACGCCCACGCCTGCCGCGATACCGATCGACGTCCACGGATGCTCGTGAACGTAGTCGTCGGTGGCGCGAGCCGCCTTCTTGCCCTTCTCGATCACCACGACCTGAACGTCGGCCGCTTTCTCCTTCGCCTGTTTCAGGCGGGAGAGCGCCGTTTCGCGCAGTTCGGACGCCCGTTCGCCGGTGGCGCTCGCTGCCTGCTTGAGCAGGTCCTCTGCATCCGCGAGGACGGTCTTGATATCCGACATCAGCCTCTCCTTGTTGACTTCTGACATTGACTGGCTCCCTTCGTGTTACGCCACGCGTGAATCGTAACAAAGAAACGGACGCTGGCGAGTGCGGCGCGCACTCGAAGCGCCTGTGGCGCACTTACTGTTCCCGTGCTGCAACGGCTCGTGTCACGCGGCACACCAGGTTGGATGGAGTTGATCTGGCCCGAGAAGTTTCCATGATCCGGTCCGAAATTACCAAAACTCATAATGGTGTGAGGCAATGTTCGTTCGCGGCGCGGGCGGACTCCCGTATGCTTGGGTGTCCGAGGTCTTTCACGGTTCGAAGCCCGGCCGGTGCCGGGAGATTCCACCCACACTCCATTCAAGGAAACGCACCATGAGTCTACGTCTTGGCGATATCGCACCCGACTTCGAGCAGGATTCGAGCCTCGGCCGCATCAGCTTCCACGAGTGGCTCGGCGACAGTTGGGGCGTGCTGTTCTCCCATCCCGCCGACTTCACGCCCGTTTGCACGACCGAACTCGGCCTCACGGCCAAGCTCAAGGACGAGTTCGAGAAGCGCGGCGTGAAGACGATTGCGCTGTCGGTGGACAGCGCCGAGTCGCACAACGAGTGGATCAAGGATATCAACGAGACGCAGGCGGCGAGCGTCGGTTTTCCGATTCTCGCGGACGGCGATCGCAAGGTGTCCACGCTGTACGACATGATCCACCCGAACGCGAACGAGACGCTGACCGTGCGTTCGCTCTTCGTGATCGATCCGAAGAAGAAGGTGCGGCTCATCATCACCTATCCGGCGAGCACGGGCCGCAACTTCGACGAAGTGCTGCGCGTGATCGACTCGCTGCAGCTCACGGACAACTATCAGGTCGCGACGCCCGGCAACTGGAAGCAGGGCGACGACGTCGTGATCGTGCCTTCGCTGAAGGACGAAGAGCTGATCAAGCAGAAGTTCCCGAAGGGATACAAGGCGTTGCGTCCGTACCTGCGTCTTACGCCGCAGCCGAACAAGTAAGCGGCGGTCGAGACAGCGCCCGGACGGGTTCCCCGGAACGCCCGCTCAAGCAAAAAGCGCCGCACATCGTGCGGCGCTTTTTTCATGCTTTCCTGCCTGCGCAGGCGCCGTTCAGAAGAACGCCTGAATGCCCGTTTGCGCACGACCGAGGATCAGCGCGTGGATGTCGTGCGTGCCCTCGTAGGTGTTGACTACTTCGAGATTCACGAGGTGGCGCGCTACGCCGAATTCGTCGGAGATGCCGTTGCCACCCATCATGTCGCGGGCGAGACGGGCGATGTCGAGCGACTTGCCGCACGAGTTGCGCTTCATGATGGAAGTGATCTCCACCGCGGCCGTGCCTTCGTCCTTCATGCGGCCAAGGCGCAGGCAGCCTTGCAGGCCGAGCGTGATTTCGGTCTGCATGTCGGCGAGCTTTTTCTGGATCAACTGGTTCGCCGCGAGCGGGCGGCCAAACTGCTTGCGATCCAGCACGTATTGGCGCGCGGTGTGCCAGCAGGATTCGGCGGCGCCGAGCGCGCCCCAGGCGATGCCGTAGCGCGCCGAGTTCAGGCAGGTGAACGGTCCGCGCAGGCCCTTCACGCCCGGCATGATGTTCTCCTCCGGCACGAACACTTCGTCGAGCACGATTTCGCCCGTGATCGACGCGCGCAGGCCCACCTTGCCGTGAATCGCCGGTGCGGACAGACCCTTCCAGCCCTTTTCGAGGATGAAGCCGCGGATATCGTCCTTGCCGTTTTCTTCGAGCTTCGCCCAGACGACGAACACGTCCGCGATCGGCGAATTCGTGATCCACATTTTCGCGCCCGTGAGCGAGTAGCCGCCGTTCACCTTTTTCGCGCGCGTGATCATGCTGCCCGGGTCGGAGCCATGGTTCGGCTCGGTGAGGCCGAAGCAGCCGATCCATTCGCCGGACGCGAGCTTCGGCAGGTACTTCTGCTTTTGTTCCTCCGAACCGAACTCGTAGATCGGCACCATGACGAGCGACGACTGCACGGACATCATCGAGCGATAGCCGGAGTCGATGCGCTCCACTTCGCGCGCGATCAGCCCGTAGCTCACGTAGTTCAGGCCCGGACCGCCGTACTGTTCGGGGATCGTCGGTCCGAGCAGGCCCACTTCGCCCATTTCGCGGAAGATCGAGGCATCGGTCTTTTCGTGGCGGAACGCCTCCAGCACGCGCGGCGCGAGCTTGTCCTGCGCGTAAGCGGCAGCGGCGTCGCTCACCATGCGTTCGTCTTCGGTGAGCTGCTGGCTCAGCAGCAACGGATCTTCCCAATGAAACTGGGCGTGTTCGGCCATGGTGTCTCTCCTCCAAAAGGGGAATTTGTACTTGACGGAAGTTCCGCAATGCGGAACAATGTTTTGCATATTGACTCCAGTGTATCACTTACGCGCCCATGTCTGCATCTGGATTCCCCTTATCCGCTTCGCTGCCCGGCGGCGAGCTCGACGAGCGCAAGTTCGTCGTCGCGCTCGCGCGCGGCCTCGAACTGCTGCGGGCGTTCCGCCCCGGCGAAACGCTGCTCGGCAACCGCGATTTCGTCGCGCGCACCGGCCTGCCGAAGGCCACCGTGAACCGGCTCGCGTACACACTCACCGTGCTTGGCTACCTGCGCTTCGACGAAGCCCTCGGCAAGTACGCGCTCGATGCGGGCGTGCTCTCGCTTGGGTTCACGATGCTCTCGAACACCGACGTCCTCGAACTCGCGCGGCCGCATCTGCGGGCCTTCGCGCGCGAGGTGGGGGCGGCGGTATCGCTAGGCTGCCGCGACGGGCTGGAGATGATCTATCTGGAGACGATTCGCAGCGAGACCGCGCTCACGCTCGGGCTGGCTTCGGGCTCGCGTCTGTCGATGCTGACAAGTTCGATGGGTCGCGCGTATCTCGCGGTTCAGCCGCCTGACGTGCGCGCGGCGCTCATGGCCGAACTGGAGAAAGCCGCGGGCGCGGAGGGACCGGCGCAGGTGGCGGCCACGCAGCATGAGATCGAGATATTCGCGAAAGAGGGCTGTTGCTACTCGTTTCGCGACTGGCATGACGACGTGAACGCTGTCGCGGTGCCGTTTCGCGAGCCGCGCGAGCGCCGTTGGCTCGTGCTGAGCTGCAGCGGGCCGGCCTCGTCGATGGGACCGGACGTGTTTCGCCAGCGTGTGGCGCCGCTGCTCAAGTCGCTGGCGCGGCGGCTCGGGGAGACGGCTCCAGGCGCGGCAGCCTGAGCCGCGCGCAGAAATGAACAATGCCGGGAAGATGTCCCGGCATTGCGACGAGAAGGGGGCTTGACGCCTCCGTAGACGGTCTGCGGATCCGCTCGCGGTTGCGGTCGGCCCGGCTCAGTGGTTCAGCCGGCCGAGCAGCAGGAATTCCATCAGCGCCTTCTGGACGTGCAGGCGGTTTTCCGCCTCGTCCCACACCACGCTTTGCGGCCCGTCGATCACGTCCGCGCTCACTTCCTCGCCGCGGTGGGCGGGCAGGCAATGCATGAAGAGGGCGTCGGGCTGGGCGCGCGCCATCATCTCGGCGTCCACGCACCAGTCGGCGAACGCCTTCTTGCGCGCTTCGTTTTCGGCTTCGAAGCCCATGCTCGTCCAGACGTCGGTGGTGACGAGGTCGGCGCCTTCGCAGGCGGCGTTCGGATCCTCGAACACTTCGAAGAACGGCTTGCTTTCCTCCGCAACGAGCGCTGCGTCGAGCGGGTAGCCCGGCGGCGTCGAGATGGTCAGCTTGAATTCGAGAATCTGCGCCGCTTCGATCCACGTGTAGAGCATGTTGTTCGCGTCGCCGACCCAGGCGACCGTCTTGCCGCGGATCGGGCCGCGATGCTCGTAATACGTGAAGATGTCGGCCAGCACCTGGCAGGGGTGGTACTCGTTCGTCAGGCCATTGATGACCGGCACGCGCGAGTTTTCGGCGAAGCGCGTGAGGATGTCCTGGCCGAACGTGCGGATCATGATGATGTCGACCATGCGCGAGATCACCTGGGCCGCGTCTTCGATCGGTTCGCCGCGGCCCAACTGCGTGTCGCGCGTGTTCATGAACACGGCATGGCCGCCGAGCTGGAAGATACCGGCTTCGAACGAGAGCCGCGTACGCGTGGAGTTCTTCTCGAAGATCATCGCGAGCGTACGGTCGTGCAGCGGATGATACGTCTCGTAGTTCTTGAATTTGCGCTTGAGGATGCGGGCACGCTCAAGCACATATTCATAGTCTTCAAGAGAGAAATCCTTGAACTGCAGGTAATGGCGTAGGGTCCGGGAGGTCATGAAACGAAAGCGGCGCCCGATCCGGCCTCGAAACTGCAGGATGGGGCCGGCGACGCCGCTGCGGTTGGTGGTAAGTCAATGCAGCATAAAGGATTTTGCAGGATTTGACGAGTCGCCCGGAAGCCGTACGGGGCGCGCGGCAGGGGTAAGCGCCTCGCGATCGGGGCGTTACTGCCGGGGGCACGGACACCCGCCGGAGCGGCTTGTGTGCAGTGCGGAAAGACCCCTGCCAGGCTATAATCGCGGGGTTTTCTCTCAGGCACGATAGCGGGCCTGTGCGCTGGCCGGAAGCCCGTGACCCCTATCCCGCCGGCAACTCGTGGGTGACGCGAGCGTGCCGCCACACAGGTACCGTACATGGCCGACGAAGCCCCAACCGAATACTTCATTCAAGGTATCACCTCGAACGGGAAGACGTTTCGTCCGAGCGACTGGTCGGAACGCCTGGCGGGCGTGATGTCGAGCTTCGGTCCGAAGGCGTCGGCGAACGCGCGGGGCCCGAATGCCTATCTGCGGTACTCGTTGTATGTCCGGCCGACGATGATCGGCGACCTGAAGTGCGTGGTCCTCGATTCGCGGCTGAAAGACATCGAGCCGATGGCGTTCAACTTCGTGATGAATTTCGCCAAGGACAACGACCTCCTCGTGACCGAGGCATGCGAACTGCCGCACGATCACCCGACCCAGCAGGTCGGGGCAAGCTGATTCTTTCGGCACGATGAAGCGACCCGCTACGGCGGGTTTTTTTACGTCCGGTTCAATGTCTTCTTCGCAAGAGATGATTCACGCGCGCCCACAAAAAAACCCGCCGAAGCGGGTTTTTCGTGCTGCAGTGGAAACAGGAAGCGGCCGTCGTGGCGCGCTTTCCGTATCGCTTACTGCATTGCCTTGACGGCGGCCGTGAGGCGGCTCTTGTTGCGAGCGGCCTTGTTCTTGTGAACGATCTTCTTGTCGGCGATGATGTCGAGCGTCTTTGCCGAAGCCTTCAGAATTTCTGCGGCCGCTGCCTTGTCGCCGGCGTCGATCGCCTTGCGAACAGCCTTGATAGCGGTGCGGAACTTCGAGCGCAGCGCCGAGTTGTGCGAGTTTGCCTTCGAGGCTTGACGGGCACGCTTGCGTGCTTGTGCGGAGTTTGCCATTACGATTCCTTGAGTTTTCAGAGCGCAAGCCCGCCGACATCGAGTCGGACTGGAGAACGCGCCTTGCCTGGATTTGAGCTTCCGGGACCCATGCCCGAAAGCGCAAAACGGTATTTGCCGGTTGTGTGCCTCGAATGCCTCGAATACTTTGAGGCTGCATCGAGTGCGCATTTGCCGACTGCGCCTTTTGTGCCAAAGTCGAAAAGTGCCGCCTGCCTCCTACCCCTGCCTTCTACCCAGAAGGCGCTGACAGCTGGTTTTCGCTTTCTTTCCAAGACGCGGATTCAAGGTCCACGGGAGACCAAGAATCGGCAATTATAGCAACAAAATCATGGGAGTGGCAATCGTGCCGCATCGGGCGCGTAGGCTCGCGCGGGGCATCGCCGCGCGAAAAAGGGCTTGATCGCCGTGTTTCGCCGGCGTGCAGTCCGATCGGATTTATGCGCTCTCGACCGAACGCTGTCTTCTGCGCGTGGTCAGATTCGCGGATCGCCGCAGATCACATCGCAGATCACAAAGAGGCGAAGTATGGCCGGCGCATAGCATCGGCCGGCTTCGCGGCACCCGTATAATAAGCGCCCCATGAATCTATTCCGAGCCCTGCTGACGGTCAGCGGCTTCACGCTGCTGTCGCGCGTGACCGGTCTGGCCCGTGAAACACTGATTGCCCGCGCGTTCGGCGCGAGTCAGTTCACCGACGCCTTCTACGTTGCGTTCCGCATTCCCAACCTCCTGCGCCGGATCTCGGCGGAGGGGGCGTTTTCCCAGGCGTTCGTGCCGATCCTCGCTGAGTTCAAGAACCAGAAAGGGCACGATGCCACGCGCGACCTCGTCGACGCCACCTCCACGGTGCTCGCTTGGGTGCTCGCCATTCTTTCGGTACTCGGCATCGTCGGCGCCTCGCTTGTCGTGACGGTCGTGGCCTCGGGCCTCAAGAGCGACGGGCAGGCGTATCCGCTCGCCGTCACGATGACGCGCATCATGTTCCCCTATATCGTGTTCATCTCGCTGACGTCGCTCGCGTCGGGCGTGCTGAACACGTACAAGCAGTTCTCGTTGCCGGCGTTCGCGCCGGTCCTGCTCAACGTTTCGTTCATCGTCGCGGCCGTCTTCTTCGCGCCGCACATGAAGCAGCCGGTCTATGCGCTCGCGTGGGCCGTGATCGTCGGCGGCGTGCTGCAGTTTCTCGTTCAACTGCCGGCCTTGAAGCGTATCGACATGATGCCGCGCATCGGCTGGCGCCCGCTGAAAGCGCTCGCCCATCGCGGCGTGAAGCGCGTGCTCGCGAAGATGGTGCCGGCGATGTTCGCCGTCTCGGTCGCGCAGATCAGCCTCATCATCAATACGAACATCGCATCGCGTCTCGGTGCGGGCGCGGTTTCGTGGATCAACTACGCCGACCGCCTCATGGAGTTTCCGACCGCGCTGCTCGGCGTGGCGCTCGGCACGATCCTGCTGCCCAGCCTCTCGAAGGCACACGTCGATGCCGATCCGCACGAGTATTCGGCGCTGCTCGACTGGGGGCTGCGCGTGACGTTCCTGCTCGCCGCGCCTTCGGCGATCGCGCTGTTCTTCTTCGCCGAGCCGCTCACCGCGACGCTGTTCCACTACGGCAAATTCGACGCGAATTCGGTCGTCATGACGGGCCGCGCGCTCGCCGCCTATGGCGTGGGCCTCATCGGCCTCATTCTCATCAAGATCCTCGCGCCGGGTTTCTATGCGCGCCAGGACATCAAGACGCCCGTGAAGATCGGCGTGGGCGTGCTCATTGCCACCCAGGTCAGCAACTACATCTTCGTGCCGGTCTTCGCGCACGCGGGCCTCACGCTCTCGGTCGGGCTCGGCGCCTGCATGAACGCGCTACTCCTCTTCATCGGCCTGCGCCGGCGCGGGATCTACATGCCGTCGTCGGGCTGGGCGACGTTCTTCGTGCAACTGATCGGGGCATGCCTCGTGCTGGCGGGGGTGATGCACTGGTGCGCGACCAGCTACGACTGGATCGGCCTGCGCCACGAGCCCTTCGCGCGCATCGCGCTGCTCGGCGCCTGCCTCGTCCTGTTCGCAGCGTTATATTTCGGTATGCTGTGGCTGATGGGCTTCAAGTACGCTTACTTCAAGAGGCGGGCGAAGTGATCACGATGAACACGCGGGTACTGGATTATTTCAGCGCGCTCGTGGCCGACGACGACAGCCTGCCGCTTACCGAAGCGGCACTCGCGATTGCGCAGGATGCGTACCCCGATCTCGATCTGCAAGGCACGCTCGCGGAAATCGACGAGCTGGCGCTGCGCGCGCGCCGCCGCGTGCCCGAGGGCGCCGCCCTGCGCGAGCGCGTCGCCGCCCTGAATCAGTGTTTCTTCCGTGAATTCGGCTTCGCCGCCAATCTCAACGACTACTACGATCCCGACAACAGCCACCTGAACGCCGTGCTGCGCCGCCGCCGCGGCATTCCCATTTCGCTGGCGGTGCTCTATCTGGAGATTGCGGGTCAACTGGGGCTGCCGGTGCGGGGCGTGTCGTTTCCGGGTCATTTCCTGCTGCGCGCATCGCTGCCGGGCGGGGATGCGATGTTCGACCCCACCACGGGCCGCGGGCTGACCGAATCCGATATGGTGGAGTTGCTGGAGCCTTACGTGGCGAAGGCCGGCGATTCGGTCGTGCGCACGCTGCGCGTGCTCCTTGAGCCGGCTACGCGCCGCGAGATCGTCGCGCGCATGCTGCGCAACCTCAAGGCGATTTATCTGCAGACGGAACGCTGGGAGCGCCTGCTCGGCATCCAGCAGCGGCTCGTGATCCTGCTGCCGCACAGTATCGAGGAAGTGCGCGACCGCGGTTTCGCGTATGCGCGGCTCGATTACCTGCGTCCCGCGCTCGAAGACCTCGAGCATTATCTCGACGAGCGCCCCGATGCCGAAGACGCCATGGTCGTCGAGTCGCAGTTGCAGGAGCTGCGCCAGCGCACGCTCGATAACGAGCAGGGCTGAGCACATCTGGCCGTTCGCGCAGAAAAAAGCCCACGCTTCGCTGCGTGGGCTTTTTCGCTTCTGGCGCTGCCGTACTTGCGGTGCTTATTTCGGCTGCATGCGGATTGCGCCGTCGAGGCGGATCACCTCGCCGTTGAGCATCGGGTTCTCGAAAATCTGCTTGACGAGCATCGCGTACTCCGCGGGCTTGCCGAGGCGCGACGGGAACGGGACCATGGCGCCGAGCGCGTCCTGGACTTCCTTGGGCATGCCGAGCAGCATCGGCGTTTCGAAGATGCCCGGGGCGATCGTCATCACGCGGATGCCGCTGCGCGAGAGGTCGCGCGCGATCGGCAAGGTCATGCCGACCACGCCGCCCTTCGAAGCCGCATAGGCCGCCTGGCCGATCTGGCCGTCGTAGGCCGCGACCGACGCCGTGTTGACGATCACGCCGCGCTCGCCGCCTTCGTTGGGCGCGGTCTGTGCCATGGCGGCGGCCGCGAGGCGGATCATGTTGAACGTGCCGATCAGGTTGACCGAAATGGTCTTCGCGAACACGTCGAGCGGATGCGGGCCGTCCTTGCCGACCGTCTTCACGGCGGGCGCGATGCCCGCGCAATTGACGAGGCCGTGCAGCGCGCCGAGCGCGGTCGCTGCGGCAACCACGCTCGCGCCGTCCTCCTCGCTTGCGACGTTGCACTTCACGAACGTGCCGCCCAGTTCCTTCGCGAGCGCGTTGCCGGCTTCCTCGTTCAGGTCGGCGATGACGGCCTTGCCGCCTTCGGCGGCGATCAGGCGCGCCGTGGCGGCACCGAGGCCCGAAGCCCCGCCGGTGATGATGAATACGTTGTCGCGGATCTGCATGCTGTGTCTCGGCTCCATTTGTTATGGTCGTCGTGCGGGCGGCGTGCACGAAAAAACGGGCCGCCCGGCGGCGCGCTCATGGCGCGGCGCCAGCCGGCCCGCAGACATACCAGCATGATCCGAGGCCGGCAGTGGGGTAGCCGGTCTTGCCGGTTTCTCCCCGGCTGGCCGGCCCAAGTGCTACTTGAGGCGTTACGCGAGAACGGTCTTACTTGAGTGCGTCGAACACGCGCGTGCGAATTTCGTCGACGGTGCCGAGGCCCGAGATCGCGCGATATTCCGGCGCCTTCAGACCGTTTTCCGCGCCACGCTTCGCCCAGTCGCTGTAGTAGGCGATGAGCGGCTTCGTTTGCGCGACGTAGACGTCGAGACGCTTGCGCACGGTCTCTTCCTTGTCGTCGTCGCGCTGGACGAGCGGCTCGCCCGTCACGTCGTCCGTCATGTCCACTTTGGGCGGATTGAACTTGAGGTGGTAGGTGCGGCCCGATGCCGGATGCATGCGGCGGCCGCTCATGCGCGTAATGATCTCGTCGAACGGCACGTCGATCTCGAGCACGTAGTCGATCGGCACGCCGGCCTGCTTCATGGCTTCGGCCTGCGGCAGCGTGCGCGGGAAGCCGTCGAACAGATAGCCGTTCTTGCAGTCCGATTCCTGAAGGCGCTCCTTCACGAGATTGATGATCAGTTCGTCGGTCACGAGCTCGCCCGCGTCCATGAAGCGCTTCGCCTCGAGGCCCAGCGGCGTGCCGGCCTTCACGGCCGCGCGCAGCATGTCGCCGGTCGAGATCTGCGGAATGCCGAACTTTTCCTTGATGAAGCTGGCCTGGGTTCCCTTGCCCGCGCCCGGGGCGCCCAACAGGATCAAACGCATGTCAACAATCTCCGATCTATGTGAATTCTTGCGGCGCGGCTTGCCTTTCTTCGGCAGGCGTTAGCGGCGTCGTGCGTCTCTCCCCGTTCGCAACAGCGACCGCTTCGGCACGTGCCGGCGGGGGCAGCGATACGCCCCGCGCAGCAGCGTCGCGTGTCAGGCACAGCGACGGCGCAGCAGGGCGAAATCGGCGAAATATGGGGAAACCCCGACGCACCAAGGCTTTATACGGCTCGCGCAAACAATTGATTATGCCATGGGTTTTTTACGCCATTACCGGAATTAAGTCCGGTATAACGCCTGCACGCGAGCGAGGTCGGCCGGCGTATCGACGCCTGGCGCGGGGGCTTCTTTCGTCACCAGCACCGCGATGCGCTCGCCGTGCCACATCGCCCGCAACTGCTCGAGCGCCTCGACCTGTTCGATCGGCGAGTGGGCGAGCGACGGGTAGCTGCGCAGGAATTTCGCGCGATAGGCGTACAGGCCGATGTGCCGGTAAACCGTCGCCGGGGCAGGCGGGGCGGGCATTGCAGCCAGATCGAGACGCTCGGGCGACCAGTGCGGCTGCCATGCGTCGCGGGCCCACGGAATGGGCGCGCGGGAGAAGTAGAGCGCCACGCCGCGCGAATCGAGCACGACCTTCACGACGTTCGGATTGAGGATTTCGTCCGGGGCCGTGATCGGGTGGGCGGCCGTCGCGATCGCGCATTCCGGATGCGCGGCGAGGTGCGACGCAACGTCGCATATGAGGGCAGGGTCGATCAGCGGCTCGTCGCCCTGCACGTTGACGACGATCGTGTCGTCGCTCCAGCCATAGTGCGTCGCGACTTCGGCGAGCCGGTCGGTGCCCGACGGATGGTCGGCGCGCGTGAGCATCGCCTCGAAGCCGTGCTCGCGCGCGGCGTCGAGTACGCCCGGCGCGTCCGTCGCGATCAGCACCTGCTGCGCGCCCGACGCCTGCGCGCGTTCGGCCACGCGTACCACCATGGGTTTGCCGCCGATGTCGGCGAGCGGCTTGTTCGGCAGCCGCGTGGAAGCAAGACGCGCGGGTACGACGGCAATGAAGGGTTGCACGAGGCCGTTCATATCCGGGTCAGGCCGCGCCGGGGCCGGCCGGATCGACCGGCGTGCCTTCCACGGTCTGACGCGCTTCGTCCACCAGCATGACGGGAATGCCGTCGCGGATCGGATAAGCGAGCTTGTCGGCGTTGCAGATGAGCTCCTGCGCGGCGCGATCGTAGCTGAGCGGGCCCTTGCAGATCGGGCAGACCAGGATTTCAAGCAGACGGGCGTCCACGGAGTTTCTCCACAACCAGAGTGATAAGGCGATGATCGAGCGCGGCAACCACGGGGACGACCCAGATGCGCGCATCGTTCCAGGCCCCCAATTTTACTGCATCCTTTTCGGTGACCAGGATCGCGTCGGCTTTCACCTCGGCAAACGGGTTGGTCGCGTAGGCGTAGTGGTCGGGCAGGGGCAGCGTCTGCGGCGCGAGCCCCGCGCCGCGCACGGTCGCGAAGAAGCGCTCCGGCGAGCCGATGCCGGCCGCCGCCACGAGGCGCTGTCCCGCGAACTGCGAGAGCGGGCGGCGCAGCGCCGGGTTGGCCAGATGCCAGGCGTCGCCGGGTTCGAGCGTCAGCAGAAAGGTGTCGGGCCAGGGCGGCAGCGTCCGCTCGAACGGATTGTTGACGAGCGTGGCGTCGCGGTGGCGCGAGAGCGGCTCGCGCAGCGGCCCGGCGGGCAGCAGGAAGCCGTTGCCGTCCAGGCGGTGGTCGAATACGACGAGTTCGAAGTCGCGCGCGAGGCGATAGTGCTGCAGGCCGTCGTCGCTGACGATCACGTCGACGTCCTCGTGGGCGGCGCGCAGCGCCTGCGCGGCGGCGACGCGGTCCGGCGAAACCCACACGGGCGCGCCGGTGCGGCGCGCGATGAGAAGGGGTTCGTCGCCGGCAAGCCGTGCCGCGGTGGCGCTCGTGACGGGCGTAGGGCGTTCGACCTTGGCGCCGTAACCGCGCGAGACCACGCCCGGCGTGAAGCCCGCCGTGCGCAGCGCTTCGACGAGCGCGATCACGGTAGGCGTCTTCCCCGTCCCGCCCACCGTCACGTTGCCGACCACGACGACCGGCACGCCCACGTGTACGCTTTTGAGCCAGCCTGCCGCAAAGGCGGCGCGGCGCGCGCCGCTGACGGCCGCGAAAACCGCGGCGAGCGGCGTCAGCGCCCAGGCAAGCGGGCCGCGCCGCTGCCATTCCTGCGCGAGCCGGTTTTCGATGCGCGAGGCGAGGCCGCTCATCGGCATGCGCTCCGCGTTCGCGCGCGCCCGGCGCCGCGTACGGGCGTCGCGCGGGAAGGCAGGACGGGCTGGGCTGGCATCGGGCGATTCTCCGGATCGTGGGACGGCATGGCGTGACGGAATACTTGCACTCGCGGCCCCGCCTTGCCGGACAGGGCAAGGGGCGTTCGCGTCCCGAACCGGCACGCGGATGCCGCCGGGAACCTGGCACTCTAGCGCGGGAGGCGGGCGCGCCGCAAGCTGCCCGTCCGGACGGTTTTTGCTGACCCCCGACCGGGGCGATTGCCAGCCTGCCTGTGGATAACTTTGTGGAGAAGTGGCACCCGCGATGGCTGGAAAGCCCGCATGCGGGGGCTTCCGTCGGCGAAAGGTCATGGTATATCGATAAAAAACGTAATCAAATCAATCATGTAGTGAAAATTTTGTGGGTCTGCGACTCGTTGTCGCCGCGCATGGCCTCTGACCTGCGCGGTGTGGAAACCTCGCAGCGCTTGCCATAAGCCCGAAGGTCGTGCTGGACGCCGGGCACCCGGACGGTCTATCGTCTGTCCGGCCTGGTTTTTCGCACGCTCCGCATGAATTCCGATCGATTCCCTGCTTCCCCCCCTGCCCCCGGCGGCGACGTCGTCGTGCCGGTTTCGGCGCTCAACCGCGCGATCGCTTCGATGCTCGAACGCACGTTTCCGCTCGCGTGGATCTCGGGCGAAGTGTCCAATTTCACGCGCGCCGCGAGCGGGCACTGGTACTTCTCGATCAAGGACGCGCAGGCGCAGATCCGCTGCGTGATGTTCCGCGGCCGCGCGCAGTACGCCGAGTTCACGCCGCGCGAGGGCGACCGCATCGAGGTGCGCGCGCTCGTCACGATGTACGAGCCGCGCGGCGAGCTGCAACTGAACGTGGAGGCGGTCCGGCGCACGGGCCAGGGCCGGCTCTACGAAGCTTTCCTGCGGCTGAAGGCGCAACTGGAGTCCGAGGGGCTGTTCGATCCCGAGCGCAAGCGCACGTTGCCGACGCATCCGCGCGCCATCGGCGTGATCACCTCGATGCAGGCCGCCGCGCTGCGCGACGTGCTCACGACCTTGTCCCGCCGCGCACCGCACGTGCCGGTGATCGTCTACCCGGCGCCCGTGCAGGGCGCGGGCTCGGCCGAAAAGCTCACGGCCATGCTCGAAACGGCGAATGCCCGTGCCGAAGTGGACGTCCTCGTGCTGTGCCGCGGCGGCGGCTCGATCGAGGATCTCTGGTCGTTCAACGACGAGGCGCTCGCTCGCGCGATTGCGGCGAGCGGGATTCCCGTGGTGAGCGGCGTGGGCCACGAGACCGATTTCACCATTGCCGACTTCGCCGCCGACGTGCGCGCGCCCACGCCGACCGGCGCCGCCGAGCTCGTGAGCCCGCAGCGCGTGCTGCTGCTGCGCGAGCTGGACCAGCGCCATGCGGCGCTCGCGCGCGGCTTCGGCCGGCTCATGGAGCGGCGCGCGCAGCAGCTCGACTGGCTTGCACGGCGGCTCGTTTCGCCCGCCGAGCGGCTCGCGCAGCAGCGTGCCCATTTGCGGCAACTGGCGCTCCGGCTCGCTTCGGCCGGCTCGCGCGCGGCGGCCGACGCCCGTGCACGCTTTGCCGTCGTGCAGATGCGCTGGCAGCGTGCGCGCCCCGACGCGACGGCGCAGCTCGCGCATGTCGAGGCGCTGGCGCGGCGCCTGAACGGTGCCTTTGACCGGCAGCGCGAACGCGAAACCGCACGGGTTTCCGGGCTTGCCGCGCGCCTCGAAGTGCTGAGCCCGCAGCGCACGTTCGAACGCGGCTATGCGGCGCTGCTCGACGCGCAAAGCGGCGCAGCGGTGCGCGCGCCCGCGGCGCTCAAGCCAGGCAAGCGGCTGACCGTGCATCTTGCCGAGGGCAGTGCCGACGTGGCCCTCGCCGACGTGCAGCCGCGATTCGCCGACGGGTTCTGATGCGGCTACCGGTTCCGCATGTGACCGGACCCGCACGGCACGCCGCATGCGCAGCGTAGCGGCATGTGCTGCCACGCTCGCGTTCACGCTGCTGACACAGCGTTGCGCGAGGGTGGAGCGGCGCATCCTTGCATGCAGCGCTCGTGCCTCGGACCCGCCGCGAACCGGCTCCGGTGCGAGGTCGGGAGAGGTCCGGAAACCCCGGAAACCCTTGTACGGCCGATATCCGGCATAAAGTCCGCGCGTTTGCGGGGTTATTCCAAGTCGCCTACAATCGAGCGCTCAATGCCGGCGAATTTGTAGAACTTCACGCAGAACTCCCCATAACACGACGAAGGAACCGCATCATGTCATTTACGCTCCCGCCGCTGCCGTTCGCGAAGAACGCCCTCGTTCCGAACATGTCGGAAGAGACGCTCGAATACCACTATGGCAAGCATCACCAGGCCTACGTCACGAACCTCAACAACCTGATCCCGGGCACCGAGTTCGAAAAGCTCTCGCTCGAAGAGATCATCAAGAAGTCGTCGGGTGGCGTGTTCAACAACGCGGCCCAGATCTGGAATCACACCTTCTTCTGGAACAGCCTCTCGCCGCAGGGCGGCGGTGCGCCGGCAGGTGCGCTCGGCGACGCGATCAATGCGAAGTGGGGTTCGTTCGACGCGTTCAAGGAAGCGTTCTCGAAGGCTGCGGTCGGCAACTTCGGCTCGGGCTGGACGTGGCTCGTGAAGAAGGCGGACGGCTCGCTCGACATCGTCTCGACCAGCAACGCCGCCACCCCGCTCACGACCGATGCGAAGCCGCTCATCACGATCGACGTGTGGGAACACGCTTACTACATCGACTATCGCAACGCGCGTCCGAAGTTCGTCGAAGCGTTCTGGAACATCGTGAACTGGGACTTCGCAGCGAAGAACTTCGCGTAAAGCGTCTGTGACGTGACAAAATAGTTCGGAAAGTGCAATAAAGATTGGAAAATCCGAGCGTAGTACCGCAATAAAGTTTGGAAGTAGTAATAGAAATGAAAGCCCTCAAGTTCGAGGGCTTTCTGCTTTCTAGGACCCGAGAGCTCCAGCCGCTCTTTTTCAGTTCATGTTTAGTGCATGCTGCAGAGTGGCCATTTGACAACGACTCCGCGGATCCGGCGCAGGGGCAAAATTACTTGAAAAATTCAAGTCCGCTATCTGTACTTCAGTACAGATAGGGCGGGAATGGATCTCAAATTTTGAGGGTTGATACACCACCCGCTGAGCAACCTGTTGCTCCAACGAGCGTCGGGAAAAGTCAGCGTCGCAACGGTACCGAGAGCGCGTTCGGCTTTGCGGCCGTTTTGCTGCGAAGGAACTTGGCGAGTCGAGAATGTGGTAGCAACGACCACTAGTTTGATTCGCATTTCCCAAGTTTTCGCGGAGTTCGCCACCGCGTTATGGTCATATCTTCCGGTCTATAATCGCCGCTCGGGGGCGAGGCCTATGTTGAGCAAGATTGATGGTTCTTACCAGTTCGTAGCGTCGAGGCTCAGGAAACGGCCCTCATCTGATGGTCAGCTTTGGTTCTTTCTCGCCATGATCTTCGGTGCCATCCAGATGGCGCATATGGCAGGACATCTACAATCAGGATCCGGAGCACTCTTTTGGGTGACGTGTGCAGTGGCCGGCTTGATCTGGTTGTTCGTCGGGGTTGCGTTGAGTCTGCGGCCTAGTCATCCATCCATCATCAGACTGCAAGGTCGCGCTCGTTACGCCTTTGGTTTCACGGCGATTCTGTCTGCTGGGTTGACCATGCAGGCTGCGATGCGCAATTTGACACATCATGCTATCGCAGTCGATTTAAATATACTTTACTTCGTGTCACTGTTGATCACGCTTATTGCCATGATGACAAATCCGAACTGGCTATGCTTGCCTGTAAAGATTTATTACGAAGGGCTAAGACGAAAATTTGGACGTGGGATGGATCGGGCGATTCACGAGGTTCGCGGTCCGGATCGAGACCCCATCCACCTGATTAACTGCTTCTCGCAGTCGCCTATCGCACGTGACGACGAAAGAAAGGAGCAACGAGGTGGAGAAAATTTCTGCGTCAGCCGTCACTATTGTGGGACGAGATCCAGTGGGTATTTCCCGACAGAGGAATGGTATGTTGGGAAGAAGCGAAAAAGCTGGAGGCATCAGTGGATTTGGCGGCTGGTAGCGACATCAGGGGCGGCGGTTGACATCCACCCGGTCAAGCAGAGTCCGCTCTGGAATTCGCTTCTTACCGTCTTCAACATGGGGCTCGGGGTGTGGGTGATTAACCCGACGTTCGATCTGAAGCGTCGGACGTGGTGGCCATCCTTCTTTCTAAATTCAATGGCGGCGCTAAACCTGCACAACAACCGTACGAAGTGGATGCGTTTGAGTGACGGCGGGCATTTTGAGAACCTGGGGATTTACGAACTGGTTGCCCGCGAATGCATGGACATCGTAGTGGTCGATGCAGGGCATGATCCGAACTACGAATTTTCAGACCTAGCGTGTGCGATCGCGAGATGCTGGGAGGACTTTGAAGCGCTGATCGACGTTCCCGAGCTCTTTCCGGATGAGACGCGGAATAGCGTTCAGGAGGTGGTCCTGACGGGAACAATTCGTTATAAGGACAAGCCTGAGCTGGGCAAGATCACATATATCAAGTTGGGGGTGGAGAGCTGGCATTCGCTTCCGCTACGGCTGCGGTCTTCGATCGACCGGCATTTCCCCCACGAGCCAACCACAAATCAATTTCCGACGCGGGATTTTATCAACGCCTATTACCGGCTCGGCGAGGAGACGGCGCCGGGTAGCAGCGGCGCATTGCTGCGCCGCCGCCCCCTCAGAACGGAGCGTGCAAGTTTCCCCGCACTCCGCTCAAGCCTTTCAAAGCCTATAAAAGGCCAGTTCAAAATGGCCGCTCAGCTCGGCTGAAGATGTTCCAGCAGACGAG